>JBGTSH010000476.1:0-6220 GCA_041940405.1 Polyangiaceae bacterium
AAGGGACAACGTGCCGTGCGAGAGCAGCTCGGCAGCTGGTACCGCGATACATCACCAGTCAACCCCTCATCACGAGTCAAACCATGAATCACCCAACTCGGTCAATCGCCAACCAGGAAGGGAGTAGACGGTGAATTTTTGGACCAACCAACGCGTCATCGTCACAGGTGGCGCCGGGTTCTTAGGTCGATACGTCGTCGAGCAGTTGCACCAACGAGGCTGCGCCAATATCGTCGTTCCCAGGCGTCAAGACTACGATCTCTGCGACCTCTGCTTCGAGCAGCGCAACCAGTCCGCTGTTCGGGCCGAAGGTGCTTTGAAAGCCATGCGCAATGTTGGAGCCCGCATCACGCTTTTCGACGGCGAGACCCTCTTCGACGCGAAGGGCAACGCGAACCCGAAGAGCAAGCGGCTCGTGCCGTATCGCATCTTCGGCTTTCGCGCACCGTACCTCGGCGTGAACGACGCCCTCTACCAAGCGCTCATTCGCCGCGGCTACGTCTACGACACCAGCCAAGCGCAGAGCCCGCCCGAGCCGCCGTACTTCCTCGCTTCCGGCGATCGAAAGATCCTCCAGCTCGCGCTGATGCCGCACCCCGGCGCGCTCGCGATCCCGATGGACTACAACTACCGCCTCGAGAAGGGCTCGCCCGAGCGAATGCGCGACGACTATCGCGCCGCGCTCGAGGCTTCGTACAAAGCCGGCCGCCGGCCGTGGAACATCGGCCACCATTTCGCGTCGTGGGGCGACGGCACGTACCTTCCGGTCCTCGAAGAGACGATCGAGCACGCGCTGTCGGGCTGCCCGGTCGGCGGCGAGAAGCGCTGTCCCGAGACGCGCGTCGTCTCGTTCCGAGAGCTCGCCACCGTCGTGAAGGGCGGCACCGTGAAGGCGACAGCGAAGTAGCTACTTCTTCTGGTAGGTGCAGCCGCCGTCTTCGACGAGAGCGCCGTTCGTGAACGGAATCTGCGACGGAAACGGCTGACCGGCTTTGCCGTCGGCGCCCTTCTCGACGGTCAGGATCACGGTCGACTCTTTCATCGCCCACTTGCCGGAGCGATCGACGATCCCGGACCAGACGCACTGCTTGTCGGGCGGGCACGGCGATACGAGGTCGCGCGCGCTGAAGCTGCCGTCTTTGCCGAGCGAGATCTCGCGCGCATAGGTTCTCTGCCCACACGAAGCCGACACCCAATCGCCGGCGGGAGCGCTCGTGTCGTTCGCCGGCGCGGTCGGTGCAGCCTCGGGCTCGGCCGTCGCTACTGACGGCGGCGGCTTGGGCCAGTCGCCAGGATCCTGTTCTTGGGCGGGCTCGCGATCAGCGGGTTTGCTGCCGGCGCAGGCCGAGCAGCCCCAAGCCAGGAACGCCAATCCCAGCCACAACGCGCGCTTCGTAACGTTCATCCAGTGACTCCTCATCATCCAACGACGTTTTGACGGGACAGCTTGCGCCCTGATGGAGCGCGACCGGCACCGGGCACGAGCACGCGGCCCGCTCGACCTTGTTGCGCGCGCTCTTTACGCGGTCCTGTGCGTTGCGACAGCGCGGATCCCCGGGTCCGGCGAGCCGGCAGACGTAGACCGCCGACTTTTCCATCGAGCCGAGCGCGCGACACGCCGTATCGCACGCCCCGGTGCCCGCTTGCTCGCCGGGTGTCTGGGGCGTCTCCGGCTTCTTCTTCTTGTCTTCGATGCTCTTTTCGATCGCGCGCTCCGCGACGTCGATCTCGCGCAGGGCATCTTCGAGGTGACGCTCGCGATCGACCGGCGCGAGATCCTGCTGGCCGTCCCGATCGTCCTTCGGTCCCTCGGGAGGAGGCGCGGGAGGCATGTCAGCCGGCGGGGGCGCGGCCGTATCCGCCCGCGAAGGCGCCGATCCGCACCCCGTCAGGGTTGCGAGGAGCGCGAATGCGAAGACCCAGTGTAAGGTCGAGCGAGCCTCTGCGTTGGCCCCAGACCTCCGGGTTCCGATGAACGTCGCGCGACACTTCTGCGTGCTGATGGTCG
This sequence comes from Polyangiaceae bacterium, assembly GCA_041940405.1. GTDB lineage: Bacteria > Myxococcota_A > Polyangia > Polyangiales > Polyangiaceae > Xiheicaenibacterium. The sequence goes on from JBGTSH010000476.1 coordinate 2,009, forward strand.
TCATGCTCGTCGCGTGCGGCGGGTCCAGCGCCGTCACGCCTTCACCCGGCCCGGCGACGCACGATACACCCCCTTGGGCTGCCCCCGCACCCGAGCCGCCACCCTCGCCCCCGGTGGCCAGCGCCGAGCCCGTCCCCGACGAGCCTCCGCTGTCGCCTGCCCCGCCGGGCAAGGCTCGTCCGATTCGCGATCTGCCGGTCCTCACCGCGCCCGGTGATCTGCCGAGCCTCCTCGTCGAGGAGCCCTCGCCGGATCCGAGCGCTGCGTCGGCGCGCCTCCCGCTGAAGTCGACCAACGCCAAGCTCGAGCTCCTCGGGTCGTTCGCACGTGTCGAGGTCGCGCAGCGCTTCGAGAACCCCAAGAAGGCCCCGATCGAAGTCCTCTACGTCTTTCCTCTGCCCGAGAACGCCGCGGTCACCGGCTTCACGATGAAGGTCGGCGAGCGCAAGATCGAAGCGAAGATCGACGAGCGGAGCCGCGCGCAGGCGACCTACCGCGCCGCAAAGAAGGGGGGCCTCCGCGCAGCGCTGCTCGAGCAAGAGCGCGCGAACGTCTTCGTGCAGTCGATCGCCAACATCGAGCCGGGCGCCGCGATCGAGGTGACGACCCGCTACGTGCAAGACCTCACCTACGACGCCGGCGTCTACGAGGTCGTCTTTCCGATGGTCGTCGGCCCGCGCGTCACGACCGGCACCTCGCGCCTGACGCCGCCGTATCTCGGCAAGGGCGAGCGGTCGGGTGCCGACATCACGGTCGAGGTCGTCGCCGACGCCAACCTCGCGCCCAAAGGCTTCGTCGGCGTCACGCACGAGGTGACGTCTTACGAGAGCCAGCGAGGCACGAAGCACGTCCTCCTGGCCAAGAAGGACAAGATCAAGAACCGCGACTTCGTTCTCAGGTACGAGGCTGCGTCCGATCGTCCGCGCGCCACGCTCGAGACGAGCCCGGGGGCGAGCGGGTTCTTCACGCTCACCGTCGAGCCTCCGCTCATCGACGTCGACACCGCCGTCGGCAAGCGCGAGATCCTGTTCGTCGTCGACGTCTCCGGATCGATGGCCGGGCAGCCGCTTGCGCTCTCGAAGCGCGCGCTCGCGCTGGCGCTCTCCAAGTTGCGACCGGTCGACACCTTCGATGTGCTCACCTTCTCGAACGGCACAGGGCGCGCGTTCGATGCGCCGCGCCCAGCCGACGAGGAATCGGTGACCGAAGCGCTCGCGTTCGTCGATCGCATGCAGGCCGGTGGCGGGACGTTCTTCGTCGACGCGATCGGCTCGGCGCTCTCGACGCAGACGGGCGACGCCGATCGCCACCGCTACGTCTTCTTCGTCACCGACGGCTTCATCAGCGCCGACGATCTCATCCTTCGCGAGACTCGCAAGCTCGTCGGCAGCCTCGAGAAAGCAGGACGCAAGGCGAAGGTATTTACGCTCGGCGTGGGTCCCGCACCGAACCGAGCGCTTCTGTCATCCATCGCTCGAGAAGGGAAAGGCGCCGCGGTCTACGTCTCGACGCGCGAGACGCCCGAGCGCGCCGTCTCGTCGTTCTTCCGCTACATCGATCACCCGGTCCTGCGCGACGTGACCATCGATTGGGGCGGCCTTCAGCCGGCAGAGCTCCAACCGGCCGAGCTGCCCGATCTGCTCGCGAGCCGGCCGCTCGTCATCCACGGTCGCTTCACCGGCGATCCCAAGCGCGGACCGACGGTCCGCGCGCGATCGGCCGCGGGCGCGGTCGAGATCCCGGTCAACGTTCGCACGGGCGGTCCCGCGCGCGACGTCCTCGGCCCGCTCTGGGCACGCGCGAAGATCGCCGCGCTCGACGCCGACCTCGCGGCAGGCAACGCCGGCGCCGCGCTCGCGATCACGCGCCTCGGTCTCGAGTTCGGGCTCGTCTCGCGGTTCACGAGCTTCGTCGCGTTCGATCGCTCGTCTCGCGTGCCGGGCGGAGCGCCGGAGCTTTTGTGGCAACCGGCTGAAATCGAGGGTCTCACGCCCGATGGCGGCGAGACCAAGCTTCGCGCCGGCGCAGAGCCGAAGCCTCAGGGCGGCGCCGGAAGCGTCGACGAGCCGAGCCGCGAAGCGGTGACGCGCGACAAATCCCCCGCTTCGGCCCCCCCGTCCGAGCCGATGAGCGAGCGCGGCTGCGCGTGCCGGACCGGCTCGGATTCGGGCGCGCCCCATGGGGCGTTCTGGGTCCTCGCGCTGGCGATCGCGCTCTTCGGACGTCGTGCTATGTCCACGCGTCCCCTTGCACGATCCCCCCGAAGAACGTCCGCCCGCCGTCCTGGTATCGCTCCAGCTCCCGGGCGTAACCGACGAAGCCCATGAAGCCGATCTCGCCGAGCTCGGGCGGCTCGCCCACACGCTCGGCCTCGACGTGATCGGATCGGTAACGCAGCGGCGTGCACACGGGCGTGCCGGCACCGTCCTCGGCCTCGGCAAGCTCCAGGAGCTCGCGGCGTGGACCGGCGGCACCGGCAAAGTCCAACCGAACGTCGTTCGCAAGAACAAGCTCCGCGATCGGCGCGAGAAAGAGGCGGCCGAAGAAGAGGAAGACCAGCTCGATGACGAGGCGCACTTCGCCGACGACGGGCACGACGCCTTCGACGCGCACGACGAGGCGGCGTCTCACTTCCCCAAGCCGTCGCGCAAGGCCGAGGTCATCGTCGTCGATCACGAGCTCTCGCCGCGCGAGCAGAAAAACCTCGAGCAGGCCACGGGCGCAGAGGTCCTCGATCGCACGCAGGTCATCGTCGAGATCTTCCACCGCCACGCGAAGAGCCGTGAAGCGCGGCTTCAGGTCGAGATCGCGCGGCTGATGTACGTCGCGCCCCGGTTGCGTGAAGCGGGCGCAGGCGCCGACCGACAACGAGGCGGCATCGGCGGCAAAGGCGCGGGAGAGAGCGCGGTCGAGCTCGATCGGCGCCGCATCCGCGACCGCATCGCCGAGCTCAAGCAAGAGATCGCGCACATCCAGACCGAGCAGGCGACGCGCCGCGCAGGCCGCAAGGACCAGCGACGGGTCGCGCTCGTCGGCTACACCAACGCCGGAAAGTCGACGCTCATGCGTGCGCTCACCGGCAGCGAGGTCTACGTCGCCGACAAGCTCTTCGCGACGCTCGACACCACGGTGCGCTCGCTCAAGCCCGAGACCGAGCCGCGCATCTTGGTCAGCGACACGGTCGGCTTCATCAAGAAGCTACCGCACCAGCTCGTCGCCTCGTTCCGCTCTACGCTCGACGAAGCGCACGAAGCATCGCTCCTCCTCTTCCTGGTCGACGCCTCGGACCCGACGTTCCGCGAGCAGCTCCAGGTCACGCACGACGTCCTCGGCGACATCGGCGTCGTCGACGTCCCGTCGCGCCTCGTCCTGAACAAGCGCGATCGCCTCTCCCCCGAGGAGCTCCGCGCCCTCGCGCGCGAATTTCCTGACGCCCTCGTCATCTCGGCCAAGGACCGCGCCGACGTCCTGCGCGTGCGTGAAGAGATCGTCACCTTCTTCGACGGCGCCTTCGACGAGTGCGAGCTCTTCGTTCCGTACGCGCGTCACGGCCTCGTCCGCAAAGTGCACGAGGCAGCCTCCGTCGTCAGCGAGCGCTACGACGAGAACGGCACGCACCTCTTGGTGAGGGGCCCCGCGCGCGCGCTCGACCGCCTGCGCGCCGACGTCGCTCAGAGCTGACGCTCGGGTCCGAGCACCGACTCGGGGACGTAGAAGGCGACGCTCTCGTGCGGCCGGATGCGGCCCTGCGGGATCACCCAAGCGAAGCCGCCCTGGCGCTCCATGACGCGGACGTCTGCGCCGGCGACCAGTTGCAGCGAAGGTGCCGTGAATCGACGAGCCGAGCGGCCGATCATGACGGTGGTGTCTTCGGTAACGAGCGCGCGCGCGACCGGAGAGATCGTGCCGCGGCTCGTGTGGCAGATCCCCGACCTTCGTCCGAGGCCGAAGCCGAACGACTGCCGGTCGATCTCTTTGCTGGCGACCCAGGCATCGAACCTCGCGTGGCTCGTGAAGAAGCGCACCCGGGTGAAGTCGCCGAGCACCGAGACGACCTCGAGCGACAGCGCGAGTCGCTCGCCGCTGCTGGTCAGCGTTGCGAAGGGCGCTTCACCCGGCTGCGGGCGAAGGCGAATGCTCCGCCCGGCAGCCACGGCTCTCGCGCCGGTCAGCCGCACGCGGCTCGACGAGACCCCGCGGTTGGGGCGCGGG
>JBGTSH010000477.1:0-6191 GCA_041940405.1 Polyangiaceae bacterium
CCGGCCGGCGTCGTCGGCATTGCTGCACTGCAGGGTGACCTGGTTGGGCCCCCGGCGGAACGCGGCGGCGGGGATGGTGAGCGTCTGGGTGTGCTCGCCCTTGCCGGGGGCGCTGGCCCAGTGGCGGAACTGGTAGTCATTGACCCACAGGGTGGCGTCGCCGACCTGCTGGGTGGCGAGCGGGCCGCGCGGCTTGATGGTCAGGGTGACCTTGAGCCCGTCGGTGCCCACCTGGCGGTCGGGGACCTCGAGGCGGAGCTCGGGCGGCTCGAGGCGGAGCAGCGACGGGCGGTCGGCCGGGGCGGCCCCCCCGAGGGCGGCGAAGACCCGGCCGGGGTTGTGGAAGCGGTTGCGGAACTGCTCCGCGCGGTAGAAGCGCGGGGCGTTGCCGATGCCGGCGTTGACCTGCCAGCCGATGTGGTAGTCGCCGCGCGTCGACGTCGCGTAGTCGAAGCTATGCCACAGCCACAGCACCCAGTCGGGGTCACCGGGGCGGTCGAAGGCGGGGAAGAACCGCCACAGCGGGCGCTGGCGGACGGTGGTCAGGCCCCGCCACCGGCCGTTGTCGCCCGGCCTGGTCCACTCGAAGTAGAGCTCCCGGCCCACGACGGGGTCGGCCAGCCGGTCGAGGGCGCCCTTGGCAGTGCCGACGGGCCGGGCGCCCGTGTCGTAGACGAGCTTCGCGTCGTAGGCCAGGCGGGTGACGACGTCCCCCTTCGACAGGCCGAGCTCCCAGGCGGGGCCACCGGCGTCCACCCGGGTGGCGACGAGGCGCCCGCCGTCGAGCTCGAAACGGGCGCCCAGTTCGTTCTTCGTCGGCCAGTCGGCCAACGACCACGCGGCGAGGGTCTGGTCAGAGGAGGCGGAGACGAGGAGCTTGCCGTCCTTCGACGGGGCGACGGACGTGACCTCGCCGTGGTGGCCGGTGAACAGGCGGACGCGGCGGGCGCGCGCGGGCGTCAGCTCGAAGACGCTGAGGCCCCAGTAATGGCCGACGGCGAGGCGGGCGGGCCGGCCGGCGGGGGTGGGCAGGAAGGTCCAGCACAGCGGGTGGTGGTCGGTGCTGGCGTCGAGGGGCAACTCGTGGCGCGTGGCCCCCTTCACCGCGAACCAGCGGCGCGGAACGCGGGGGTCGGGCTCGACGCTCCAGCCGCCGGACTCGAGGACGGGCCGGACGCGGTCCTTCTCGAAGGTGGGGACGCTGGCCCACGCCTGCCGCGAAAGGTCGAAGACGCGCCAGTCGCCCCGGCCGCGGCGGTTGGGCGTGGCGGGGTCAGGGTCCCGCTCGGAGAGGAGGCCCACCTGCTTGCCGTCCGCGGACAGCCCGACGCCCCAGAGCGAGCGGCCCGGGCCGGAGATCTCGTCGCGCTTGCGCGGGGCGGCGGAGACGTCCCACAGGGCGACCTCGTGGTTGGCGCCCCCGGCGACGGCAAGGCGCTTGCCATCGGGGTGGAAGGCGAGGGCCTGCGGCCAGGCGGTGGTGCGCGGGCCGCGGACGGGGGTGATCGTGTCGTCCTTGAGCGAGCAGAGGAAGACGGGCCCGTCAGTGATTTTCCAGAACGGCCGCGGGCTAGGAACGCGGTAGGCGCCGACCGCCAGGCGGGCGCCGTCGGGGGAGAAGGCAAGGCAGAGCGGGTGGTAGCCGGCGGGCAGGTCAATGCGCTTCTTCTGCCGGCCATCAAGAGAGCGGAGCTCGACGGGGTTGCGCTCGGCGGAATCGCCGCCGGCGGCGAGCCAGCGCCCGTCAGGGCTGGCCGCGACGCAAACGAGGTCCTTCTGGTCGAAGCGGAAGGCCAGCTCGCGGGTGCGGTCGGCCAGCCCCCAGCGGAGGACCGAGCCGTCGGCGCCGGCGCTGAGCAGCCGGTCGTTGCCCTGGAAGGCGAGCCAGCGGACGCGGCGGCGGCCCTTGCCGGTGCCGTGCTCGCCGAGCTTGCGGACGGCCTTCTTCGCCAGGTCCCACAGCCAGACGGTGCCGTCGGACTTGCCGAAGGCGACCCGGTCCCCGCTGGGGGAGAAGGCGAGGGCCCAGACGGTGGAGTCGGTGAGGGCCTCGCGCGGGGTGGAGGCGACGACCGCACCGGAGGCGAGGTCGAGCACGACCACCGCGCCGGTGATGGCGCCGTAGCCGGCGACGGCGGCGCGCTTCTGCCTGGCGTCGAGGGCGAGGGCGAAGATGGAGCCGCGCTGCTCGCGCCAGATCTGCCAGCGGAGGGAGCGGCCGTTGGCGGTGTCGAAGCGGCCGTCGCGGACCGCGGTGTCGAAACCTCGCCGGGGACCGTCGCTCGCGGGCAGGGTGCCATATGCAACCTGGGTCTCGAGCACGAGCCGCGACATCGTGTTGGTGTGTAGCTGTATGACCACTCCGAGCAACGGCGATTCAGGGCTTGCCCTTGGGACGTCGGCGAGGACTGGTGTCGGCAACGTCGCGCACACGTACCGGTCCTCGTTGAAGACGTGGATCGAATCCTCGATGTGAACGACCTTCTCGCCAGCAACGATTGCGCAGACGCTGGGCGTGTAGATTCCAGGCATTCGTTCGAACGGCGCCACGACGCGAAAGAGCTCCAATCCTTCGAAGGGCGTCTTGGCGCTCCCAGCCGACGGCGTGTGACGGTCGACACTCGATCGAATCAGGTCCCTGATCATCTTCGCCTCCTCTTTGCGAATGGGCGGCCGCTTCGGAACCTCGAGAGACTAGCGCGAGTTGCCACGTTCGAGAACAAGATGAGGCGATCGTACAAATATTCGAGGAGATTCTGCCTGGAACGCCTCTGTACGTGTGGCAACACTGTCACGGCAAGGCGTTTGAGGCAACGCGCAAGCACGACGACACCGGCGCGCTGGGCGTCGAAGGAGTTCCAGATCATGAGCGCAACGATGAACCCGTTTGGTCCGAAGGGGTGGACGCCGGAGCGATTGGGCGACCTCGCGGGCAAGACCTACCTCGTTACCGGGGCGAACTCCGGGACGGGTTTCCAGGCCGCGCGGACCCTGCTCAACAAGGGCGCCAAGGTCGTGATGCTCAACCGCTCGGCTGAGAGGCTGTGAAACTTTTGGGCTCCTGGCCGATCATAACGTCGGCCAGGAGCTGAGATGACGCGGACTCGAAAGCCCCAAGGGAAACCTCGACTTCGGACAGCGGAACGAGACCAATTCGAGTTCCGCGAGTACAACCTGGATTCTCTGTTGCCCGAAGGCCATCGAGCCCGGGTGCTGTGGGAGATGGTTGGCCGGCTGGACCTCAGCAGCTTCTACGATGCGATCGAGGCCCGGGAGGGCAAGCCTGGACATCCTGCGACCGACCCCCGAATCCTTCTGACGCTGTGGCTGTTCGCGACGGCGGAGGGCGTGGGAAGCGCGAGGCACTTGGAGAGGCTGTGCTCTCGGGACAACGCCTATCGGTGGATCTGTGGCGGAGTCTCGACCAACTACCACACGCTGGCGGATTTCCGGGTGACTCATGAAAAGAAGCTCGACCAGTTGCTGACCAACCTGCTGGGCGTCTTGATGAACGAGGGCCTGGTCGACCTACAGAGCGTGGCTCAGGACGGGATGCGGGTTCGGGCGAGCGCAGGGGCAGCGTCGTTTCGGCGTCGCCAAACGCTCGAGGAAAATCTGGAGCAGGCTAGGGAGCATGTCGAGACCTTGCGTGCGGAGTTGGACGGCGACCCATCGGCGTCGAGCAATCGCCGAAAGGCCGCTCAAGAGCGAGCTGCCAGGGAGCGCCAAGAGGCCATCGAACGTGCGCTGGAAGAGATGCCCAAGGTCGAAGAGGCCAAGAAGCGGAACAAGAAGAAGAATCGCTCGGGAAAGAAGAAGTGCACCGAGGCGCGGGTCAGCACGACTGACCCCGAAGCCCGGGTCATGAAGATGGGCGATGGCGGCTGGCGACCTGCGTACAACTTTCAGTTTGGCTCGGACACGGACAAGCGAGTCATCGTCGGGGTCGACGTCACCAACATCGGCAGCGACAACGGGCAGATGGTCCCGATGGTCGAGCAGGTCGAGCGACGCACCGGCTACTGCCCGTATCGCTGGTTGGTGGACGGGGGCTACGTCAACCTCGAACAGCTTGACCAGATCGAGGACTGGGAAATCGAGGTCTACATGCCCGTGCCCACTCCTCGAAACGACCAGGTCGACCCATACAAGCCCAAACCGGACGACACCGAGCACGTTGCTCGCTGGCGGAAGCGGATGAAGACCAAGAGAGCCAAGGAGCGATATAAGGACCGGGCTGCAACCGCCGAGACTGTGCATGGCGATATGCGCAAGTGGCGAGGGCTTCAGCAGATACCGGTCCGAGGCTTACCGAAGGTCCGATGCATCGCCCTGCTGCATGCCCTGACCCACAACTTGCTGCGCTGGATCTCGCTCCAGCCGGCGGCGGCGTGAGGCCAACCATGGGAACCTGAACTACGGACCCCGAGGGCCTCCTCAAAAAGCACCAGCCCCACCTGGTCCAGTAGACTCAACAACCCTCCCGGCGCTGAGGGATGGCGCCGAGGCGCCGTCACGCCCGATACTTGGATAGATTCACATCCTCTGAGGCCTCCGACCTCAGCCGCCCGGCCACGACGCGCGCCATGCTCATCAACCCAGTGGTCGGTCCCGCGGGAGATGCGTCCCTAGGGGTGCTGATGCCGTCCCTCTCCGCTCGTCAATTGGGGGGGAGATCGCGTCCGAGGCCGATGCACGGGAACGCCGTCAAACACCACGCATATCCCCCTCCTGGGCCCCGGCCAACCGACTGGCCGGGGGTGGTCGATCTCTCCCAGTTGCGTCGCCTTCCCTTCGGCTTCACAACCACCGTCGAGCCATGGCCTCGCTCCTCCACGAAGCGCTCGTCGAGCTCATCGCCGAGCACCCCGAGCTGCTGCTCCCTGCGCTGCAGGAGCAGCTCAGCGTGCTGCACCCCGACCCCGACGTCGAGCTCCGCTGCCGTCGCAGCGAGGCTTCCCAAAGCCGCGTGCCTCCGCTCCGCGCCGACCTCGGCCTCGAGTTTTATCGTCCTGGCGAGTCAGACCCGCTCGCCGCCATCACCATCGAGATCCAGCTGTCCAAGGACGACGACAAGCCGTTCTCCTGGCTGCTGTACCACGCGGGCCAGCATTATCGCCTGCGCGTCCCTTCGTTTCTGGTGGTGGTCACCAACGATCCAGCGATCGCCACCTGGGCAGCCGGGCCGTTCAACTCTGGCATGGTCACGATGCGCCCGCTCGTGGTCGGCCCCACGCAATTTCCACCGGTCACCGACCCTGAAGAGGCCAAGCGTTCGCTCGAGCGGACGCTGCTGTCTGGGCTGGTGCATGCCAGCGAGCCCGTCGCCGTCGACATCGGCCTCGCGCTCGCCGTTGCGCTGGAGGCTTCACCCGACGACACGGGGTTATACTACTGGGACACGTTGCTCGCCGCGCTCGGCGACGCCCTGAGGAGCACATTGGAGATGCAGCTCGAACACTGGAAACCACGCAGCGAATGGGGCAAGCGTCTCTACGCCGACGGGCGGATCGCAGGCCTCGACAAAGGCCGAGCCGAAGGCCGAGCCGAAGGCCGAGCCGAAGGCAAGCTCGAAGGCAAGCTCGAAGGCAAGCTCGAAGGCAAGCTCGAAGGCAAGCTCGAGTTCCTCACGGAACTGCTGAGCAAGCGCGGCCTCGCGCTCGACGACGAGTCCCGTGCCTGCCTCGATCACTGCACCGACGAAGCTCAGTTGCAACGTTGGTTCGACCGCGCGCTCACAGCAACCACCGTGGCCGCGGTCTTCGCAGAACCGTAGGCCGAGCCATCGCGGGCTCTGTCGGCGCTTGCCTCCCGAGCGCAACGGCACGGTCTGGATCGAACCTAGAGCGTCCAAGCTCTCACTCGATAGAACGATCCGCCCCCGCATCATCGGGCGAGCCACCGACATCCGGCCGCAAGGTGCCGTTGATGTCGGTCGGAGGATCACCGCGCTCCCAAAGCGCGACGTCGATCGCCACGCTACCGGGGCCGATCTCGTAGTTGGCGTCCATGTTCAGGTCGCCGAAATTCATCACCCCCACGTTGGTGGGATCGCCGTCGAACGCGGCGTCGCTGATCGCCGAGTAGGTCACGCTGCTGCCGGGGCTGCAGTCGATGGCATTGCTGAGCGAGTTGGAGGTGATGATCGAGTTCCGAACGGTCACGCTGCCGGGCCCGCAGTCGATGGCTCC
>JBGTSH010000478.1:0-6112 GCA_041940405.1 Polyangiaceae bacterium
CCCGCGGCGGTCATTTGCCCCGTGAAGAAGCGACCGAAGAAGCTCGCAGCCTCGATGACAGCGCGGTAGCCGGCGATGTTCGCCATGCTCGAGAGCGCGTCCATCTTCTGCGCGCGCGTGATCCGAGGGATTTGATCCATCGCGAGCACGGTCGCCTTGCGCGCCGAGAGCCTCGCCAGAAGCTCGGGGTTCTTGGTCGGCCAGATGAACGAGATGAGCGTCGCACCTTCGCGCATGAGGTCGGCCTCGTGCGTACCGCCTTCGATCGGCTCGGGCGGCCGCACCTTGAGGACGACGTCGACGTCCGACCACACGTCCGCCGCGTTCGTTGCGATTGTCGCGCCTGCGGCCTCGTAGTCGGCGTCCTGGAAGGAGGCGAGCTCGCCTGCGCCCGGCTCCACCACGACCTCGAAGCCGAGCAGGATGAGCCGGCGCGTCGTCTCGGGCGTGGCGGCAACCCGCCGCTCACCAAGCCCAACTTCTCGGGGGATTCCCACCTTCATGTGAGTCGTCGAGATCCGCTTCGCTCACCAAAGAGCGAGCGCCTCCGCGCCGAGCCTATCTCAAAGACGTCTCCTCGTAGTAAAAGGAAAGATTTATGAGGAGGCTCAGCATGACAGTGTTGCGTTCGTGTGGATCGTTACTCGTGGCTTCTTGCTTCGCTTTGGGTCTGACGGGGTGTGAGGACGACAGCCCCTCCGCGAGGGCTCAGGAAATGACCGGGCCGATCAAGGAGGCGCTGAAGAACCCGTCCGGGAAGATGGACGCGACGAGCGCTCCGAAGGTGTTTCAGAACCTGATGAGCGGAAACTCGGCCGGCGCCGCTGCATCGTTCGCCGTCGGCATTCCGGCGCCACAGCCGTCTCCCCAAGACGCAGGCCCCTACGGCAGCTGCGTCGACGGCACCGGCGAGGAAGGCGAGCCGATCACGATGGACCTCGACTGCATGACCGCCGGACAGATGAAGGGCAAGATCGTCTCGACCACCGAGGTCGAGGACGACGTGACGTACTCGATCCTCGAGTACCAGGGCGTGTGCGACGCCGCAGAGACGAGCTGCGTCGACGGCACCGCGGCGACCGAGATGTCGGGCTCGCCGCCTTCGAGCTTCGATCTGATCATGGCCGGCGACTTCAGCGTCACCGCTGCCGGCACGACGCAGGACTTCGAGTACGGCGTACAGATGGGATGGAACGGCTCGGCCTACACTTACAGCTGGGTCGTCTTCGTCGACGGTCAATCGTTCGTCGTCACGCTCTCGCTCGACACGACGACCGGAGCCGGGGGCTACACGGTGACCGGCGCGAACGGCAGCTGGGACTGCACCTTCACCGAAGGCGGCGCCCACGGCATGTGCACCGGATCCGAGCCGCTCACTTGGTAAGGCCGATCCGGTAGGCCAAAGCTGTCGGCAGGCTCGGTGTCACACCCGAGCCTGCCACGACGACATGGCCTAGCGGCTACCTCGTTCGGGTGGCTCGCAAGAGGAGTCGCCCCCATGCGCGTCGCCGCGAAAGTCGCACGTCTTTGTTTTCTGATCGCAACGCTCTGCCTCGTGGCGTGCTCATCGGGATCGGGCGTCGGCTCGCCACCCGGCGCGCAGCCCGGCTCCGGCGTCACCGAGAGATCGGGCGGCGGCGCGACCGCGGCGACCGGACCCTCTCTCGGAAAGGGGATCTGGGTCGGCCCCGGCGTCCTCGTCGAGAACCTCACGGTGTTCGCGGTCTACGCCAAGGAGCCGCGCGACATCGGGGACTTCACGACGATCGAAAAGGCCATGGCGGCCGGCACGGCAGAGATCCGTGAAGTGGGCGGCGACGGACCGCAGGCGATCCGTGGCGGCGAAGAGATGCAGCAGCAGCAGCAGCGCGGCGGCGGCGGGGCGCGCGTCGACACGCTGGTGATCGAGAACCGCGACAAGCTCCCGATCCTGATCCTCGCCGGGACGATGGTGAAGGGCGGCAAGCAGGATCGGCAGATCGGCGAGGACGTCGTCGTGCCGTCCGGCAAGACGCTCGACATCTCGGCGTTCTGCGTCGAGCAAGGCAGGTGGAACGGTACGCGCGAGGGCAAGGACACGGGCGGCAAGTTCGTCCCGCAGAGGGTCCTCGCCACGAACAAGGTCCGCGCGGCCGGTCAGCACGACAAGGATCAGAGCGAGGTCTGGAAAGAGGTCGCCTCGGCGAACTCGGCGCACGACAAGAAGAGCGCGTCCGGCACCTTCATGGCTTCGGTGGATGACGCCGAGTTGGTGAAGCGCCGCGCCGCGCTCTCGACGGCGGCTCGCGCCGTCCTCGCCGGAGCAACCGATCAGGCGCACCTCGTCGGTCTCGCCTACGCGGTCGACGGCGAGGTGCGGGGCGTCCGTTGGTTCGCAGGTCCGAAGCTGTTCGCCTTGTTCCAGGACACGCTCCTCGAAACGGCTGCGTTCGAAGCGATCACCGCCCAGGCAGAGGCCAAGGCTGCCGGGCGCGAGATCCAGGCAGTCGCCGCCAAGGAGGAGTACGTCGTTCAATTCACCGACGACCTCATGGCTGCACCGGAGACCTCGCGCGAGGAGGACGGCGAGCAGGCGCGCAGCCTGAAGAAGGCAAAGGGCGGCTACTCGTCCGAGCTCCGGTACGACAAGAAGGGCGCGCCCGAGTCGGCCGGATCCGCGAGCTCCCCCGCGGCGTCGCCGGCCCCCCCGATTACGGTCGATCTCATCAAGAAATAGCGGGACCGAGCCGCACGAAGTCAGCGGTTCGCGCCCTGTCGCGCTTCGCCCTTCAGCTCCTTGGCTCTGCCTTCGGCCTCCATCTGTTCGTTGTCGATGAGCGCGCCGATGCGATTTTTCGCCGCCCCGGCCACCTCTTCGACCTTTCCCTTCGTGCGTTCGGCGGCTTTGGCGGTCTCCTTCTTCGCCTTGCCCTTCAGCTCCTTGGCCCTGCCCTCGGCTTCCATCTGCTCGTTGCCGATGAGCTTGCCTGCGGCGGATTTGATCTTTCCGCCGATCTCCTCGGCGGTGCCTTCTGCGCGTCTCGATTGATTGCTCATGCTGTGGCACGTGCAAACCACAGTCCGCCGGTCCGCCCCCGTCATGTGTCCGAAAGCCTCGACGCCGAGTGGTCCCGGGTGACACGCCCGTGGCCGGTTGGTAGTCGCCCGCCTTTCTGGCGGATTCGCGGGCGCTGATTTAGAGAAGACAGCGTGGCGACGCCGCTGCCCAAGAACCGAGCCGCGTTCTCGCTCGCCGAGATCGTCCTCGCGACCGGCGGCGAAGCGCGCTCGGGAGAGCCCCGAGACACGTTCATCGGGGTCTCGACGGACTCGCGTGCCGTCGGGCCTGGTGAGGTGTTCGTCGCGCTCGCCGGCGAGCGGTTCGACGGCCACGATCACGTCGAGACCGCAGTTCAAAAGGGCGCGAAGCTCGTGGTCGTGTCGCGTGACGTCGACGTCCCCGCGGGCGTCGCGGTGCTCCACGTCACCGACACTTTGCGAGCGCTCGGCCTCATGGGGCAGGCCCACCGCCGGCGATGGGCGGCGCGCGGCTCGCGTCGCGTCGTCGGGATCACCGGGTCTGCGGGCAAGACGACCACGCGCCACGTGACCGCGTCGCTCCTCGCTTCGCTCGGCCGCTCGGTCCACGCGTCGGTCGGAAACCTGAACAACGCGATCGGAGTGCCCACGGTCCTCTTCGGGCTCGAAGATAAGCATGACGATGCGGTCATCGAAATCGGCATGAGCACGCCGGGCGAGATCGCCTGGGCCTCCAGCCTGGTCGAGCCCGACGCGGCCGTCGTGACGTTGGTCGCCGACGCCCACACCGAGGGGGTGGGATCGATCTGGGGCGTCGCGCGCGAGAAGAGCGAGATCTTCGCAGCGGGCCGCCCTCGGGGGGTGGCGATCGCAAACGCCGACAGCCCGGGCGCGCGCGCGGGCCTCGTACGAGCGCGCGCCCGCCGGCACGTCCTCTACGGCGAGGCGGCGGACGCCGACGTTCGGCTGGTCTCGCGCACCGCTCTCGGCTCGCAGGGCGCCGACGTCGCGATCGAGGTCCAGCGCCCCGGCAGCCCGAAGGCTCGGATCGAGGCTCGCCTCCCGCTCTTGGGTACCGCGGGCGCGTACGCGTCGCTCGCCGCGATCGCCGTCGTCGTAGGCCTCGACGAATCGGCGATCTTGCGAGGGTCGGACATCGCCCGCGCGCTCGAGGCGCTGCGCGAGCCGGACGATGGCCGCCTCGCGCCGCGTGCCGCGCCCGACGGCATGCTGGTCATCGATGACGCCTACAACGCCAACCCGGCCTCGATGATCGCGAGCGTCCGCGCTGCGGGCGAGATCGCCGCGGCCGAGGGACGCCGCCTCGTCCTGATCCTCGGCGTCATGCGCGAGCTGGGCGCGCGCTCGGACGAGCTGCACGCCGAGGTCGGGCGCGCGGCGGCCGCTTCACGGCCCGCCATCCTCGTCGTGGTGCATGCCGATGCCGAGGCCATGGCCCAGGCTGCCGAGGCGTCCGGAGCAGAGGTGCGCCGCGCCGCGGACGCCCGCGCCGCGACCGACCTGGCGCTCGAGGTAGCGCGAGCCGGCGACGTCGTGCTGGTGAAAGCATCGAACTCGCTCGGCCTCTCCGTCGTTGCGAGCCGCCTCGTGGCGCGATCCTGACAGGGCCCATGCAATCCTTCGCAACAAAGCTGTCATCATCGAACGTCGTCGTCGTGGGTCTCGGTCGGAGCGGCGTCGCCGCGGCGAGGCTCGCCGCGAAGCACGGGGCTCGGGTCACCGGCACCGACGCTGCGTCGATCGACAAGCTCTCGTCCGAGGCGAGGGCGCTCGAAGCTCAGGGAGTCCGGATCGTCGCCGGTGGTCACGACGGGGTTCGCTTCGACGAAGCGAGCTTGGTCGTCATCTCGCCGGGCGTTCCCTCGTTCCCTGCGCTGGCGGCGGCAGAAGCCGCCGGCGTCGAGGTCATCGGCGAGATCGAGCTCGCGTGGCGCCTCTTGCCCGATCTCCCGGTCATCGGGATCGGCGGATCCAACGGCAAGACGACGACCACGACGCTCGCCGGCGCCATGCTCGAGGCGCTGGGCGCAAGGCCCTTCGTGGGCGGGAACATCGGGACGCCGCCCGCCGAGGTCCTCGTCGACGGATCGGTCGCGAGGCACGGCGTCATCGTGCTCGAGCTCTCGAGCTTTCAGTGCGAGCGGATGCCGACGTTCCGTCCGCGTCGTGCGGCGCTCCTGAACGTCAGCCCCAACCACCTCGATCGATACCCGAGCTTCGACGCGTACGTGCGCGCGAAGGGGAACATGTTCGCGAACCAAGACGCGTCGTGCGCGGCCGTGGTTCCGGAGGCCGACGCGCTCTGCCGCCGCGAGGCGGAGCGGGGCGGGGGTGCCGTCCTCTCGTTCGGGCCCGTGGATCGAGCCGGCGCCGCGTTCGCGTTCGATCGCGAGGCCATCTACGACCGGCGCCGCGGCATCCGCTACGCGCGCAAGGACGTCCGCCTCGTAGGCGATCACAACGCCGCGAACATCTGCGCCGTGCTCGCCCTGGTCGACGATCGTGATCCCGATCCCGAGGTGGTGCGCACGGTCCTGGCGAGCTTCGAGGCGCTGCCTCACCGGATCTCGCGCGTCGCCAACAAATCCGGCGTCACCTACTACGACGACTCCAAAGCGACGAGCGTCGCTGCGGCTGTCGCCGCCATCGAAGGCCTCGCGGAAGAGAAGGTGGTGCTCATCGCCGGCGGTCGCGACAAGCTGGGCGCCTACGATCCGCTCGTCGTTTCGCTTCGCAGCCGGGGCCGCGCTGCCGTCCTCATCGGTGAGGCCGCCGACCGTATCGCCGCGGCGATCGGCGACGCCGCGCCGGTGGAGCGCGCCGCGAGCATGGAGGAGGCGGTGGCGCGTGCAGCGAGCCTGGCTCGGCCCGGCGACGCGGTCCTCCTTTCGCCCGCGTGCTCGAGCTTCGACATGTTCCGGGACTACAAACACCGGGGCGACGCCTTCGTCGAAGCAGTGAAGAAGCTTTCTCCCTAGCAGTATGCTGAAAAAGGGGACGTCAGGGTGCTCGATGACGTCGACGCTGCACTTTCACCCCCCCAACCCCCCTCGCTGCGCGAGGGGGGAGCCTG
>JBGTSH010000479.1:0-5972 GCA_041940405.1 Polyangiaceae bacterium
GCCTCGAGCACGTCGCAGTCGACGACGATCTGGCGCTCGCCGAGCGATTCGAGATCCACGGCGGCGCGGAGAGCGCGCCCGATGAGGCGCTGGATCTCTTGGGTTCGACCGCTCGGCGCCTTGCCTCGACCGTCCCGGGACTCACGGCGCTCCGGCGCGGAGCGCGGATGCATCTGGTACTCCGCGGTGATCCAGCCCTTGCCGGATCCGAGGAGGAACGCCGGCACCGTCGGATCGACCGACGCGGTGCAGAGTACGACCGTGCGACCCGCGCGATAGAGCACCGAGCCTTCGGCGTTGCGTTGAAAGCCGACCACCGTCTCGACGGGGCGCAAGTCGCGAGCTCCGCGACCATCCGAGCGTGCCATGCGGCACGCGTACCATCACCAGCTGACGGGCCAAAGCTCTGCGTAGAGGCCGTCGCCCTTCTTGGCGCCGGCGCCTTTGGGCTTTGCGACGAAGAGCTCCTGCGAGCTGCCCTGACACACGTAGGCCACTTCGTCCGATTGGACGAGCACGCCCTTTTTCGTCGTCGCGAAGGCCGGTGACTCGCTGAAGTCCTTCTTGTCCTTCACCCACGCGAGACCGGCGTTGCCCTTCTGGGTGACGTCGTGGCGCTCGAATGCCTGCACCGCCTTCTTGATGCCGAGCAAGCTCGGGAGGTCGTCCGGGACCAAGTCGAGCCCGATGCGCGCGGGGATGCCGCCGTTCGCCTGATCGAGCGGGACCGTTCGTGATCGGAGGACGGCGAAGGTCTCGCGCGTCTTCCCGTCCTTCACTTCCCAAGCGCGGCCGAGCCATTTCGCTTCGCCGCCGGGCGAGGTGCCGACCCATTCGCCGCAGTTCGCGACCGACTGAAGGACCTTGCAGGCGCCCGATTTGGCGCTCGCGGGACACTTGAGCGCCTGCTCGAGCGGCGCGACGTCGATGTGATCGGCGGGGGGACGAGCGGACGCGACCGGCGGCGCCGGCGCCGACGACCTGGCGGCCGCCGGAGACGCGGACGCCGCGGGCGCGGGATCCTTCGACGAGCACGACAGCGCGAATACGATGACGACGCAGTAACGCATGCCGGCGCGAGCATAGCCCACTATCGCGGCGCGCCCTTCTTCGCCTCGTCTTCGGCGTCGAGAACGACGAGCGGTCTGATCTTTTCGAGCGCCTTTCTCTTCAGGCCGCGCACGCGCATCAGGTCCTCGATGCGCTTGAAGCGGCCGCCGAGCTTTTCGCGCAAGCTCAGGATCGCGCGGGCCTTCTTCGGTCCGACTCCGGGCAGCTTCGTCAGATCGGCTTCTGTGGCGGTGTTGAGCACCACGAGCACCCGCCCCGAGGCCGACGGAGCCGCCGATGCCGACGCCGGCGCCGACGCGGACGGCGAGGCGGATGCCGATGCCGAGGCCGATGCCGACGTCGCTGCGCGCGGTCTGGCACGAACGGCGGGCGCCGCCTCTGCCGGGGCAAGCGCGCTCTTCGTCGGGACGTATTCGTCGAGCGCTCCCGAGCCCAAGAGCCCGAGCGCCGCGAGGGCAAGCAGGCCGAACGACGCCTTCGGTAGGAGCGAAAACCAAACCGACTCACGAGCTCGTGAAACGATCCTTGCGATGAGCTCTCGCACGCGTGCCATGGGCACCTCCGTGCGCGCGCATGGCGAGAAGCGTGCCCGCGAGATCAAGCGACGATCTCGCCGAATCTGGCACGCGTGCCCGGAGCTGTCCGGCGGCGCCCACTCGATTCAGGGTGGCGGCCGCCGGCGTCGGGGTCGTTGGGATTGCGAGCGCTACTTCTTGGCGCCGGCGAGGTTCGCGATCTGCTGCTGCTGCTGCTGGAGAAGCTGCGCGACCATCTTCGAGCGCTGGATGGCGAACTCTTTGACCTGCTGGTTCTGCGAGCCGGCGAGGGCGTTGAGCAGCTTGGTGACCTTGTCGATCTGACGGGATTGGAAGAGCGCCTCGAAATAGTTGTTCGCGAGGCGAACGTCGCGCGTCATCTTCGCTTCGTGCGGCTGGAGCGTCTTGATGACGCCGTCGAGGTCGCCCTTCTGGCCGTGCAGCGCCGAGAGAGCGAGCAGCGCGAGGACGTCGTCGTTGTTGACCTCGAGCGCCTTCTTTCCGTAGCCGATCGCCTTGTCGCGCGTCTCGTCCTTGCCGCCGTAGTAGGCCTGCAGCGCCACGAACGCGCGCG
This sequence comes from Polyangiaceae bacterium, assembly GCA_041940405.1. GTDB lineage: Bacteria > Myxococcota_A > Polyangia > Polyangiales > Polyangiaceae > Xiheicaenibacterium. The sequence continues at coordinate 2,182 of JBGTSH010000479.1, forward strand.
AGTTCTTCTTCTCGGCGCCCAGCTTCTCGAGCTCGGCGGCCGCCTTCTCTTCGTCGGTCGTTTCCTTGAGGTGGGTGAAGAGCATCGCCCACGCGTCGACGAGCTCGGGATCGATCTCGATCGCCTTTTCGATCTGCTGGCGGGCCGCGTCGTTGTCGGGCTTGGCTTTGTAGAGCTTCGCCAGGTGGAGCGCCGGGTAGGGGCTCGTCTTGAGGAGGTTCTGCGCTCCCTTGAGGGTGCCCTCGGCCTTGTCGTGCTTGTCCTGCTGGAGCTGCGCGATGCCGAGCGCGAGCCAATCCTCGCCGCTGCCGCCCTTGGCGACGACCTTCGAGAGAACCTGCTCGGCACGCTGAAAGCGCTCGTACTTCATCAGCTCTTGCGCGTAGATCCGGCCGCGACCGAGGTCCTCGGGCTTTTCGGTGTAGTGCTTGTCCAGGCCGGCGAGCAGGTCCTCGAGACCGATCATCAGCGGGCGGCCTTGCTCGTCCTGCACCTGGACGGCGGGGCCGTTGAAGCCGAGGAGCTCCCACATCTGCTCGGGCGTGACCGCTTGCGGGCCCTTGGCGAGCCTCTCTTTGAGCTCGTCGGTCATCTTCTGGATCGGAAGCACGACGAGGGCGTTCGGGGGCACGCCGTTCTGGAACGCGGTGATCGGCGCGACGATCGCGGCTCCACCTTGGATCTGCAGCCCCTGAATCTGTTGGCCGTTGCCCGTCATTTCTTCTGTCTCCCGATTGCCTGCGAGGGACGCGGACGCTAGCAGCGGCCAGAGGGGCCAGCAACGGATCCATGCGACGGATGCGCGCGCTTCGTGTATGGGGCATCCATGTCGAGCGCCGACCCCATTGTCGACCACGGAACGGCCGCGCACCCTCCTTCTTCCCGTGGTCCCGCGATCCCGAACGGGAACGCTGGTGGGGTGAGCGCCTACGATCGTCTGCCGGCTCCTTCTGCGCTCGACCTCGGCCGCGACGCGCTGCCGGCCGCGCCCCCGGCGTTCGTGGTCAAAGCGGTGCTCGGTCTGCGCCGCGCGATGCAGCGTCTGACCGACGCGCTCTGTCCCGCGGATCTCGCGATGTTCGACACGCTGACGGGCGTCGGCAAGACGGCGCTGCTCGGCGCCGTTGCGCGTTACCGCATCCCGGATCTGCTCGAGGCCGGTCCGCTCTCGGCCGAAGAGATCGCCGAGCGCGCCAAGCTCGACGCCGACGCCGTCCACCGGGCGCTTCGCGCGCTCGCGCCGCTCGGGATCTTCCGCCTGCGCTCCGACGGAAAGTTCGAGAACACGCGTCTCTCGAAGACGCTCGCCGGCGGCCGGCTCGCGCGGATGCGCGAGTTCGCGATCCACTACGCGTCGGGCTCGCACATGGCGGCGTGGGGCGACTTCGCGAAGACCTTGGCGACGGGCCGCGCCGCTTTCGATCGCGTGCATGGCATGACGGTGTGGGACTGGTTCGAGAAGCACCCGGACGAGCGGGAGATGTTCGCCCACGTGATGATGGGGCTCACCCTTCAGGACGCTCCCGTCATCGCGACGGTGTACCCGTGGCGAGAGGTGAAGAAGGTCTGTGACGTGGGCGGCGGAAGGGGCTCGCTCTTGTCCGAGCTCTTGGTGCGTCACCGCCACCTCTGGGGTGTGCTCTGCGACGCGAAGGGCGTGCTCGCTTCCGCCGAGCCGCTGCTCACCGCGCGCGGCGTCCGCGATCGCGTCGACCTCGTGCCCGGCAACTTCTTCGAGCAGGTGCCCGAGGGCGCGGACGCGTACGTGCTCAAGAACATCCTGCACGACTGGGACGACGCCAGCTGCCGGACGATCCTCCACGCGGTTCGCGGCGCTTGCTATGAGGGCGCCCGCCTCGTCGTCAGCGAATCGATCGTCGAGCGCAACTCGAAGCACCTGATGGGCACCGTGGCCGATCTTCACATGATGACGATCTGCTCCAACGGTCGCGAGCGCGGCGTCGCCGAGATCCGTGCCCTCTTGGAAGAGACCGGCTTCCGCATGGGCCGCGTCTTCGAGTACCCCACGATGAGCGTGCTCGAAGGCATCGCCGTCTGAGCCGCCGCCGTTCGGTCCCCCACTGTTCGGGGCGAGCGAACAATCCAGTTCCGATCTTGCGGTTTGGGTCGACCCCTGCCGCGTCGTAGGCTTTCTTTCGTGAACCCTTCGAAGCACCTTTTCTTTCTCGGCTCCGCCCTCGTTTTGACTCTCGCGGCCCTCTCGGGGGCAGCTTGCGGCGACCAAGGAGGCTCGGGAGGGGCCGGCGGCGATGACGAGGATGAGGACACCACGTCCACGGGCTCCGACGACACCACGTCGGAGACGACCGGCGACACGACGTCCTCGGGGATGACGCTGCCGGAGTGCGAGGGCGTCACCCAGACGGTGTCGTTCTCGAACGACGTTGCGCCGATCTTCCAGTCCAGGTGCGCGACCAGCGGATGCCACACGGGCGCACCCCCCGACGGCGGCATGAGCCTCAACGCGGAGGCTGCGTACGCGGCCACGGTGAACCACGCGACCAAGAGCTGCGGTGGCGATCGCGTACGCGTGATCCCGGGCGATCCGGCACAGAGCTACCTCTGGGACAAGATCCAGAACACCGATCTCTGTGGAACGAGCGGCAAGATGCCGCCGTCGTCGAAGCCTCAGCTGACCGAGGAGCAGAAGGCGATCATCACGGCGTGGATCTGCGGCGGCGCCGTTCAAGACTGAGCCACTCCGCTCGTCCACTCGGTCGTCCGCAAGATGCTCTGCCAGTAACTAGGGACCGCGCAGCGCGGCGCGCAGGCGCTCGGCGAGCGATGTCGCGCGCCAGCCCTTGCGCGTCTCCGCGAGGCCCATCGACACGGCCCGGGGATCGGCGACGAGGACGACGAGCCGCTTTCCGCGCGTGACCGCGGTGTAAAAGAGGTTCCGGCTGAGCATCACGAAGTGATGCATCTGGATCGGGATGACGACCGCCGGGTACTCCGAGCCTTGGCTTTTGTGGATGCTGGTCGCGTACGCGAGCGTGAGCTCGTCGAGATCGCCTTCGGCGTAGACGACCTCACGCTCGTCGAAGCGTACGGAGAGCGTCCGTGCCTCTTGATCGAGCTTCGACACGAACCCGACGTCTCCGTTGTAGACCTCGCGCTCGTAGTCGTTCTTGAGCTGCATCACCTTGTCGCCGAGGCGATACAGGCGCTGGCCGACCTTGACCGAGACGCCCGACGGGTTGAGCGCCGCCTGGAGCCGCTCGTTCAGCTTGGTCGTGCCCGCTTCGCCCCGGTGCATGGGCGTGAGCACCACGACGTCGCGGATTGGATCGAGGCCGAAGCTCTTGGGGATTCGATTGGTGACGAGGTCGACGATGACCTCCGCGCTCTCGGCGTCTCCGATCCGCTCGACGACGTAGAACTGGCCCTTGTTTCCCTTCTCGGAGATCGGCGAGAGCCCGGCGTGGATCCGGTGCGCGCTCTCGACGATCTGGCTGCCCTCGGCTTGGCGGAAGACCGCCGTCAGGCGTGCCGTGGGGACGACGCGGCTGTCGATCACGTCGCGGAGCACGGCGCCTGGCCCGACGCTCGGGAGCTGATCGACGTCGCCGACGAGGATCAGCCGCTGCGGACCGACGGCCGCGAACTTTGGGGCGCCGACGGCCTGTGCGGCGCCCAGCTCAAGATGGCCGAGCTGCACCAGCAGCATCCCTCGCTGAAGGTGCTGGCCGAAGAGATCCGCCTAGCGCCGGGCGACGTCACGGTCATCGCCGGCGGCCCGCTGAGCAATGTCGCCGCGGCGTTTCAGCTCG
>JBGTSH010000480.1:0-5964 GCA_041940405.1 Polyangiaceae bacterium
CGTACGACCCGTCTGGGGCCGGAGCTCGACGAGCGCTCGCCCGGGCTTTCGCTCGATCGTCTGGAGCTCGGTGATCGCGAGCTGCTCGCCGCGGCTCGGCTGCCCTCGAGCGGGGCGCGCCTCGACCGCGCCATCGCCCGCACGCAAGAAGTGGCGCAGCGTCGTTCGGTCGGGGACGCGGCCGGAGACGACGGCGAGGTACGTCTTCTTCGCCCGGCGTCCCTCGAGCTCCGCCGCCAGCGCGCGGTTCGCCTCCTTGCGCCGCGCGAACAGGAGGACCCCGGACGTGTCGCGGTCGAGGCGCTGGTGAATGCCGAGGTAGCCGCTTTGGCTGCGCGCTTCGAACGCCGCGCGCAGCCAGGACACGACGTCATCGCGGCGATCCTTCTCGGGCGCGTGGGTAGCGAGACCCCACGGCTTGTCGATGACGATGATGTCATCGTCTTCGTGGAGGAGCCGAGCCGCAGGAAACTCGGTCCACAGAGGTGGCAGGCCGGCGCGCAAGAACGCCACAGCTATAATGTCGCCCGGGCCGCGTCGACCGTGTCGTGGCGCGAGCGTCGGAGGCGCGCACTATCGAGCGTCCGGGCATCGCGTTTGCAGCGCAGGGCCTCCATGTCTCCTCGACGCACGCTCCGGATGCTCGCCGGCATTGCCCTGTTTCTGGGTTGCGAGGAATTCGAAGACCGCGATCGTCCCGACGCCAACGGCGGGCCGGTCGGCTCACCCGGCGAATCCAGAACGCGCGGGCCGGAGGGCGGTTTCGGCGGCTTCGGCGGGTTTGCCGAGCAAGGCGGCGGCCATCCGGATTCGGGCGGCGGGCCGGACGTCGATCAGACGTTGAACGACCGGCCCGGCCTCGGCGATCAACCTGGCCTCGGCGGCTTCGGCATCGGTGGCAACCCGCCGCAACAGCCCTGAGGCACGAGCGCCTCGACTCGGTCGAGCGTCACGCACGCTCACGAGCGAACCGGGCTACTTGACGATGTTCGTGCCGGGCGGCGGCGTGAAGACGAACTCCGAGGCGTCGATCTTGTCCGGGAACTTCGCGTCCGAGAGCTCGAAGCGGTTCCTGTTTCCTTGCGCGTCGAGCACCAAGACGCCGACGACTGCGCCCGGGTCCTTCTTCGCAAGCTTCGTCTTGTCGATGTAGAACTGCACGGACTCGTACCCGGGCTGCGGCGAGCGCGGCTTGCCGAACAAGACGGGACCAGGCTCGAACTTCACCTTCTCGTTGAACGTGAACGAGAAGCTCTTCCGCACGCCCTCACCCATGATGAACGAGAACGCGCCGGGGTACTCGGTGTTCTTGACGGGGTTTTGGAACATCTGCTCGTCCTCGGCCACGTACACCTTCAGCGTGGTGCCGTCCGAGACGATCCGGTTCTTGTTGGGAGCGTCGTAGCGGAACGAAATCTTCCCGGGGCGCTCCACATAGACGATTCCTTTTTGCTCGCGCTCGACGCCGGCGACCTTCTGCTTGTGCTTCTGGACGAAGCGCGCCGAAAAGCGGGTCTGATCGGAGAAGACAGTGTCGATGTCGGCTGCGACGGCGTCGGCCGAGCCCGGGACGGCCGGCGGCAGGTTGACGACCGTGGGCGTAGGAGGAGCGGTCGGCGCTGCGCTGGCCGTCGGGGCAGCCGATGCCGTCGTCTTCACCGTCGGGGCTGCCGTCGGCTTCGCGCTCGGCGCCGCCGAGGCGCTGGCGATCGCCGACGCGGTGGGCTCGGCCGAAGCCGTCGTGGTGGGCGCGGCGTCGGCCGTTGCTTGCGGCGCGGCGCTGGCGCTCGTCACCGCGGACGGCGCCTCTGCCGGCTTTGTGGCTTGGGAAGCGGCCGGCTCGGGTTTGGGAGCATCCTCGGAGCAGGCAAACAGCGCGGCGCCGATGAGTGATGCGGCGAAGGACCGGGGGATCAGCGCTCGTCCAGATTGCATGGGCTTTCTCTACTACGGGTGAGACGATCGAGAGGGTCTCTTCTATTCTCGGGCCCGGGCCTTTGGATACCCAACCCCCCCGCGTTCTCGGGCGTTACGCCCTCTACGGTGAAATCGCCTCCGGGGGGATGGCAACGGTTCACTTCGGCCGGCTCTTGGGGCCGGTCGGCTTCTCGCGCACCGTCGCGATCAAGCGGCTCCACCCGCAGTACGCGAAGGATCCCGACTTCGTCTCGATGTTCCTGGACGAGGCGCGCCTCGCGGCGCGCGTTCAGCACCCGAACGTCGTCTCGACGCTGGACGTCGTCGCGCTCGGCGACGAATTATTCCTCGTCCTCGAATATGTCGAAGGCGAAGCGCTCGCGCGCCTGCTCCGCGCATGTCGAACCGCCGGGACGCGGCTGCCGCCGCGCGCCGTGGCGACGATCCTGACCGGGAGCTTGTACGGTCTCCACGCCGCGCACGAAGCCAAGAACGAACGCGGTGAGCCCCTCCAGCTCGTGCACCGCGACGTCTCTCCGCAGAACCTGCTCGTCGGCGTCGACGGCGTGACGCGCGTCCTCGACTTCGGCATCGCCAAGGCCGTCGGTCGCGCGCAGGTCACGCGCGAGGGACAGATCAAAGGAAAGCTCTCGTACATGCCGCCCGAGCAGATCAACGGCGCCGACGTGGATCGTCGCGCCGACGTCTACGCTGCCGGTGTGGTCCTTTGGGAAGCGCTCACCGCGCAGCGCCTCTTCGAAGGAGAGAACGAGGGCGCGGTGCTCTCGAAGATCCTGAAGAGCGACATCCCCAAGCCGAGCCTCGTCATTCCGGACTTGCATCCGATGGTCGATGCCATCGTGCTCAAGTCGATGCACAAGGACCCCGCGAAGCGCTTCGCCACCGCGTGGGAGATGGCGGTCGCTCTCGAGGAAGCGCTCGGCGTCGAGACGCCGCGGCGTGTCGGCGAGATCGTTCACGACATCGCCGAGGAGGCGATCGCGCGCCGCTCGGCGCGGCGAAAGCAGCTCGAGAGCTACCAGGATCTGAGCGCGATGGTGACTGCGTCCAGCGTCCTCGCTGCGCCGCATCCGAACGCGCCGACGCCGATCGATCCGGGGCGGGAAGAAAAGACGATCCGTCGAAGGCCGCCGCGTTCGATCCTCCTCGCGCTCGCGATCATGGCCGGCCTCGGCGCCGCGACGGCGCTCGCGCTCGTCGCGTTCGTCGGCATCCAGAAGAGCTCGCGGGGCGCCGAAGCTTCCGCGGCGCCGACGGTCGCCGTCAGCGCGCCGCCAGCGCCGGTCACGCACGATCCTTTGCCCAAGGACCCGGCACCCGTGGCGCCTCTGCCTTCGCAACCGGGGCCCGCCGCGTCACAAGCCGCGAGCGCGCCCTCTCAGACCGCGACCCAAGCCCCCACAGGCGCCCCGACGCTGCGCCCGCCGCCCGTTGCCACGTCGCAAAAGACGACCGCGCCGCCGTCGGCGAAAGAGTGCGAGCCGCCGTACGTCATCGTCGACGGCATTCGCAAGCTCAAGCCCCAATGCATCTGACAAAAGGGCAGCCGGCCGCAGCAGATCCGACGTGCGTCGCACTTGTGTGGCAGCGCGTCGAAAGTGGTTCTCGCCTGGCCGGTGCTATCGTTGTTCGTGGCTGCGGACGTCGTTTTTCTCGATGATGACGACGACTTGAGGGACCTGTTCCGCGAGGCCATGGGCCTCTTCGTGCACCGGACCTGCCTCTGCGTCGCGAGCTTCGCGGAGCTCGCGAAGAGCCGCGACGCCGTGCTCGGCGCCAAGCTCGCGGTCCTCGATATCAACCTCGGTCCGGATGGTCCCAGCGGCATCGACGCTTATCGCTGGCTTCGCACCCAGGGCTTCGATGGACGCGTCGCGTTTCTCACGGGGCACGCCGCTTCGCATCCGCTGGTCGCGGAGGCGAAGCGGATGGATGACGTCGAAGTCCTCGAGAAGCCGCTTCCGATCGCGACGATCATCGCCCTGGCCGGAGGCCAGCCGGCGTGAAGGACTTTCTGGACCTGCAAGGTCGCCACGTGTGGCGAGCGACCTTGTATTCAGCGTCGCTCAACGCCTGTTTGATGCCGTTCGAAGTCCTCCTCAGCCGGGGCGTCACCGACATACCGTGGTGGCCGGCGGCGTGCTCGAGCGCCGTCGGCGCGGCGATCGCGGTGTTCGTGCTCCGCGTGCACTGGCAAAAGCCGCAATCGTTGCGGCTCGGAACGTGGCTCTTCGTCCTCAACAACGCCGTCATTCTCGCGGCGATGTGGGTGACCGCGCCCTACCACCTGCAGAACCCGCATTTGGCGCCGCTCCAGGCGCACAAGCTCGGGACGCTCGCGGTGGCGATCCTCGCGCCGCAGCGCTGGGCCGGCATCCTCTGCATCTTCGGGTTCGTTGCCGTGCCGATCGTCCAGCTTGCCGTCTTCGATCCCACGATGCACGCAATCTTCGGCTGGCGCGAAGCGCTGGTGCTCGGGATCTACGGCACCTTCGCGTCGGTGCTCCTCTTCTATCGACTGCGGAGCCTCGAGGTGGAGCGCAAGCTCGTCCGGGCCGAGACGGAGGCGGCCGACGCGCGGCACTCGGCGCGCGTCCTCTTGGCGGTGCGCGATCTGTCGAACACGCCACTCCAGACCATTGCCTTCGCTTCCGCGCTCCTGCGCCGCCACGACCCCGAGGAGGCTGTGTCGCTCGATCGGATCGATCGCGCGCTCGATCGGCTGCGCGCGCTGCACCGCCCGCTGAAGGTGTACGAGACCGATCTCGAGTGGCGCCCCGGCGACGAGTCCTTCGATCCGGAGGCCGTTCTGGCGAAGGCGGCCGATGAGGCCAAGGAGCGAAGCCGGCGAGCCGTTTGAGGTATGCTCGGGCCGTGAAACGCATGCCAGCGTGGCTCCTCGTGACGATCGCGCTCCTTTCGATCGCGACGCACGCGAGCGCCGCCGACAAACAGACGTGCGTCGACGCCTACGACGAGGGGCAGAAGCAGCGGGCCGCGGGAGCGCTGAAGACGGCGCTCGAGCTCTTCAAGGTATGCGCCGAGGTCGGCTGCCCGGCGGCGACGACCACCGACTGCACGCAATGGATCGTCGAGGTGGAAGCGAGCTTGCCCACGGTCGTCTTCGCGGCCACCGACGCCGAAGGTCGCGATCTCAGTGACGTAACCGTCATGATGGGGAGCGACAAGCTCGCCACGAAGCTGGAGGGAAAGTCCGTCCCGGTCGACCCGGGCAAGCGGATCTTCCGCTTCGAGCGCGAGGGGGCGCCGCCGATCGAGCAAGAGGTCGTCATCAAGCAGGGTGAGAAGAACCGCAAAGTCGCGGTCTCGTGGAAGGCAGCCGCGCCTTCTACCGACGGTCCGACAGAGGGTGGCGACGTCTCGATCTCTCCGGGAACCTGGGTGCTCGGCGGGATCGGTCTCGCCGGGCTTACCGTCTTCGGGGTCCTCGGTGGGCTGGCGCTCTCCGAAAAGTCGGACGCCGAGGAGACGTGCGCGCCGAGCTGCGCCGACTCGGTCGTCGACTCGATCCGCGCCAAGCTCATCGTCGCGGACGTCTCGCTGGCCGTGGGCGTCGCGTCGCTCGGCGCCGCCGTCGTCCTCGGCGTCCTCAGCGCCATGGACGGCCAGGCCGAGGCGTCTCCCAAGGCGGCCCTGCGCCTGGACCTCGCCCCCGCCGAGGGCGGCGCGATCGGGGTGGTCTCGGGCACGTTTTGAGGCTAACCCCCGGTTCGTGACGACCGAACCCGAGGTGACAGAGGCGCTCGCGCGGGATCACAAGCTGACGGTGGAGGAGTTTGCTCGCGCCAAGGCGCGGCTCGGCCGAACGCCCAGCTACACCGAGCTGGGTGTGCTCAGCGTCATGTGGAGCGAGCACTGCTCGTACAAGAGCTCGCGGGTGCACCTCGCGAAGCTGCCGACCAAGGGCCCGCGCGTGATCCAGGGACCGGGTGAGAACGCGGGCGTCGTGGACATCGGCGACGGCTTCGCGGCCGTCTTCAAGATGGAGTCGCACAACCACCCCTC
>JBGTSH010000481.1:0-5921 GCA_041940405.1 Polyangiaceae bacterium
CACCGGGACGAGCAGCGCGCGCGTGCGAAGCTCGTCGACGATGTCGATGCCGCGGGCGTCGCTCTGACCCATGGGAAGAGCGATGCGTTCCAGCGCTTCGATCGACGCACTGGTCGCGACGCTGGTGAGCGCAGCGAGGCCGACTTGTGCACGCGGCGAGAGCGCCTGGACCGCACCTGCGAGCGCAGCCTCGAATGGCTTCCTCTCTGCAGCAGATGCGCCCGGCCTCTCGAGGATGGATCGGCTCTGCTGGAGGCGATGCAGGAGCGCACGCGGATCCATGAGTGCGAGCCGCGGCGCGGCCAACGCGATCGCGAGAGGCAACCCGTCGAGCTCACGAAGGAGCGCGGCCACGGCGGCACCATCACGCGAAAGCGACTCGTGAGCGCCCTCGGGCAGGCGTGAGAGCAGACAATCGTAGGCGGTGCTCGTCGGATCATCGCCGGCCGGCGTTGCGAGCGGCGCAAGCTCGACGACGATCTCACCGCCCTGCCCGAGCGGCGCGCGCGCCGTGGCGAGGAGCGTAGCGCCGGGCTCTGCCTCGAGGACGTGCTCCACGAGCCGAGCCGGCGTGCCCACATCGCAGCCGTCCAGGATGACGAGCGGCGCGGTCCCAGAGGTGACCGACCATTTTGCGGTCGCGTCGACCATGATGAAGGCGTCGAACACGCCGCGCTCCCGCAGCTCGGCTGCCACGCGGCGCGCGAGCGCCGTCTTGCCGACGCCCACCGGTCCCACGACGGTGACGAGCGATGCGACCCGCACTTCGTCTTGTGCGGCCTGAGCCAGCGCCGCACAGGCGGCAGCGACCTCACGATCGCGCCCGACCAACCGCGGCGCGGTCTCGCGCAACATCGACCGTACCCTAGTCAAAAGGCCGGTGCGCGACAACGTGCGAGGTTCGGGCGGGCGGCCTCGGATGCGCTCATCTCGCGCTGTGCTTGAGCATCGGCAGCCGTCGAAGCGCGAGTGCAGCCTCGCGGGGCCGCTCGGCTTCGGCCAACGCCCCGCGCACCAACGCATGGCTCGGTGAGCGCTCGCATGCCGGATCTACCGCGTACGGATCGCCGGTCAGCTCGAACGCTTGGCAGCGGCAACCACCGAAGTCGCGGTCCTTGTGCTCGCACGAGCGGCACGTGTCCGGCATCCACGCGTCTCCGCGGAACGCGCGGAACAGATCGTCGTGGTGCCAGATCTGGGAGAGCGCGCGGTCGGTGACGGAGGGAGCCGGGAAGGGGAGCGACCGTGCCGCATGACAAGGAAGCGCGACGCCGTCCGGCGCAATGACGAGGTACCGGCGCGCCCAACCATCCATGCATGCGCGCGGTCGGCCGGCGTGATGGTCCGGAAGGATGAATGCGATTTGCATCCCGGTCGTGCGCGAGCGCCTGACCCGGTTCACGGCGTCCCTCGCGCGCGCGATCTGGGCCGCGCTCGGAAGGAGCGCGTCGCGATTTCGAAGCGCGAAGCCGAGCCATTGGGCGTTCGCGAGCTCGAGCCTGTCCGCGCCTACCTCTTCGGAGAACGCGGCGATGTCCTCGATCTCGTCGATGTTGTGGCGATGAAGGACGAAGTTGACCGTCAGGGGAACGCCGAGGTCGACGACCCAGCGGCAGACCTCGCGCTTGTCACCGAGCGCGTCGAGGCCGGCGACCGTCGCACCGCGGTCCGGCCTGGTCGATTGAAGGGACACTTGGACGTGGTCCAGCCCGAAGTCGGCGAGGTGGGCCAGCCGATCGCGCGTCAATGGAACGCCGCTCGTGACGAGGCTCGTGTAGAGGCCGCGCTTTCTCGAGCGAGCGACGAGCCGCTCGAGATCGTCGAAGAGCAGCGGCTCGCCGCCGGTGAAGTGGACCGCGACGACCCCGAGGTCTTCGGCCTCGTCGATCACGCGGAGCCACGTGTCTGCGTCGATCTCCGAGCCGGAAGCGCTCGTCGGATTGGAGCAATACGCGCACCGGAGCGGGCAGCGGTAGGTGAGCTCGGCGACGAGCGTGTAGGGCGGCTCGGTCCCGGCGATCACGCTTCGCCCCAATCCAGGTAGCCGGCGGCGGTGAGGGTCCGGAGCGTCGCCTCGACGTCGCGCTCGATCGCGCCCGCAGGCGCAGAGAACCGTTCGGAGAGCGTGCGAGCGATCGCTCCGGTATCGTGCCTGCCGTCGCAGAGCTCCAGGACCGCGGCCGCGGTGGGCGACAGCGAGAGCCCACGATCCGGTGCGAGAAGCAGCATGATGCCCCGCCTCCGATCGTTGCGAAGCCTGACGCCGCGCCGGAGCTTCGCGCGGCGGCTCACGCGATCTCCCGCTCGGCTTCGATCGCGTCGAGCAGCCGCCAGAGGATCTCGGTCTTTTGGACGAGCGCCGCGACGCACGCCTCTTGCTCGCTGCGGGTTACCGCCTGCTGTACGACGAATCGCAGAGCTTCGGCGCCGTCGCGCGTCGCTCGCGACACGCGCTCTCGAAAGTAGGTGAGACCCGCGGACGCTACCCAGGGGTAGTGCCGTTCCCACGCAGCGAGGCGCGCTCGCATGAGATCCGGTGCAAAGCACTCGGTCAGAGAGGAGGCCACCGCCTCGACCAAGGATGCGCGGCGAACGAGGTCGACATACGCATCGCAAGCGGCGCGGGCGGCGGGGGCGACGGCGACCTGGCTCACCAACGTCGCCCGTGGGACCCCGCACGCTTCGCCCAGCGCTTCCCACCGAGCGATCCCGCCGGGATCGATGTCGTCTCCGTCATGATCGGCGATTCGCCGTCGCCAGGCGCGCCGAAAGCCAGGCTCGTCGCTCTTCGTGAGAATGAGCGCGTCCTTGATCGGAATCCGCGTCTGGTAATAGTAGCGATTGATCACCCATGCGCGGATCTCGGCCGCGCTGAGCGATCCCTCGTTCATCCGGCGATGAAACGGGTGACGATCGTGGTACCGCCGTGCGCCCTCTTCACGAAGGCGGGTGGCGAACGCATCGGGAGACAAGGGGGCCAGGGTCACGCCACGATCTCCATTCCATCGTGGGTCACGACGACGCCTGCCGCTTCGACCAGAGAGCGCTCGACGCTTCCTGGGAGCAGCACCGGGTTGGTGTTGTTGATGTGGATGAGGACCTTTTGCCCGGCCGCTCTGCCAATCAGCGAAAGGCTCCCCTCGGGTCCGCCGAGCGGAGCATGGCCCATCTCGCGCGCGGTGCGGTTCCCCCTGCCCGCGCGGCGGAGCTCGTCGTCGAACCAGAAGGTTCCGTCGAAGAGCATCACGTTCGCCTCGGCCAACAGACCGAGGAGCGCCGGGCTCGGTCCGGCGACGGTGGGCGCGAAGGCGACGAGCTTGCGATCGGCTCGCAGAATCCAGGCGACGTTGTCCTCGGCAGAGGCCGCGACCGTGCCGCCGAGGTGAACCGGAACCTTGCCGGGGATTGCAATGGGCGCGACCTCGAACCCGAGGCAGCGGATCCTTTCTCCGGGCTCTACCGATTGCCACCGGAGCTGATCGGGCGAGCGCTCGAGCGTTCGCGCGAGCCGATTGTCGTCGAGGAAGCCTCGCTTGACCGCCTCGGTCGAGAGGACGTGCAAGCTGTCTCCCTCGCGCAGCGTCAGGAGCCCCAACGTCTGATCGAGATCGCCGTTCGAGAGGAGGATTGCGCCGATGCGTGACCGCCCGCCGGGAACCGGCCGCAAGGCCGGGTGGCGAGCGACCATCGTGGCGATCCCGGCGGGCGCGCCGAGCAGAAGCCAGGGCTCCGACGGCCCGCCGTCGCCGGCGGCGATCGCGACGCAGGTCTCGGCGCGCGACGGAATGCTGCCGTCACGCGCCGCTTCACAGCCGGCGCACGAGCAGTTCCATTGCGGAAGCCCTCCGCCGGCAGCAGAGCCGAGCACGATGATGCGCATCAGGGCTCGCGAGGCTCGAGGGGCGGTGACGGCTCAGGGGCCGCGTCCAGCGTCGGATCGCCTTCGCGGTCGTCGCCGTCCGGTTGGTAACCGCCGATCTCGGCGCTCATGCGGATCTCTTCCCACTCCGGCTTTTGCCAGCTGTTCATCACGACGTCTCCTTCTGTGCGTGCACGCGGACGCCGCCTGAGCAACGAACATACCGGAGGCGCTCGGTGCGAGCGCGCACGAACGATGCTGGGCGCGACCGTGCGTGAGGCGTTGCACGATGCCGCGCTGAGTCGTCTCTGCGTCGCAAGCCCGAAGGCGTGGTCGAGCGAGTGGGCGCCGCCACGGATCCGGGCGCACGGCCGAAGCCTCGTTTCTGGCACGTCGATTGCGGTCATCGCGGCCGTGATTCGCTTGCGTCACGTATCCGGCGATGAGCCCGGCTTGAGGCGCATCCGCCGAGGCCGAGGGTTCGTGTACACCGACGCGGAAGGGCGTGCGGTGACCGATCCCGCGGTGATCGCGCGCGCTCGCGCCCTCGCGATCCCTCCGGCGTGGCGCGGCGTCTGGATCTGCGCCGACCCTCGGGGGCACCTTCAGGCGACCGGAATCGATGCGCGTGGACGAAAGCAGTACCTCTATCACCGGCGATTTCGTGAGCTCTGCGAGGAGGCGAAGTTCGAAGCCCTCGAGCACATCGGCCGCGCGTTGCCGAGCGTTCGCGAGGCAGTCGATCGCGACCTCGCCTCGGTGAAGCTGTCGCGAGCGCGCGTGCTCGCCGCGGTCGTGCGGACGATCGAGCTGACCGGCATCCGCGTCGGAAGCGAGGAGTACGCGCGAGAGAACGGCAGCTTCGGCGCGACCACGTTGCGCACCCGGCACGCTCGGTTCGCAGGCATGCGCGTCGAGCTGCGCTTCCGAGGAAAGAGCGGCGTGCTCCGGCAGGTGGCGATCCACGACGCTCGCGTCGTTCGGGTGCTGCGGCGGTCCACCGGACTGCCCGGTGAGACGCTGTTCGCGTGGCTCGACGATCGCGGTCGAGCGCACAGGGTCCGCGCCTCGGACATCAACGCGTACTTGGCTCGGGCCGCCGGCGTCCGCTTCACCGCCAAGGACCTGCGCACGTGGATGGCGACGGTGCACCTCGCCGAGGAGCTCGCCGCAGAGAAAGAGGGCCGGCTTCGCGAGTGCTTGGCCGCGGTCGCCCGCACGCTGGGTCACACGCCGGCCGTCTGTCGGAGGAGCTACGTGCACCCGGCCGTGCTCGACGCCCATCGAGAGGGCACCCTCGTCCGCGTGATGCGCCGCCCGCGCTCGGTCGTTCGCGGTCTCACACCCAGCGAGGTCGCGGTGCTTCAGCTGCTTGCATCCCACCGCAGAGCGGCCGCACCCGCGAGGGCTGCGTAAGGATGGTTGCGTTCGCCATGCCGGACCTCATGGGCTACGCGAGCGCTCTCGTGTTGTTCGTGACGATCGTGGTCCAGATTCGACGTCAGTGGCTCGCGCACACGACCGAGGGCGTGTCGCCGTGGCTGTTCGTCGGCCAATGCGCGGCCTCCACCGGGTTTCTGATCTACAGCCTGCTCATCGACAGCCTGCCCTTCGTCATCACCAATGCGGTGCTCGCCGCGGCGGCGCTCGTGGGGCTCTGGGTCTATTTTCGGGCGAAGCGACGATGACTGGCGACACTGCGCGTCAAGCCTCCCAAGTTGCAATCCACTCCGCAAGCTCGACGAGGGTCGGCCCGGTCGCATGCGCACCGGGACCGAGATCCTCGGCTTCGACGCCGAGGCGATTGACCCAGAACGTCGGGAAGCCGAACCAGGCCGCACCGGCCGCGTCCCAACCGCCGAAGGCCGCGAAGGCGATCTCTTCGCGCGGCAGTCCGAGCACCGATGGCCCCAGCGCGTACGCCTTCGGGTCGGGCTTGAAGGTGCGCGCTGCGTCGGTCGAGATGCGCGCGTCGAAGAACGCATCGAAGCGGGCGTTTTCGATCAAGGGCGAGAGCATGGAAGGAGCGTAGTTGGCGAGCGGCGCCATCTTCAGCCCTGCG
>JBGTSH010000482.1:0-5873 GCA_041940405.1 Polyangiaceae bacterium
GCAGGACGTTCGCGCGCGATGGCCCCGCCATCCTCACGCAACGCGACCCCGGAGGACGTTCGCGCGCGATGGCCCCGCCATCCTCACTCAACGCGACCCTGCGGGGACGTTGGCGCGCCATGGCGCCGCCATCCTCACGCAACGCGACCCCGCGAGGCCCGTGCCCGATCTCTCGCCCTTCACGGCATCTTGAAGCCCGCGAAGAACGCCTGAGACTCCTTCGGGTTCCACTTCGCGGGGTCGTAGGCGCTGAGGAGCGCATACGCCCGGACCGTTCCGCTCCCGATCTCTCGCGTATCGCAGAGCACACGGAGCTCGCCGCGCATCGGCCGCGTCTCGCACCTGTACTGAACGTCGCGCGTCGGCAGGCCCTTCTTGATGGCGCTCGCGTTGGCGGTTGCGGTGCAGCCGAGCTCGCCGAGGAGCCGATCGACCATCCCGGTCATGGCTTCCTCGCAGTCGTAGGCCCCGGTCTGCTTCAGCTCGAGCTTCGTGAGCACGTGCGCTCGGTGATCGTCGCTGGCCGCGACGCGCGTGGCCACGAGCGACGAGCCGTCCGCGTAGGAGTCCTCGAGCTGCTGGACGCACGGAGCCGTGAAGAAGTGGGCTTGGAGGCCCCCATCTCGGTACACGTAGTCCTTCGGCGGCGCGGCGGCGGCTTCGGGCGCCGCGGGCTCGGGCGAACAAGCCAGGAGCCAGAGCCCGATCACGGGCAACGTGTACGTGAGGCTTCGCATGGAGGGCCACCTGGCAAAGGCCGTGCGCAGCGTCGGAGCGCAATTTGGCCCTTTCGAGCCCCCCAGATCGCCCCGACGTCACCGCCCCGCACACCCCAGTCGACCCAAAAAGGAGTCTTCGCGGTGGAGTTGACCTCCTGTGGCGGTCGGGTGAGAGTTCGGGCCCTGATGATCAAGCTCCAGCCGAAGACCCTCGAGCGAATCCGGGATCATTTCCGCGAGGTAGGGCAGCCCGCGAGCGTGGCATTCACGCGCATGCCCCCGGCCGACGACCCGTTCGCGGGGGATCCGGATGCGAAGCGCCGCTTCGAGGCACTCTTCGAGACGATGTTTCTGATGATCGCGGCGGACGGCAACATCGCCGAAGAAGAGCGTGAGGTGCTCCGCGGTGCGGTTCGCGGCCTCACCGACAACGCCGTGCGCAGCGTCCACATCGACAAGCTGATGGAAGACTGCAAGGCACGCGCGTCCGAGGGGCGCGAAGCCCGTCTCAAGGCCCTCGCGCCGGTCCTTCAAGAGGACCCGGCGCTGGTCGAGGCCGCATTTTCGCTCGCGGCCGCGATCGCCTTCGCCGACAGCGACATCAGCGACGAGGAAAACGAGCTCATCAACGAGCTGGCCGAGGTGCTCGGTTTGGACGGCGATCGCGCCGACGAGCTCTTGAATCTCCTCGAGAACGAGTCCGTAGACTAAGCTTTGGGACGAGGTGGCCACCTCACGACGCAGCCGCGACAGCGACGCACGGGAAACTTTGTTCCCCGGTGCGTTCGGTGCGCCCAACGTGCGCCTTCTCCGCAAAATCGCAGAGGGTGGGATGGGCGCCGTGTGGGAGGGCGAGCACACCGGCCTGAAGACCAACGTCGCGGTGAAGTTCGTCCTGGGCGAGCTCGGCGACAGCGAAGAGGCGCTGACCCGTTTCGCGCGCGAGGCGACGGCGACCGCAAGGATCCGTAGCCCTCACGTCGTTCAGGTCTTCGATCACGGCAAGAACGAAGAGGGCCTGCCCTACATGGTGATGGAGTTCCTCGAGGGCGAAGACCTCGAGGCGCGGCTCGAACGCGACGGAAAGCTCGCGCCGCCGCTCGTGTTTCAGATCGTGCTCCAGGCGGCAAAGGCGCTCGCAAAGGCGCACGACCTGGGGATCGTGCACCGGGACATGAAGCCCTCGAACGTGTTTCTGACCGACCTCGAGGGCGAGGTGTTCGTGAAGATCCTCGACTTCGGCATCGCCAAGATGTCGAGCGACGACCCTTCGCGCATGAGCATGACCCAGACCGGAGCGGTCATCGGCACACCCTATTTCATGGCGCCCGAGCAGATGACCAGCGCCAAGGACGCCGGTCCCGTGAGCGACGTCTGGTCGCTCGGCGTCATCGGCTACCGAGCGCTCACCGGCCGCCTCCCCTACGAGTCGGACACGCTCGCGGGCCTGGCGATGGCGATCGAGCGCGGCAACTTCCCCAAGCCGTCGAGCCTGGTGAACGATCTTCCGCCCGGCATCGACGCTTGGTTCGCAAAGGCGCTCGCCAAGGATCCTGCGGACCGCTACGCGACGATCCGCGACATGTCCGAAGAGCTCGGCAGGATCGTGCGGACGCAGGTCGGCGGTCACGTGCTCACGTCCTCGAGCCCGCCTCCTTCGATGAAAGCGGCGAGCCCGCAGACCTCGATTTCGCCCACTTCGGCGGCGGATCTGAAGATGAGCTCGTCCGGCATCAGCAACAAGGCGCTCGGCGAGGCGAAGACGTCGCCGGCGATGATGACGACGCTCAATCGGCCGCTTACCGAGATGAGCTCGACGCAAGCGCTCGCCGCGCGGCAGTCGCGTGGCTCCGGGCGGCGCATCGTGGTCGTCGGCGTCGTCGCAGCGGTGCTCGGCAGCTTGGGCGCGCTCGGCTGGTTCCTCTACGCATCGAGCCAGCAGCGTCAGGGGACCGCGACCCAGCCCTCGGCCAAGCCAGAAAAGAGCGCGTCGGCCAAACCGGTCAAGCTGAGCGCAGATCCGGTCCCGTCGACGAGCGCAGAGCCGGAGATGTCGGCCGAGCCGATCCCGTCCGAGGAGCCGAGCGCATCGGCCGAGCCGCCGAGCTCGGCGTCCGCGCCGCCCTCCGCGAGCGCCGCGCCGCCGGTTCCCCCCAGGCCCCAACCGCCGCGCCCGCCGGGCACGGCACCGGCGACCGCGTCGGCAAAACCGCCGGCATCCGCGACGCCGCCCGCATCCGCAAAGCCCCCTGCTTCGTCCTCTGCGCCCAAGCCGCCCGCGTCCGCCCCTGCGCCGAAAGCCTCCGGAGCCGCGAAGTAACCCCACCTCGCCTCGGCCCTGTATGATCGCGGCCAGTCGTTGGGTCCCGTGATGGTGTCGAAGAAGACCGAGCCCATGTTCCTTGGCGTCCGCCCCAGCCCGGGTAAGGGCCGGCGGAACACCGATCTGATGGGTGGCTCGGCCATCGAGGAGCCCGCGTTCCGCGACACCATCAAACAGGACCGGGGCCCCCTCGAGGATCTCCTACCGTCGCAGCCGGCCACGCCGCTTCCCCGCGGCGGGACGATGCCCGTCAGCGCAAGGATCGAATCGCTCGAGGCCGACGTCCCGATCGCCCCCCAACCGCAGCCCGTCGGCGGCCGCATCGACGTGTCGAAGGCGGACCCGCGAAGGGCACCCACCCAACGGGTCGCCAAGCGCCCGATGGAAGCGCTCGAGCCCGACTGGTCCGTCGCCCACCGCGCGCCCGCTCCACGACCGCAGCCGATCGCGAGACCGGCTGCACAGCAGAAGACGGATCCGTTCATGATCGCGCTCGCGGTGTTCGTGGCGCTGGCTGCGGGGCTGGTTGCGGCAGTGATCTACTTCAAGGTCCTTCGGTGAGAGCGAGAGCGAGAACGTGAACGTAGCCACGTGAACGTGAACGTAGCCACGTGAACGTGACCGCATCCACGTCAACGATCGACGAGCCCGTGTACGAGCCCGAGCCCGAGTACGAGCCGGAGTACGTCAACGATCCCGAGCACGCGCGGGCGTGCACGTCATCGTTCGCGTGAGCGCTCACGGGCTCGTTGACGGGCTCGGGCTCGTGCACGGGCTCGTAGGCCTGCTCGTGGATGCGTTCACGTCGATCGTGAACGCGTACGTCGAACCTGAACGTGCACGTCGATCGTGAACGTGCACGTTCACACTCTCGCCTCACCTCCACCGGAAGATCTTCAACGCAATCGCAAACGATCCAACGCCCCAAGCGAGGAGGATCCCAATCTCCGCTCCGATCGCAAAGGCGCCTTTGCCTTCGAGCATGATCCCTCGGAGCGCATCGTTGAGCGCGGTGAGTGGAAGCACGCGGATGAGCGGCTGTACGACGTCCGGGAACTTCGCCGAGGAGAAGAACGTCCCCGACGCGATGAGCATCGGCATGCTGGCGAAGTTGATGAGGCCGCTCGCGGTCTGGATGTTCTCCGCTCGCGACGCGACCAAGAGACCGATGCCGGCGAACGCGAGCGAGCCCAGCGTCGCGACGGCGACGAAGAGCAGGAGCGAGCCGTGCAGCGGGACGTCGAACACCGCCGTCGCGAAGCCCAGGAGCACCGGGATCTCGACCAGGAGAAACAGCGCGCGAGCCAAGACGAACGCGAGCAAGAACTCGCTCCGCTTCATCGGCGTCGCGAGGAGGCGCTTCATCAGCTTGCGCGTCCTCATTTCGACGATGACGTATCCGACGCCCCAGAGCCCTCCTTGCATCAGTCCGGTGCCGAGGAGCCCCGGCACCAGGAAGTCGATGTAGCGAGAGCCCTTCTCGGTGACGACGCTGTCGTGCGCCGAGAAGACATCCGTCCGGCCATGCGCCCTCTGAAGCACGGCGTCGACGGTCGCGCGCGCATAGCGGCCTTGGACACGGGCTGGATCGTAGACGTACGTCGGCGGATCGCCCGCGATGACCACGATGTCGAGCCTGCCGGTGCGCAGCGCCTCACGCGCGTTTTGCTCTTCGGTGCGCTCCACGACGACGTCGTCGGACGCCTCGAGCGCGGCTGCCGCGTGGCTCGTCCCTGCCGGATCGACGAGCGCGACATGCATCGGCTCCGGGCCCCGCTCGCGGAAGGCGATCCCCAGCGCGATGGCGAGCACGATGGGAAAGCCGAAGCTCCAGAAGAGCACGCCCGGCTCTCTGTAGAAGCTTCGCCAGCGCGCGAGCACCAGCTCGAACAGGGCGCTCCTCGGATGAGGCTTATTCACGCAGCCTCTTTCCGGTCAGATGAACGAACACGTCTTCGAGCGTCGCGCGGTGGGTCGACAGGCGCTTGACCCGTGCCCCGCGACCTTCGAGATGCGAGAAGAGGCACGGTAGCGCCTCGTGCAGGTGCTCGGTCGTGAGCACGAACCCATCCGCCTCGCGCCGCGCGCCAGCGACGCTCCCGAGCGTCGAGAGCGACTCGACCGACACGTCGCCCTCGGCGGAGAAATCGATGATCTCTTCGCCCCCGAGGGAACGAATGAGCTCGCGCGGGGTGCCGCAGGCGATGACACGACCGTGATCGACGATGCCCACCCGATCGCAGAGCTTCTCCGCCTCATCCATGTAGTGGGTCGTGATCAAGACGGTCCCCGCCTTGGCCTTGAACTCGAGGATCAGGTCCCAGAGACTCCTTCGTGATTGCGGGTCGAGGCCGGTGGTCGGCTCGTCGAGGAAGAGCAGATCGGGATCGCCCGCAAGCGCGCAGGCTACCGCGACCCGCTGCTTCTGGCCGCCGGAGAGCGTCTCGTAGCGGGCATTCTTCTTTTCGCCGAGCTGCACACGATCGAGCAGGTCGGCCGGCGTCGGCCCCCGCCGATAGAAGGAGCGAAAGAGCGAGAACGTCTCCTCGACGGTGAGCTTGTCGGTGAGACGCGTGTCCTGAAGCGTGATGCCGATGCGCTCCCGGATCTCGCTCTCGTGCTCCTTCCAGGTGCGGCCGAACAGACGAACCTCACCGCTCGTCGGATCGAGGAGCCCCTCGAGGATCTCGATGGTGGTCGTCTTGCCGGCGCCGTTCGGTCCCAGCAGGCCGACGGCCTCACCCCGCTGCAAGGTCAGCGAGACGTCGCGGACCACGGGACGCTTCTTGAACTGCTTGCCGATCTTGCTGACCCGAAGGCCCTGGTTCTCC
>JBGTSH010000483.1:0-5868 GCA_041940405.1 Polyangiaceae bacterium
GCATGATCCAGATCTGCAGGAAGTGGACGCTCTCGTCACGGCTGCCGTTCATTTCGCTGTGCCGGACCCCGCTTCCGGCGCTCATCCGCTGGACGTCACCCGGCCGGATCACCGAGCCGGTGCCCATGGAGTCCTTGTGCGCGAGCGCCCCGTCGAGCACGTACGAGATGATCTCCATGTCGCGATGACCGTGTGCTCCGAAGCCATGTCCCGGGGCCACCGTGTCATCGTTGATCACGCGGAGGGCCCGAAAGCCCATGTGCGCGGGGTCGTAGTAGTCGGCGAAGGAGAAGGTGTGGTGCGTGTCGAGCCAGCCGTGGTCGGCGTGACCCCGCTCGTTCGCTCTGCGGATCGTCAGCATGTCCTTCGACTCCAATCTCTGGTCTCAACTTCACCACGAAACGTGCCAGCCGCTATGATCGGGGCTGCAACACCGAGGTGCGCTCGTGCGACAGCTCGCTCTTTCTTTCCTTCGAAGCGTGGCACTCTTGGCGATGGTGGCCTGCGCCTCGTCGGCGTGCGGGCTCCGCACGGATCTCACCGACCTCACGCCCGACGGAGCCGGCACCGGAAGCGGCACCGCCGGCGGCGGCGAGGGTGCAGGAGCAGCGGGTGGCGGCGCACCCCAGCCGTGCGCGCTCGATCCGGCGGGCGAGTCGAGCGAGGTGCTGTCGTTCCCCGAGGGCAATGGGGATGGCCCGAGCCTCGCGGCGGTGACCGTCGAGGGCGGGCCTGCCCTCGTCCTCTCGGCCATCAGCGAAGACGCGAACTTCTGGCACCCGGAGCTGCGCGTCGCACGGATCCGCGGGGTCGGCGGAGCGCCGAGCTGGCCGAGCGGCCTCACCATCGACGCCGGCCCGACGACCGTCGGCATCGACGCCCACGCGTGGGGTCGCATCGCCTCGCTCGATGACGGAACTGTCGGCATCTCTTGGTACCGCGGCGATGAGGCCGTCGGAGCGCCGAGCGGTATCAAGTTCCGGTCCTTCAACCCGGTGGTCTGGCTTGCGGGGCCAGAGGTCTTCATCGACAACGCGGGCGACATGACCTACCAAATCGCGCCCGGTCCGGCAGAGGGCACGCAGAGCTTCGCGATCGCGTACCGATCGGGGACCGACGGCTCCGGCACCTCCCCCAAGGTCGCCTTCGTCGCTCCGGGGAACGTCGTCACGCCTGGGCCCGTCCTTGCCGGCCAGCGGCCCTACCCCGGCACCCCTGCAGATCTCGTCTGGAGCGGCGAGAACTGGATCGCGGCGATGCCCTTCGGACAGTGTGCGCCCGGCGACGCGGTCTGCTCGCCCAACGCGCTCGTCTTCGCTCGAGCCCCCGCGAATGCGCCCCTGGAGCGCGCGGGCCAGGTCTCGGCGCTTCAAGGACTTCTGCCCCGCCGTCCATGGTTGGCCAAGACGGGTGACACGCTCGTGGCCGCTTGGACCGAAGGCCCAGCCGAGAGCGACACCGCACCGCGCACCATCCGGTGGGTGAGCCTCGACAAGTCCGGCAGCGTCGTCGGCGAGCCCGAGACGATCGTGTCGAACGTCCCGCTCAGCTGGTCGATCTCGCTCGGCGGATCGGAAGCGGGCGCGGTCCTCGCGTGGGGCCAGGTCAACGATGCCTCCCTTCCCAACGACCACCCCGATCACTCGAGGCTCTTCGTTCGACATCGCGATCGACTCGGCAACGACAGCTCGTTCCAGATGAAGTCGCCGGCGTTCGCCTTCAACAGCCCGTCCGGTCAGCCGATCGCGTGGCGCGCGCCGCGCGGCTTCGTCATGGCGTGGGCGGCCACGGGCTCGGCGGGCGTTTCGAGCATCCGCCTCGCCCGCTTCGACTGCCAATGAGCCGAAGCGTCAGATCTTCACTTCGCGGAACTTGATCTTGTTCTTGTCGAAGATGCCGAGCCCGAGCTCGCCCGCGTTCTTGATGTAGGTCGGCTCGCGCTGCGCTTCTTTGAGCGTCGGCAGGCCGTTCTCTTTGCGAAGCTTCTCGACGAGCATCCAGCCGATGACGTCGTGGGCCACCGGATCGGTGCTCGCGTACACCGAGTGGAACGGGATGCGGCGCTTCGGGTTCGTGTCGAGCGGGCCCTCGTCGTACATGACCTTGAACGCGTCGGTGATGTGAAGTCGTACCCTGCTCTTTACGATGTCCTGCGCGTAGAGCTGCGCGATCTGCGGGCTGGCGTTGTGCGCGTGGAAGTGATGCGGGTTGATGATCGATCCGTGGGTGATGTTCTTCATCGTGCCGGTGTAGCCGCAGATCGAGTGGTCCTTGATCTGGCTCACGTTGATGACGCACGTCGCGTCGGTGAACATCCGCACGAACTTGGTGCCGACCGACGCGACGCTGATCTCATCCATGGTCGCGTCCTTGTTCTCGTGGATGGCCGTCTGGATCCCCGAGGGGAAGTCGGCGTCGAGCTTCAAGGCGTTGTCGACGACGCGCGTCCCCTTCAAGAAGCTGCCGTACTGCTCGTAGATCATGATGCTCGACGCCGGGACGCCGGCGGCGATCACGCCCTTGACGATCGCGAGGACGAGCTCTTTGTTCGCCGCCATGGTCGCGCCTTTGCGGCCGGCGATCCCGTTCGGCTTGATGGCGACTTTGTCGTCCTTGTGAACGAACTTCGCGAAAGCTTCACCCACGTCGCTCTTGCCGGTCAGCTCCTCCATCACGCGCTGGAGCATCGCGGTGGCGGCTTCTTGCTTCGGCCACAGCTCGTTGGGCTGCAGCGTGTCCGCCTTCTCTACCCGCACGACCTTGCCGGGAATGGACAGCGGAACAAACCCCTTTGGCGGTTTCGCGACGAGACCAGAACGTTCTCCGGCAAACGCCGATTCTGCCGAAAGCACCCCCAAGCCGAGGGCCGCCGCTCCGCCCAACCACGAGCGCCTGTTGAAGTCTCGTCGCTCCATGGCCGCATTCTGCTACAGGCGAGGGGCCCGGTCGAGCGACGCCGGACCGCCGATTTCTTCCGCTGGACAAAGTGCATGGGAACTCGACGAAGTAGGAGCAAGGGCGAGCTCGCTTCCCCGGTATCCCGGAAGCGGCCCCTGGCCGTCACCTCCGACGGCGGGGTCGATCCTCGCAGGCTCGAGGCCGCGCTCGCCTTCGTGGCTTTCACGTCCAAGTCGCAGCCTCTCCCGTCGCTCCTCGACGGTTTCCCGGCACGCGCGGCGGACGTGCTCAAGGCGAGCGTCGTATCGCTCTACCTCCTCGAGGGTCACGGCGACGGCCTCGTGCTCCGCGGCAACGTGGGCTTCGATCCGCAGGTGCGCGGCAAGGTCCGCCTTCGCGTAGGTGAAGGTCTCACCGGGCTCGCGGTCGAAGCGTTGCGCCCGGTGAGCGTCGCGAGCGCCCCCGAGAACGTGAAGTTTCGACGGTTCGCGCAGCTGGACGAGGATCGATATCCCGTGTTCCTCGCCGTTCCGATCCTCGGGCCCGACGAGCGGCCGCTCGGGGCCCTCGTCGCGCAGCGCGAAGAGGGCGCGTTCTTGCCGGACGAGATCGTGATGGCGACCATCCTCACCGCACCTGTCGCTCACGCCGTTCGGCACGCCGCGCTCCTCGACGAGCTTCGCGACAAGCCCGTGCGCCGGACGGGCGGCGGCACGCGCAAGATCACGCTGCCCGGGCGGCCGGTGATCCCCGGTCGCGCGCTCGGCGCGCTCGCAGCGCTGCGAAGGCCCGCCAAGGACCGCAAGGTCGCACCGCGCCCCGACGAGGTGAAGCTGGTGAGCGCCGCGTTCGAAGCCGTCGAGAAAGCGCTTCGCGGTCTTCAAGCGCGGGCGCACGCGCTGCACCTCGTCGGCGAGACGAGCTTCCTCGCGAACTATGCGCTGATGGCGAGCGACGAGCGATTGCGTGAGCGCGCCCTCGAGCTCGTGCGCAGCGGACGCGGCGCGCCCGAAGCCGTCTCGACGGTCGCGCGTGAGGTCGCGCGCGCCGCGACAGGTGTCGTCGGCGATCCGTTCCTCGCCGAGCGCGCGCGCGACATCGAAGACCTCTGCGACGCGGTGCTCATGCTCGCTTCGCCCGACGCGCGCGCGGAGCTGCCCACCAGGGCCATCCTCCTCGCCGAGCAGCTCACCGTCTTCGATCTGCTGGTCACCGCGAAGAACCAACCCAGCGGCGTCGCCCTCACCGATCGCCCCAATCCGCGGACCGAGGTCCTCCTCAAGCTGCTCGGCGTGCCCGCGATCGCCGAGGTCGAAGGTGCATTCAAATGGGCCGCCCCTGGTGACGTCGCCCTCGCCGACTGCGACCACGGCTTCTTGATCGTGAACCCCTCCCGCGCCGAGGTGGCTTCGCTAAGGGCCGAGCGGCGGGACTCGGCTACGCCGAAGCCGCCGCCGGTGGAGTGAGCGGGCACACAGCTCAGTACGGCTTCTGACCCTCCTGCATGACGAAGGGCGACGTCGGCCCGTGAACGCCGTTCACCGTCGTCCCGCCGTTGTGGATCATCGGGAACATCGGCTGCATGCTCTGCGGGAAGCCGAACGTGGGCTTGGTGAGCGCTTCGAGCCGGGCGAAGTCTTCGGCGGCGAGCTCGACGTCGAGAGCTTTGACGTTGTCCTCGAGCTGCGTGAGGCGGCGAGCACCGATGATCGTCGAGGTCACGCCCGGCTGCGCTTGCACCCAGGCGAGGGCGACGCGAGCGACCGTCGTGTCGTGCTGCTTGGCGATCGCTTGGAGCGCATCGACGAGATCGTAGGTCTTCTCGTTGAGGAAGGAGTCGATGAACATTCCTCGATCGGCCTTCAATTGGCCGGCGTTCTGCCGCGTGTACTTGCCGCTGAGCGCGCCGCTCTTGAGCGGTGACCACGGCGTGATGCCCAGACCGAGCTCACGCGCCATGGGCACGAGCTCTTGCTCGACGCTGCGCTCGAGGAGCGAGTACTCGATCTGCAAGCCGATGAAGGCCGACCAGCCGCGGAAGCGAGCCATGACGTTGGCCTCTGCCACCTTCCACGCGGGCGTGTCGGAGACGCCGATGTAGCGGACCTTGCCGGAGCGAACGAGGTCGTCGAGCGCGGCCATCGTCTCTTCGATGGGCGTGTGAACGTCCCAATTGTGAAGCCAATAGAGATCGATGTAGTCGGTCTGCAGGCGTCGCAGCGAGTTCTCGGCCGCGTTCACGATCGACTTGCGACCCGAGCCGCCGCCGTTCGGATCGCCGGGATACAAGTTGCCGCTGAACTTGGTGGCGATGACCAAGCGATCGCGTTTGGCTCGGTCGCGGCCGATGTGATCGCCGATGATCTTTTCGGAGTGGCTGCGCGTGTAGAAGTTCGCCGTGTCGATGAAGTTGCCGCCGAGCTCGATGAAGCGGTCCATGATCTGCTGCGACTCTTCGACGCTCGAGCCCCAGCCGAGGTCTTCGCCGAAGGTCATGGCGCCGAGGCACAGCGGGCTGACACGCAGGCCGGATCGGCCCAGGGTGACGTAGTGGTCGAGGGACATTTGCGGGCTCCTTGGACGTGCTAGATTGTTCAACACGTCGGTAGTTCGAGATGCAGATGGTTTAATCCTGAACTATCCTGACGCAAGGCCCGCCATGGCGAAAATCGATCCGGCCAAGGTTTGGTCGCTCAACTATCGGCTGCTCATGACGGTGATCAACGAGGTTTCACCGGACATTGCAGCCCTCGGGCTCGAGATGAAGGAGCTGTTCGTCCTCGCAGAGATCGACGAGCACCCTCACCCTGCCGAGCTGGCATCGACCCTCTGTATGCCCAAGCCGACCGTCACCGTGTACGTGAAGAGCCTCGAGGCTGCCGGCTTCGTCCGGCGCGAGATCGACGCGAGCGATCTCCGGCGTCACCGGCTCGCGGTCACGCCGTCCGGGCGAAAGGTGATGACCCAAGG
>JBGTSH010000484.1:0-5866 GCA_041940405.1 Polyangiaceae bacterium
CCGCGCCCGACGGCACAGGGTGCAGCGACGGCAACCTCTGCACGCAGACCGACACGTGTACGGCCGGCACCTGCGGCGGCTCGAACCCGGTCGTCTGCACGCCCATCGACGACTGCCACCTTGCCGGCAGCTGCAGCCCGGCGACGGGGCTCTGCGACAACCCGACCGCGCCCGACGGGACCAGCTGCACGGTCGGGGTCGATCCCGGTACGTGCAACGCCGGAACGTGCATCGTTGCTCCGACGGTCACCGGCGTGAGCCCGATCGACGGTGCGACGTCGGTCGTCACATCGACCGTGATCACGATCGCGTTCAACGTGCCGATGAACCCGGCGACCCTGACGGTGAAGTCGACGCTGGACTCGGGGCCGTGCACCGGGTCCATCCAGGTGTCGAACGACAACTTCACCACGTGCATCGCGCTCGGCGCTCCGGCGATGAGCGCCGGAGATTCGCTCGCGACGATCACCCCCGCGCCGGGCCTCACGTTCGGCTCGACCTTCAAGATCAAGGTCACCACGGCGGCGCAGAACGCGCTCGGCACGCCGCTCGGCGCAGATGTCGTGCAGCCGGCCGGCTTCACGACGCAGACCGATCTTGCGCCGGTCGAAGGCAGCGTCGTGATCAGCCAGGTCTACGGTGGTGGCGGCAACACGGGGGCTCTGTACACCCACGACTTCGTCGAGCTGCACAACCGCGGGACGACCAGCGTCTCACTCAGCGGGATGGCCATTCAGCTGATCAGCGCCACCGGGACCGGAGCGTGGACCGCGCAAGCGCTGACCGGAAGCATCCCGCCGGGCGGGTACTATCTGATTCAGGAAGCCATAGGCAGCGGCGGGACGCAGGCTCTTCCGACGCCGGACCAAACCTTTGCTTTCGCCATGGGTGCGAACGGCATCAAGGTCGCCCTCACAAGCGACACCACGCCGCTCAGCGGGCAATGTCCGGCCGGAGCGACGGTCCTCGACCTCGTCGGCGGCGGGAACGCCAACTGCTTCGAAGGCGCCGCAGCCGCCACGGGGATGAGCAACACGGCGAGCATCGTGCGCGGACAGCTCGGGTTTCTCGATACCAACCAGAACGGCACGGACTTCAGCGCCATCACCCCCCCCACGCCCCGCAACACGGCTTCGACGACACAGAAGTTCGTCCTCAACGAGTCGAACCTCGCGGCCGAGGCCGACTACTGCAACATCCAGTTCCCGCTCACCACGAGCGCGCAGACCGGCATGGCGACGGAGGCGATCTACTGCCAGGTCTACGAGGCCGGCGAGACCGAACCGCCCGGCGCTCCCGCGAATTTTACGATGGAGGTCGGCTACGGTCCGATCGGATCGAACCCGCAAGACCAAGCCGGCTGGACGTGGACCCCGGCCGCTCACAACGCAGGCTTCGTCGATCCCAACAACGACGAGTTCTTCACCACGCTCACTGCACCTGCACCCGGCTCCTATCGGTACGCGTGCCGTGTCGTTCGCAACAACGCCTACACCTACTGCGACGTCGGCGGCGCCGGCTCCAACGCCGGACTGTCGTTCAATACCACGCACCAAGGCGAGCTGACCGTCACGCCCTGACCGAATCTCGCCCCCTGAGGAAGATCCCAACCGAAGCTCCGTAGACGCGCGTCATGGCAATGGCGTTGATGGGCCTCGGCGGCCTCCTTTGGTTGGGCGGGTTCGTCGTCTGCTTCGTCCTCGCGCTGCAGTCGAAGCGCCTTCCCACCTGGGGGATCGTCCTCGGCGTGACGACGTTCTGGTGCGGCTGCGGCACCCTCGCCTTCTTGGGCATGGCCTGGAACGCGATGCAGAAGGGCGTCTTCGCGGACGTCGCTGCCGGTCAGGATCCCGTCGTCGCACGCGCCGCGCTCGGCCGGTTCAAGCTCGCTGCCGCGGCGTGCTTCATCGGCTTGGTGATGTTGGTCATCGGTAGCCGCATGGCCGATTACGCCTGAGCTACGATGGCCCGATGACCGCTCGGGCCATCCTTCTCGCCGGCGCCGTCGCCTGCGCTTTCTTTTCGGCCAATCCCGCAAGCGCTGCCGAGCAACGCTTCTTCGACGGCCCTCGTGAGGTGCTGGCCGCCCGCCTCGGCCCCGCGCGGCTCGATGCGCGCGGGCGCGTGCTTTCGCCAATCCTTCTGCGCTACGCCGACGGGCGTACGGCCGCGGCCGAGGTCGACCACACGTCGATCGTCCGCGTCGAGCCGGGGCAAGAAGAGCAGATAGAAGCGTACGGCGCCCGCCTCGTGCGGCTCATCGCGCCTTCGCTCGGTCTGTGGCTGGTCGAATCCGACGACGGTGACGGTCTCGATCTCGCCGAACGCCTCGCCGGCGCGCCCGGCGTGATCGACGCGATTCCCAACCTCTACCTGGCCGTCCGCGCGAAGGCTGATCCGTACACGCCGACGGATCCGCGCTTCGGGGGCCAGTGGTACTTCCACAACCTCGACATGCCGCTCGCGTGGGGCATGACGCGTGGCTCGCCGAGCGCGAGCGTCGTCGTCGTCGATACCGGCTGCGACCTCGCGCATCCCGACCTCGCCGCCAAGCTCGACGCCGGGCTGGACGTCATCGACGGCGACACCGATCCGAGCTTCGATCCGGCCTACGACGGCGCCGCGCACGGCACGGAGTGCGCAGGGATCATCGGCGCCGCGACAGACAACGGCGAAGGGATCGCGGGCGGGTGCCCCGAGTGCCGCCTCCGCTGCGTGAGGTTCCTCGGCAGCGAGAACGTCCCGCTCTCGGCCAGCGTCGACGCTTTCCAGTTCGCCCTCGACGTCGACGCGGCCGTCGTCTCGAACAGCTGGGGCTACGTCGACCCGATGCCCGTGCCCAGCGCCCTCGCCGACGTCATCGTCGAAGTCTCGACGAATGGACGCGGCGGCAAGGGCGCGCTCGTCATCTTCGCCGCTGGCAATGACGATCGTGTCATTCAAAACGACGAGATCGAGGCCGCAGAAGGCGTGTTCTGCGTGGGCGCGATCAACAACTTCGACGAGTCGACGCCCTTCACGAACCAGGGCGAGGCCATCGACGTGGTGGCGCCCACCGGCACCGTGACGACCGACATCAGCGGCTCGCTCGGCAGCGACCCGACCGACTACACGAACCTCTTCGGCGGGACCTCGTCTGCTTGCCCGGTGGTCGCCGGGATCGCAGGGCTCTTGGTCACCGCCGCGCCCGACAAGACCGCGACCGAGCTCTACGACATCATGGTGCAGACGGCGAAGCCCGCGCCGTTCGCGGTGCCCGACGCAAACGGCCACGATCTGACGTACGGCTACGGCATCGTTCAGCCGGTCCTCGCGCTCGAGACGGCGCTCGGGATCTCGAGCGGAGACGGTGGCGGCGGAGCAGGCGCAGGTGCAGGCGGCGGCACCGGCGGGGGCGCCGGCTCCGATGGCGGCGACGATGACGATGGGTGCGGCTGCGCGCTCCCCGGGTCGGCCGGCGGCGACCGCACCGCCGCCTACCTCGCGGTCGCCTTTGCGTTCGCTTGCGTGCGCCGGCGACGGCGCGCGACCAAGTAGGTCAGACCGAGCATCGCCGCGGCCATCGAGCCGCGGCCCGCGGAATAGCCGGCGGTAGCGCAACCGCAGCCGTCGTCATCGCCATCGTCGGCGGCGCCGTCGTCGGAGCCGCCATCGTCGTCATCGTCGCCGGCGTCGCTGCCGCCCGCGCCGCCGCCGCCTGCGCCCGCAGCGATCGCCGCCTTGCAGGTGCCAACTTCATCGACTGTGCCGACGCAGAGCGCCGGCTTCTTCGAGTCGCCCGTCGCCGCAGGATTGACGACCACGACGATGACGCTGTCGGCCCCAGTGGGCTCGACCGTCTCGGAGCCCGCGGTGACGTCTGCGATGGTGGTGACCTCGCGCGCGTCCACGGTCTGCTTCACGAGATAGACGACGACGCCGGTCGTCGCGTCGGGCGCGGTCGAGGGCGCCACGAGCGCTGCCGTGATGGCCGGGCGCCCGTCGGGATCGAAGACGTAGTACTGCGCCGACGCGCGATAGAGCCGCAGCTCCGGATCCTGGTGGGGCAAACTCGCGCTCTCGAGCTTCACGCGGGGATAGCCATCGGCCGTGTCGTACGCTTGGGCGGGGTCGGCGAAGTCGTCGGTAAACAGGTTCCAGCGCGCGAACTCGGCGAAGGCTGCATCGAACGTGACACCGCTGTCAGCTTCGAGCATCGGGCCAAGGACGTCGAGCCAATACGGATCCGCAATGCCGCCGGCCCCGTTCTCGCACCGTTCGATCAAGCTGCGCACCGTGCCGGCGCCGTACGCCTCTTCGAGAAACTGGAAGAAAATGGCCGATCCGTAGCTGAAAGGATCGGCCGGCCCCGGCAGCGGCTCGTCGATCGGGCGATTGGTGTTGTCGAAGTAACCTTTGATGAAGCCCTCGAAGTCGTCGAGCGACGGGTCCCATCGCTCCGTCGCCCACACGGCCGTCCCTTCGGCAAGGACGCTCCCCTGCCCGACGTCGTAGGCCGCCTGGACGGCGTGGAAGAGCTCGTGGCTTCCGAGGACTTGGTTTGCGTAGAGCGTCGACGGATAGCCGTACCCCACGTAGTCGTTCTCTTGCGTCATGAAGCCGGCGCAGATCTCGCCCTCGCAAACGTCTTGAGAGAAGTGGCCGTCCGCCGAGCCGCCGAAGTCGACGAGGTAGACGTCGAAGCGAGCATCACCACCGTTGTCGGCGATGTCGCCATCACCTGCCGGCGCACGGAAGCCGAGGTCGTTCACGTAGAAGGCGAGGGCGTCGTCGTAGACCCCCGCGACCTCTTCGACGAAGTCGGGAATCCCGGAAGAGTCGGCGTCACCGGACGGGACGGCGTGGTCGCCTGCCCGGGTGAAGTGCACACGGAAACTGCCTCCGGGGGAATCGAAGAGCTCGACCGTGTCGCCGCGGTCGAAGTTGAACAAGAGGTTGTTGCCTGGCGTGTCCGGGCGCACCTCGGGCTCGCTGGCCGGCGCGTCGAGGTCGACGTCCTCTGCCTCGGGCCCGGCGCACGCCGCGACCGCGGCGAGCATCGGGAAGAACAGTCGACCGCGGGCGAATGCCCGCATGCTCACAGGAAGCTCCAGCGGATCTGGATGTTGCCCGAGCCCGAATTGCCCGACGGCATTCCGCCGTTGGCCTGGCAATCGGCCTGCGCGGTCTCGTTGTAGAAGTGCGTCACCGTCAGCTTGAGCAGGCGCGCATCCGCCAAGCCTACGGGTATCCAGATGTTCCCGTTCCTGGCCGTGCTCATCTGCACGATGGGTGCGCTGACTGTGCTGTTGCATGCCTTTGCCCGGCATGGTCGGTTGCAGGCCATCGCGGTCGCCAAGGCCAACGTCAAAAAGCCCATCTTCAACGCCGAGGATTTTCAATGGCGGATCGGTCACATCCGCGTCTACGCGACCCTGGCGGCGGGCGAACGGCTCATCCCGGCCGCGGAACAGCCGCTCCGCGCGCAGGGGCTCCTCCGGGTGGCGATCGCGCCGGATGGGGCGCAGGCGGCCCGGCCGTTCATGCGTCACTACCCGTGGCCGAACCATCCGGTGCAGTACGACCCGCCGAGCGGCGACCAGGTGGAGGGCTGACCGGTGGACGAGTTCGAGAGGGTCTTCGGCGAGTGGCTGGTGGACACGATCGTCGTCCGCACCTTCCAGGGCGAGGGCGTGGATGGGCCGATCCTCAACGCGCCTGTGAGCGTCGATCGCGTAATGGTGCAGTACGCGAACCGTCGGGTGCGGAACTCGGCCGGTGACGAGGCGCTGATCGCCTACTACTCCAGGAAAACCCAATGGAAACGGGACAGTGAAATCACCCTTGCATCTCTCAGGCGTCAGTCCATCCTGAAAGAATTGGATCC
>JBGTSH010000485.1:0-5807 GCA_041940405.1 Polyangiaceae bacterium
GCGCCGATGTTGCCGAGGATGAGCGCGTTCGGCGCGACGGATCGCACCTCGTAGGTCGGGTCGCGGCCCTTGGTCGTGTCGAGCATCGCGCGCTGGCTGCCGAGGCCGAAGCCGTAGCCCTCTTCTTCGGCGATCTGGGCCAGCTGCTGGTTGATCGCGCGCGCCTTCTCGGTGCCGCCGGTCATCGAAGCGATCACGATCGGCGCGCTCAAGGTCTTGCCGAACAGCTCCACTCGGGTATCGATCTTGTCGACGTCGATCTCCGGGACCGCGTCGTGGATGAGCTCGACCTCTTCGAACAGGGTCGTCTTCGCACGAAAGCCGACGTCACCCGTGGCGCACAGATCGATGTGGTCCTGCTTGCGCTGGGCAATGTCGTGGGCGCCGTTCTCGCTCATGGGAATCCTGCTCTAGGCGCTACCCCCCGGGACGACAATGCCCGTATGGCGCCCGCCGCGCGGGGGCGCTAGCTTTTGGGTGATGCCCGAACCGTGGACGGAGGAGCAGGCACGTTGGGTCGTTCAGCGCGCCGCGACCTTGGCGAAGGCCGGAGCCGAGCCCGTAGGGCCGATCGTCCTGCCGACGGGACGCTTCTTTCCCGACAGCTTCGACCGTACGCCCCAAGCGATCGGGAAGCTGTTCGACCGGATGAAGGAGCACGTCGGCCTCGACGATCTCGAGACCGAGGTGCTGCTCGTCGATCAAGAGGCGGGCGCCGTCGTGTCGTCGTGCTCCGGCGGTTCGTGCGGCGGCGGCGGCGTGAAGGTGCTCGCCGGCGAGCGGATCGCAGCCGACGGAGACGGCTACGCGGTACAGATCGCGACCGCCGAAGTCACGCACCCGGTGGTCCTCACCACGGTGATGGCGCGCTCGCTCGGGCTCATCTTCCTCGACGTCTCGGGCGTCGCGCGTCGGTTCTCGAAGGCCGAGGTCGGACCGGCCGCGGACCTCGCGGCGTCGATGCTCGGCCTCGGCGTTCTGATCGCCAACGGATCGGGGATCGAGGTCAAGGGCTGCGGGGGGATCAAGGTCCACGCGGCGACGTCGCTCGCCGCACCGCAAACCGCCCTCGCCCTCGCCCTCGTGGTCGAGCGCGAGATCGCGCGCGGGCGCGCGGAGCCTGAAGGGCTCGAAGCCGGCCTCGACGTGGTGGCGCGCGCGAGCTTCGCGCCGGCGCGCGCGATGTTTCGGGCCAACCGCGATGTCATCCGGCGTCTCGATGACTCGCCCGATGCGCTCGAGCGCGGTGATTTCCGCCTCAAGTCGGGGCTCGGCCTCGGCGAACGCGTTTTGACGACGCTCGGGTTCAAGAAGGCGCCTGTCGATCCGATCGCCGAGCTCGAGCGCGATCTCGCAGCAGGCCGGACGACGAGGAAGGCGATGGATCCGGCGAAGAAAGCTCGCCTCGCCGAGCTGGAAGCGTTGTACGACGAGGTCCGCTCCGAGCCGCCCGGTGGATCCCCCACCGCGTGAGCCGAGCGCACCTCCGATCGTGAGCCATCGTCTCTGGGACAAGGGCGGCGCGGCCGACGCCGCGATGCTTCGTTTCACCGCCCGCGACGACTACGTCCTCGATGAGGCCCTGCTCGTGCACGACGTCGCGGCGTCGGCTGCACACGTGCGGGGCCTGATGCGGATCGGCGCTCTCGAAGCCGGTGAGGCGGACGCGGTCGTCGCTGCGCTCGACGTGCTCCGAGGCGAAATCGAAAAAGGCGCGTTCCGTCTGACGCCCGAGCACGAGGACGGCCACACGGCGATCGAGCTCTGGCTCGTCGAACGGCTGGGCGATCTCGGGAAGAAGGTCCACCTCGGGCGCAGCCGAAACGATCAAGTGCTCGTCGCAATGCGCTCGTACGAGCGCGCCGAGATCTCGGTCCTCGCCACGCTCGCCACCGAATGCGCGAAGGCGTGCCTCGATCTGGCGACGGCCGAGACGTGGACCGTGATGCCCGGCTACACGCACTTGCAGCGCGCGGTACCGCAGACCGTCGGCCACTGGGCGGCCGGCTTCGCCGAAGGCTTCGTCGAGAGCGCGCGCATCCTCGTCGACGCCCGCAGGCGCGTGAGCGCGTCGCCGCTCGGCGCTGCCGCGGGATACGGCGTGAACTTGCCGCTCGATCGCGACGGGGTCGCTCACGATCTCGGCTTCGATCGCGTGCAGCTGAACCCGCTTTGGTCGCAGACGTCACGCGGCATGACCGAGGTGGTCGTCCTCGGCGCCGTGTGGCACGCGGTCGCCCTTGCGCGCCGGCTCGCCTGGGACCTGTCGCTCTTCACCACGGCCGAGTTCGGCTTCGTCCGGCTCCCGGCCGACCTCACGACGGGGTCGTCGATCATGCCGAACAAGCGGAACCCGGACCTCGTCGAGCTCGTGCGCGCGTCGTGCGCCGTGGTCGAGGGGGCGCTCGTGGAGCTGATGAGCATCACGTCCCTCCCTTCGGGGTATCACCGAGACTTGCAGCTCACGAAGGGGCCTGTGATGCGCGCGTTCGCCGAGGCCAAGGGGACGATCGCGACGATCGCGCGGCTCGTTCCGAGGATGGAGCTGGTACGGGAGCGCATGGCAGCAGCCGTGACGAAGGACACCCTCGCGACCGACCGTGCGGTCGATCTCGCGAGAAGTGGGATGCCGTTTCGCGAGGCATACAAAAAGGTCGCGGCTGAGGTCGGCTCCGGCGACGAGGCCGCGGGCGCTGCTGCCGAAGCCAGCGTGCGGGCACGCTCTTCGCTAGGCGCCGCCGGCAACCTCGGGCTCGAGCGCATCGCGAAGGACCTGGAGCGCATCATCGAAGAGGTCACGCGCGCGCCCGCGTCTGCCTAGTTCGTCGTTCTTGGGTCACCCAGCTGGACGCTGGGTTTAAGCTCGTCGGGCGACGAGCCCGGCGATGGCGAACGACGAACGTGTCACGATCGTGAACGGTTGGCGCGGCGGCGACCGCGCCATCGTTCCCGTCGTGCGCATCGACGAGTCCTGGGTGTGGGTCGACGTGCTCGGAGAGATGCGACGCTTCAGTCGGTCGACGGGCTTCGAGCATCCGCCCGGCGGCACGTGGAGCACGTGGCGGCTGTCCGGGAAGGACCACCGAAGGCTGATGCCGTGATATCCGACTTCGTGGGGTGATCCCTGTGACGGGGTCGCCCTGGGAGAACGCACGCGAAGATGCTCGACCTCAAGGCGCTGTTCCGGGAGCTCCACCCAGGATCGACGAAGAAGATCGAGCTGACGAGCGGGCGGAGGCCCCGGCTCATCGACGGCAACCAGGTGAAGAACCTCGGCGACGAGATCCTCAACGACGAGGAAGTTCTCGACCTCTGCCGCGCACACGGCGGCGGCAAGGAGCTCGATGAGCTCGATGACAAGCCCATCCGCTGGGTGACCCAAGGACCCAAAGGCCACGTGAGCGTAACGGTCGGGATGAAGGGGCGCGAGGTCTCGGCCACCTTCACCGCGGCGCCGGAACCGCGCCGGTCCACCCGGCCGCCGCGACGTCAGACGGTCGCGCCGGCGCGCAGAGCCGAGCCCGACACGCATCGCGCCGAGCACCGGCGTGCCATCACCGCCGCCGAGCGCCGGCGCGTCTCCGCCAAGCCGCCGCCTCCGGCGGAGCGGCCCCGCTCGGCGACGCCCGCGGCGACGAAGCGCCGCACGATCCCGGCACAACCCGCTGCACGTACGGCTCAACAAGAACAGCCGCAGCGGGCGCGACCTGCGGAGCCGGCCGTCGAGCAGAAGCGTGGCGGCGGTCCCACGGCCGCCAACTGGATCCGTGAGCTCTGCGAATCGGCGGCGCGCCAGGGCGCAAGCGACGTCCACCTGACCACCGGAATGCCGCTCGCGGTCCGCATCGGTGGAGAGCTGCGCGAAGCGAAGAACCGCGTCGGCGCGACCGATCTCGAAAACACACTCAAGGCGATCCTCACGCCGCAAGCCCGAGCCGAGCTCGAACGAAACGGCGGGACATGCTTCGCGCTCGACCTCGGGACGAACCTCCGCGCGCGCGTCAACGCCACGCAGACGCACGCGGGTCTCAAGCTCGCGCTCCGCCTCGTGAAGCCCGAGCCCGCCTCGCTCGCGGACCTCGGCCTGCCTGCCTCCGTCGCACAGATCACCGACCAACCGCAGGGCCTGTGCCTCGTCGTCGGCCCTGCGGGTCAAGGCAAGACGACGACGCTCGCCAGCCTGGTCGACCAAGTCAACGAGACGCGCGCCGCGCACATCGTCGTCGTCGAAGATCCGATCGAGATCCCGATCACGTCGAAGAAGTCCGTCGTGAGCCAGCGCGAGGTGGGGACCCACGCTTCGAGCTTTCACCGCGCGCTCGAGGGCGCGCTCCGGCAAGACCCGGACGTGATCGCGATCGGCGAGCTGCGCGACATCGAGACGGTGCGGATGGCCCTCGCGGCGAGCGAGACCGGTCACCTGGTGATCGGCACGATGAACGCTCCCGACGCGCGGCGTGCCATCGAGCGCATCATCGAGGTCTTTCCCACCGGAGAGCAGCCGCAGGTGCGCGCGACG
This sequence comes from Polyangiaceae bacterium, assembly GCA_041940405.1. Lineage (GTDB taxonomy): Bacteria > Myxococcota_A > Polyangia > Polyangiales > Polyangiaceae > Xiheicaenibacterium. Next base: position 4,520 of record JBGTSH010000485.1, read on the forward strand.
CTCGCCGGCGGCTTGCGCCTCGTCATCGGTCAGCGCCTCCTGCGAAAGGAAGGCGGCAGCGAGCGCGTCGCCGCCGTAGAGATCCTTCCGGGGTCGGTCGCGCTGTGGAACCTCATCCGAGAAGACAAGACCTTTCAGATCCCGAGCCTGATGCAGCGAGGAAAGGCTCTCGGGATCGTCCGGCTCGAAGATTCGATCAAGGAGCTTCGTGACAAAAGCATCATTTCAAAGGCGGACGCCGAGCCGTTCCTGACGAAGAACATCGCTAGCGAGGTGGCGGTGCCCGAGGCGCCCCCACCGGATCGCGGTCCCGCCCTCGAGCCTCCACCTACCGAGGACTCGGCGCTCGGCGCGCTCTGGAACCGGGCGGGCGCGATCTTCGGCCGCAAGGGAGGCCCGCAATGACGAAGCGCATCGATGGCCTCCTCGACGTCACGATCGCGCGCAAGGCCAGTGACCTTCACGTCTCGGTCGGAAAGCCGCCGATGATCCGGGTGCGCGGTCAGCTCGTCGCGGCCCGCAACGCCAGCGCCACCAAGGAGGAGGTCGAGGGCTGGCTGCTGGAGCTCCTCGGACGCGAGCAGACCGAGAAGCTCCAGCGCGAGCGCGATCTCGATTTTGCCTGGGCCCACGGCGAAAAAGCCCGGTTTCGCGCCAGCTACTTCTACAAGTCGACCGGCCTCGGCGGCGTATTCCGCCAGATCCCTCACTCGATCGCTTCGCTCGAGGATCTGAAAGCGCCCGACGTGCTCACCGACATCGCCGAGCTTCGCGCCGGCTTGGTCCTCGTCACCGGACCGACGGGCTCGGGCAAGAGCACGACGCTCGCAGCGATGATCCGGCACATCAACCACACGCGGCCGTGCCACATCCTGACGATCGAAGACCCGATCGAGTTCGTGCACACGCCGGCGATGGCGCGCATCACCCAGCGCGAGATCGGAAAGCACGCGCCCGACTTCGCGACTGCCATGCGCAGCGCAGGCCGCGAGGACGCCGACGTGATCTTGGTGGGAGAGTTGCGCGGCGCCGAGACGATGTCGCTCGCGCTGCGCCTCGCGAGCTTCGGTGTGCTGGTGCTCGGAACGCTGCACACGAACAGCGCTCCCTCGACGATCGATCGCTTCGTCAACGCCGTCGGCGCCGACGAGCAGCCGATGGTGCGCAGCCTCCTCGCCGACAGCCTCGCGGCCGTCGTCGCACAGGAGCTCCTTCCCACCGAGAAAGAAGGCGGCCGGTGCGCGGCGCACGAAGTGCTCCTCGGATCGAGCGCGCTCGGCACGCTCAT
>JBGTSH010000486.1:0-5763 GCA_041940405.1 Polyangiaceae bacterium
CGACGAGGTGCTCGTTTCGAGCTTCTCGCGCGCACGTGAGCTCGGTGCGCTCTGCACCGTTCACGCCGAGAACGGCGAGCTCGTCTTCCGCCTCCAGAAAGAGATCTTCGAGAAGGGCATCACCGGCCCCGAGGGTCACCCGCTCTCGCGCCCGCCCGAGGTCGAAGGCGAAGCAGCGAACCGCGCCATCCGCATCGCCGAGGTGCTCGGCGTGCCGCTCTACCTGGTTCACACGTCGTGCATCGACGCGCTCGAGGCGATCACCCGCGCGCGCCTCGAGGGGCAGCGCGTCTTCGCCGAGGTCCTCGCCGGTCATCTCATCGTCGACGACTCGGTCTATCGCCACAAGGACTGGAACACCGCCGCGCATCACGTGATGAGCCCGCCGTTCCGTCCGAAGGAGCACCAGGCCGCGCTCTGGCGCGCGCTGCAGGCGGGCGTCCTTCAGACGACCGCGACCGATCACTGCTGCTTCTGCACGCCGCAGAAGCAGGCGGGTCTCGACGACTTCCGCAAGATCCCGAACGGGACGGGCGGCGTCGAGGACCGCATGGCCGTGCTCTGGGATCAGGGCGTCCGCACCGGGCGCCTCACGCCCAGCGAGTTCGTGGCGACGACGAGCGCCAACGCCGCCAAGATCTTCAACATCCATCCGAAGAAGGGGACGATCGCGCCGGGCTCCGACGCGGACATCGTCATCTGGGATCCGGACAAGACCCGCACGATCTCGGCGAAGACGCACCACCAGAACATCGACTTCAACATCTTCGAAGGCATGGCCGTCACCGGCAACGCCGCGATCACGCTCTCGCGCGGCAACGTCGTTTGGGAGAACGACCAGCTCAAGACCGAAAAGGGGGCGGGCCGCCACGTCGATCGCCCGTGCTTCCCGACGTACTGGAACGCGCAGACGACCAAGAACCGCCTCGCCGAGCCGACGGCGGTCAAGCGGGAGAAGCCCGCGGCGCGCTGAGCGACGAAAAGCTGACAGAGCTGTCAGCTTACCTCAATGGGTCCGGCGACGGGCGCGCGAGCGCTCCGCGCCTGCCCCCTCACCGTCTCCATCGCCGTCCCCAGGCTCTGCCTCGCGCGCGGCCGAAGCAAACGCGTTCATCAGCCCGGCCACAGCGACGGTCGCGTCGGCGACGGCTTCGGCTCGGGACAGGGCGCCGTCGAGCCAGCCCGCGAGCGCCGCGCGACCGCCGGCGACGATGATGCCCAGGTGGTTGGCCGCCCGCCGCTTCGGCACGCCCAAGAACTCGGCGAGCCTGTCGCGCCACGGGTCGAGCATCCGCCCGAAGATCTCGGTCGAGATGCGCGCCAGCTCGGGGGTCACCCCGCGGGGATCGATGAGCGCCCACGGGCCGGCCCCCTTGGCTTCGATGGCGTCGCAGCTCGCCTCGATGAACGCCCGCGTGAGCGAGGCCACCGTCCCAGGCAGCGCCCGGACCAGCGCCTCGTGAAAGCGCGCCCCAACGTCGGCTGCGAAGTCCTCGAGCACCGCCCGGAACAGCGCCTCGCGCGTGGGAAACACCCGGTAGACGAGCGGGCGCGAGACCCCGGCGCTCTGCGCCAACGCCGTCACGTGCAGCTCTTCGATCCCGCGCTCGTTCAAGATCCGGGCGGCGTGAGCAATGAGCTCACGGCGGCGACGCTCGGCGGACGGACGTCCGTCCGAGGTGGGCTTCTTCACCCGAGCGGGGGCTTTCTTGGCCATGCGAGCTGCATCGTAGCCTCCCGTTCGCGCGGGGGCCCCAACCCCGCTTGCTGCTTTCCCCGCCTGCGCGCGGGGCCCCAACCCCGCTTGTTCGGCAACATGGGTTCCGTTACAGTGTGTAACGAATTCAGGACGCCTTGTTCGGGAGGAGGGAGCTGATGAAAAGCGTGCTTACGCCGAAGGCGGTGGCCGGCATCGAGATCGCCATCATGGTTGCGCTGACCGGGGCGGGCATCTTCGCGCCGCAAGGGTGGACGGTCTGGTACGCGGCATTGCTCCAGGGCTTCGCAATGGTCGTGGTCCCGACCATCGCGGCGGCGGCCGCGCTGACCTGGTACGCCGAGCGGCGGACCGATCGCCTCCAGGGCCCGCGCAAGCTCTCCAAGCTCATCGGTCGCGGGATCCGCGACACTGCGATTTCGGGCTGGGTCGCTGCCTGCCTGGTCGCTTGGCCGCTCGCCCGCATGAACGCCGGTCAGCCGACGGGCCTCGTCTGGAGCATCGAGCAGGCCGGCGGCCCGATCGCCGTCATCCTCCAGAACCTCGGCGGCATCCTGGTTCTCGATGCCTGGCTCTATTGGAAGCACCGCCTGCTCCACACGCGCCTGCTTTTCGGCTTCCACCGAACCCACCACGGCTACCGCGATCCGAACGCGCTCTCGGGCTTCGCCGTCGGCCCGCTCGAGGCGTTCCTCACCTTCTGGCCGGTGGTGCTGCTCGCCCTACCTCAAGCACCGCACTACGCGCCGATCTACTTCCCTCTCGTCGTCGGCTTCATCGCGTTCAACCTGTACCTCCACTGCGGCTTCGTCTGGCGCGGGCTCGAGGCGGTGCTCAAGCCGCTCACGTTCAACACCTCTTCACACCACAACCGCCACCACGCGAACGCCGAGACCCACTACGCCGAAGCGCTGGTGATCTGGGACTACATCCTCGGCACGTGGGAGGGCGCCAAGCGAAAGGCGAAGGCGGAAGAGGTGGCGGCGGAATAACAGCGCCGTCAGCGATACGGCGTCCCCGGCCCGTCGAGCATGGACTGCGCGACGGGCGACGCCGGGCCGCGGTGTCGGACGACGGCTGCGAGCGCCTCGCGACCCTTGTCGCCGACGAGCACGCGCTCCAGCGTTGCGCGGGCTGCGCCGAGATCCCCGTCGGCGGCAAAGGCGTGGGCTCGCGTCATCGGCGCGGCGGCATCGCTCGCAGAGCTGTCGACGATCGCGAGGGCTTCGGCGCTCCGGCCGACCACTGCCAGCGCCAGTGCGCGCGTGTCCGAGAGCCCCGCGGCCAACTCGACGTCCTGCGGGGGGCTCGCGATGCTGTCGAGGGCAGCCAGCGCGCGCAGCGCGTCACCACTCTGGAGCTCGGCGATCGCGAGGTGGCTGAAGTGAAGCGCGAGCTCTTCACGCGTGAGAAGCGACACGTCCGCGCCCCGCAAGAGCTCCGCTGCACGCTGGGGAGCCCCGCCGGCGAGGAAGACGAACGCCCCGCCCCGGATCTCGGCCGACATCTCTGCCGGCGTACCGATGAGGTTTTGCAGGCGCTCTTCGACGCGAGCGAAGACTCTGTCACGACGGCGCTCGTCCCTCACCAAGAGGAGCTGGCGCTGCATGAAAGTGCCTCGGAAAACGCGGGCGTACCAGAGGAACACCACCACGAGCGTCGCAATGAAGGCTCGTGTGTAGGAAAACGGCGGCGTCCAGCCGCCCGCGATGACCGACACGATCACGATCGACCCGACAAAGAAGAGGCCGACCGGGGTGAAGAGGACCCGCATCGGCATGCGCAGCCAGAGAAACAGCGCGACCGCGCTGACCAGCGCGATCGCCATCGCCGCCCAGGTGTCGAGCCACATCAAACTCCGCGTAGCCCCTCCCCGGAGCGCCGTCCACGACACGCCGCGGCGTGGACGTGGCTACGTCCACCGGTCGCGGCGACGTCCACACCGGAGGTGTCCCTTGCGCTGCGTTGACCGGCACTTTGCGCCAATTTTGCTGCGGCGTGACGTGAGCATGGGTGTTGCTTCAGCGACGGATTGGAGCCGCCATGTCCGCTGCCTTCGACAGAGACTCCCACAAAGTTTCCGACTCGGTGCCGCCCTCACGCGACTCCGGAGTTCGCACCCGCATCCGACAAGAGGACATCGATACGCTCCCCCCGCCGCCACCCGACGGCGAGGACGTTCACCGTCGCGACACTGTGAACCAGAAGATTTCGCCCGAGTTCTTGGCTTACTTGCGTTCGTTCGACGCGCCGGCCACACGGTTCGACGCGCCGCCGGCGCCGCTCGTCCCGCAGGTCGAGGACCCGATCAGCCCCGTGCCCTGGAAGACGCCGGTCGATGACGGTCCGGTCATTGAAATTGGCGAGCACGCCGAGGACGAAGCGACCCTGCTCGGCGAGCCGCCCGCGGTCTCCTTCGAGAGCGAGATCGAAGACGACGAAATCCCCTCGTTTCGGGATCACCGGACGACGTTCGCGCTGCTCGGCGCGGCCGTGGTCGTCGCAGCTGGGATCGCCGCGGCGTTGTTCGTCAGCTGAGCCGGTCGCCTGCTAGGGTGTCGCGATGGACGAAGCGTGGGGCTTATGGCTGTTCGCGTTCGGGCTCATCCTCGCGTTCGTACTGATCCAGGCCCTCGTCATCCCGGTGTTTCAGCGGCGCTGCCCGCGCTGCGGGACGTTCTTTGCGACGGTAACGAAATCGGACCAGGTCGCGGACGTGACCACCACCGATTTCATGTACGACGAGCGGCTCGGCACGCACCGTGAGGTCAAGCACCGCCACCAGGGCTTCATGGTCGGCTATCGCTGCCGGAGGTGCGATAACGAGTGGGAGCGGCTGCGGTCACGGAGCGCGAAGGTCGCGCTCACCTCGTCCGAAGAGTCGCAGCACGCGTTCTGGAAGCAGGAACGGACCGACGAAGAGCGCCGGCGCGATCCGTGATCGCTACAGACCGTCCTCGACCAACGGGTACGTGATCGTCAGCTTGCCCTTGGGCGGCGCCGGAAACTGCAGCGAGCGCAGCACCATCAGCGAGCACTTCTGCCGGGCATCGGGCTTCACCTCGGCGTCGCCTCGCCGCCACCCGGCCTCGAGGACGTTGCCCTTCTCGTCGATGTCGAAACGCACGACGCCGGGCGAAGGGAACCGCTCGAGCTCGGCGCAGATCTCGAAGCGCTCCTTCGCCGTCTTGAGCGTCTTGGTGACGTTCTCGACCGGGTAGCCGGGAACGACCTCGGGCCCGGGCGGCGCCGAAGCGGCCGCCGACGCCGCCGGCGCGCTCGCCGAAGGGTACGGATCGATGTCGGGCTCTGCCGGAGCGGGCTCGCTCACCGGCGCCGGCTCGGCGTCCGCGGTGACCGCCGGCGCCGCCGCTTTCGCGGGCTTGTCGCCGCCGCAGCCGAGAAGCGCTGATCCGAAAAGCAGGGTGCAAAGCAGCCGACCCGAAAGCAGACGAACGGGCGCCGTGGTCATGCACCGCATCCTAAACGCTCCCCCTTTGTTCGAGCGCGGCTTCATGACAAAAGGCCTCTTCGCCCGCATCACGGAGGCCCTCGATGATCCCCGCGTTTTCTGCCAAGAGCTACGACTTTGCCGAGTTCGTTCCCGCCCGCAACTACGTCGGCGGCGTTTGGGTCGACCCCAAGTCCTCCAAGGCGACCCTCGAAGTGCTGAACCCCCGCTGGGGCAAGCCGATGAGCAAGGTCGTGATGAGCGCTCGCGAGGACGTCGACGCCGCGGTCGTCGCCGGCAAAGCAGCGTTCGCGAAGTGGCGCGAGTGGCCGATCCGCGAGCGCGCGCAGGTCCTCTATCGGCTGCGCGAGCTGATGGTGAAAAACCTCGATGAGCTCGCGTGGCTCGTCTCGCACGAGAACGGCAAGATCTTCAGCGAGGCGAAGGCCGAGGTCGAGAAGGGCATCGAGTGCGTAGAGTACGGCTGCTCGCTCCCGAACCTCGCGGCCGGCAACCAGCTCGAGGTGAGCCGCGGCGTCGCGTGTGAGGTCGTCTACGAGCCGCTCGGCGTCGTCGCCGGCGTCACGCCGTTCAA
>JBGTSH010000487.1:0-5737 GCA_041940405.1 Polyangiaceae bacterium
TTCGGCCAGTCGGTCGAAGCCGGCAGCATGGAGGTGCGAAAGAACCTCGGATACATGACGCAGGCGTTCTCGCTCTACGAGGAGCTGACCGTCCGCCAGAACCTGGTGCTTCACGCGCGGCTCTACCATCTCGAGGCCGAGGCGGCGAAGACCCGCATCGCCGAGCTCGTGCAGCGCTTTGGCCTCGAGCCGCACCTGGACGCGCTGGCGGCCGATCTGCCGATGGGCCAGCGGCAGCGGCTCTCGCTCGCGGTGGCGGTGCTTCACGAGCCGCGGCTCCTGATCCTCGACGAGCCGACGTCCGGCGTCGATCCGGTGGCCCGCGACAGCTTCTGGGAGCTGCTCGTCGAGCTCTCGCGCAAAGAGGGCGTCACCATCTTCGTAACGACGCACTTCATGAACGAGGGCATGCGTTGTGACCGAATCTCGCTGATGCACTCGGGGAGGGTGCTCGCCTGCGATGCGCCCCAGGCTTTGATCGACAAGCGAGGCGCCGCCAGCCTCGAGGATGCCTTCATCGCCTACATGGAGGACGCGATCGCCGAAGGCGGGGCCAAGACGCCCGCAAAGGACGAGCCCGTTGCCCCGGTGTCCACCCCGCGAGCGCCGCCGGAGGGAGGGAAGAAGAAGCGCCCCGGCGCCTCCCTCCCGATACGGAGGATGCTCGCGTATTGCCGGAACGAGACAATCCAGATCCAGCGGGACCCCATTCGATTGGCGTTCGCGTTCGTCGGCTCGGCCATGCTCATGCTCGTGTTTGGCTTCGGGATCACCACCGACGTCGAGAACATTCGCTACGCCGTCCTCGACCGCGACCAATCTCCAGAGAGCCGCGCGTACATCGACCAATTTCGCGGTGCCAAGGACTACTTCAAGGCGACCGAGCCGGTGATCTTCGACGAGGAAGGCCTCGAGAGGCTGAAGTCCGACGAGGTGTCGGTCATCGTCGAGATCCCATCGCGGTTCGGTCGCGACGTGCGCCGCGGCGCAGGCCCGGAGGTGCTCGCCCAGGTGGACGGCGCCATGCCGTTTCGGGCAGAGACCATGGCGCAGTACACGCGGGGCGTGCACAAGACGCTGCTGAGCGATCCGGGGACCGCGCTCGAGGCGGTGTCGACGAAGCCGAGCGCGACGATCCAGGAGCGGTACATGTACAACCCCACGTTCGAGAGCATCTACTCGATCGTCCCGAGCGTGCCCGCCCTGCTCCTGATCCTGATTCCGGCGATCCTGATGACCGTCAGCATCGTGCGCGAGAAGGAGCTCGGCTCGATCATCAACTTCTACGTCACGCCGACCGGCAGGCTCGAATACCTGCTGGGCAAGCAGCTGCCGTACATCGCAATCGGGATGATCAACTTCTTCATCCTGGCCGCGCTTGCGGCCATCGTGTTCGGAGTGTCGATCAAGGGCAGCTTCCTCGTGCTCGCCCTGTGCACGCTCCTCTACGTCACCGTGACCACCGGCATCGGCATGGTGACGTCCACGTTCACCAAGACCCAGGTGGCTGCGGTGTTCATCACCGCGATCCTGACCATCCAGCCGACGATCCAGTTTGCGGGCCTGCTCCAGCCGGTCTCGACCCTCGAAGGGAGCGCCCGCCTCATCGGCACCATTTGGCCGACGACCTATTACATGCACTCGAGCGTCGGCGCGTACACCAAGGGCCTCGGCTTCGACCTCATGGTCAAGGACCTCGTCGTGCTGCTGTGCACCATCCCGATCCTCCTCGGGATCAGCGTCATCGGCCTGAAGAAGCAGGACAAGTAGTCGTGGGGTCCCTCGTCAACATCTTCTGGCTCGGGATCAAGGAGCTGCGAAGCCTCCTCAGCGACGTGGTGCTGGTGGCGTTCGTCATCTACGCGTTTACCTGGACGATCTATTCGCAGGCGACGGGGACCTCGAACGAGGTGAACAACGCGTCGATCGCATTCGCCGACGAGGACGGCTCGGCGCTCTCGAAGGAGCTGTTCAATGCCTTCTTTCCTCCGCGATTCCAGCGCCCCGTTCAAATCCGAGCGAGCGAGGTCGAGGACGCGATGGACCGCGGAAAGTACATGTTCGTCGTGACCATTCCGCCGAAGTTCGAGCACGACCTTCGCGCAGGGAAGCACCCCGACGTTCAAGTGAGCATCGACGCGACCGCGATGCAGCAGGCGGGGATCGGCTCCGGCTACATCAAGAACATCATCGATCAACGCGTGGCCACGTTCCTGTCGCGGACGGATCCGTCGGCGAAGGATTCGGTCAACCTCGTCGTCCGCAAGATGTTCAATCCGAACGGGGTCTCGGCGTGGTTCACGGGCGTCGTGGGCATCATCAACCAGCTGACGCTGCTGACGATCGTGCTCACGGGTGCCGCCGTCATCCGCGAGCGCGAGCACGGCACGCTCGAGCACCTGCTGGTCATGCCGCTCACGGCTTTCGAGATCGCAATCGCCAAGGTGTGGGCCAACGGCCTGGTGATCCTGGTCGCCACGGCGATGTCGCTGTTTCTCATCGTCAAGGGCGCGCTCCAAGTGCCGTTCGCCGGCTCGCACCTGCTCTGGTTCGGCGGGGTGGTCCTCTATCTGTTCTTTGCTACGGCCCTGGGCATGTTCCTGGGGACCATTTCGCGGTCGATGGCGCAGTTCGCGCTCCTGATCGTGCTCGTGGTGCTGGTCCTTCAACTATTGTCGGGCGGGTCGACGCCGGTGGAGAGTCAGCCGCAATGGCTCCAGAAGCTGACCTACATCCTTCCGACGCGCCATTTCGTCAGCTTCTCGCAGGTGATCATCTATCGAGGGGGCGACTTTCGAGCGATCTGGACGGAGTTCGCGATGGTCGCTGCCGTGGGGCTCGGGTTCTTCATGTACAGCGTGTCGCTGTTCCGAAAGTCGATCGCGGTCAGCAAGTAGCCGTCGGCGCTCGGTCCGCGCGCTCATGCGGCCTTGCGGTTGGCCAGCTCTTCGGGCTTCTGCGATCGCGGCGTGAGCTCCTCGCCGCTCAGGACGCTGGCGGAATGGAGCAGCGCGAGATGCGAGAACGCCTGCGGGAAGTTGCCGACCATGCGCCCTGATCGCGGCTCGTACTCTTCGGCCAAGAGCCCCAATTCGTTTTGGAGGCCGAGGAGCCGCTCGAACAGCGCTTCGGCTTCGCTGCGCCGGCCCGAATATGCATATGCGTCGACGAGCCAGAAGCTGCAGGCGAGGAACGCTCCCTCGGAGCCCGCGAGGCCATCATCGGTGTCCCCGGTTTGGTAGCGCAGGACGAAACCATCGCGCATCAGCTTGGTCTCGATCGCAGAGATGGTCCCCTGGATCCGCGGGTCTTCGGCAGGCAAGAAGCCCAGCGCAGGCATCAGGAGCACGCTCGCGTCGAGAGCGGTGCCGTTGTACGCCTGTACGAAGGCGCCTTGGCGCGGATCGAAGCCGTGCTCACAGACGTCGCGATGAATGCGGGTGCGGAGCGCCCGATAGCGCGGCAATAGCGCCAGCAGGCTCACCTCCTGCGGATAGAAGTCCTCGACCAGGCGGATGAATCGGTCGACGGCGACCCACGCCATCATCTTGGAGTGGACGAAGTGCCGGCGACCGCCGCGCACCTCCCAGATTCCGTCGTCCGGGCGTTGCCAGGCTGACGCGATGAACTCCAGCAGCTTCGTGCCGGGGCCGATCGCTTCGCGGTCCTCGGGGACGCCGAGGCGACGGGCCTCGTACAAGGCTTGCAGGATCTCGCCATAGACATCCAGCTGGAACTGGTCGTGCGCTGCGTTGCCGATGCGCACCGGTCGCGACTCTTCATAGCCAGGCAGCCACGGCACCTCGAACTCCGTCAGTCGCCTCTCGCCGGCGACGCCGTACATGATTTGGAGCTGCTCCGGCGCGCCGGCGGAGACGTTGAGCAGCCAGCTTCGCCACGCCCGTGCCTCCTCGACGTAGCCGCCCACCATCAGCCCATCGAGCGTCAGGGTCGCGTCGCGCACCCAGCAGAAGCGGTAGTCCCAATTGCGCACCCCGCCGATCTCTTCGGGTAGCGCCGCGGTAGGCGCCGCTACGATGCCGCCGCTCGGCTGGTAGATGAGGGCCTTGAGCGTGACGAGCGATCGCTCGACGGCGTCGCGATAGGGGCCTCGATAGCTCGAGCGGGCTGCCCATTCGCTAGAGGCGCGCTCGGTGTTCTCGAGCTCCTTCCGGATGTCGAGGCGAGCGGGCGGCGTCTGGCTCGCCGGGAACCACGTGAGCTCGAGCTCGACGCGCTGGCCTCCCTTGATCGTGAAGAAGACGCGTACGTCGCGCTCGTCGGCCTCGAAACCTGCGCTGCTGCGAAACACGAGCGAGTCGGGCGCCGCCGTCATGACGACGTCGCCGTTGATCCTGCGCAACCACGGTAGGTGGTGGCCGTAGCCGAATCGCGGCGAGAGGGTGACCGCGAACGGAACCGAGCCTTCGAGGCCCTCGACGATGCGGACGATCGAGTGGTGTCCGAGCGGCATGAATTCGATCAGGCGCGCCCTGCCGCCGTCGCATGACAAGGTCGTCTCGATGATCATCGTCCCCGGCAGGTAGCGACGCGTCGTCTGCCGTACCTCGACGGCGGGGGCGACCAGCCAGTGCCCGTGCTCGTCCCGGCCGAGGAGCGCCGCCATGCAGGCATCGGAGTCGAACCGCGGCATGCACATCCAATCGATCGAACCTGCCGACGAAACCAGCGCCGACCCGTGCATGTTGCTGAGCAGGCCGTAGTCCTCGATGCGAGCCGCCATGTCACCCTCCGCTTCTCGGCGGGGAGCTGCAGGCGCCGTGCCTGGCGGCCGCCACCCCGAAATCCGGCGGCGTCGGCCCTGGGCCCGAACCGAGCGTGACGATTCCGGCCGCTGTAGCGCGATTTTGCGACGGCACGACTTTCGCGAAAGGGCCAGCCGCCGACCGCGAAGGTCGGCAGGAGAGAGTCATGAGCCTTTCGGAGAAGCTTCGCAGCATCAAAACAGTTCTGTCAGCCATCGAGAAACAGTTCGGCAAAGGGGCGATCATGTCGCTGGGCGATGAGGAAGAGGCCGAGAAGCTGAGCGTGATCCCCACGGGGTCGCTGATGCTCGACCGCGCGCTCGGGATCGGCGGCTACCCGCGCGGTCGCATCGTCGAGATCTACGGCCCCGAGTCGAGCGGCAAGACGACGCTGACCCTCCACGCCATGCGCGAGGCGCAGGCGCTCGGCGGCGTGTGTGCCTTCATCGACGCGGAGCATGCGTTCGATCCCAACTACGCCAGGGCGATTGGCGTCGACACCGAGGGACTCTTGGTGTCGCAGCCGGACTCGGGCGAGCAAGCGCTCGAGATCGCGGAGATGCTCGTGCGGAGCGGCGACGTCGACGTCGTCGTCGTGGACTCGGTCGCCGCGCTCGTTCCCAAAGCCGAGATCGACGGCGAGATGGGCGACGCGCACATGGGGCTTCAGGCACGTCTTATGAGTCAGGCATTGCGAAAACTCACCAGCACGATCGGGAAAACCAAAACAACTGTGGTATTCATTAATCAACTTCGCATGAAGATCGGAGTCATGTTCGGAAATCCCGAAACCACAACCGGTGGAAACGCTCTGAAATTCTATTCATCAGTACGTATGGATATTCGCAGCATCGGCAAGATCGAAAACGGAACCGGTGCAGAAAAAGTAGTGCACGGGAACCGAGTTCGAGTAAAAGTTGTCAAAAATAAAATTGCACCACCCTTCCGCATTGCCGAATTCGATATTATGT
>JBGTSH010000488.1:0-5629 GCA_041940405.1 Polyangiaceae bacterium
CTTCGCGAACGTCGTCCTCGCCGACGAGATCAACCGCGCGACGCCGCGGACGCAGTCCGCGCTGCTCGAGGCGATGCAGGATCTGGCAGTCACGACCGACGGCGTGACCCGGCCTCTGCCGCAACCCTTCTTCGTCATCGCCACCCAGAACCCGATCGAGTCGCAGGGCACCTATCCCTTGCCCGAAGCGCAGCTCGACCGATTCCTCATGAAGCTCCACGTGAAGCACCCGCCCGCGCAGGTCGAGCGCGTGATCTTGCGCCACCACGCGCAAGGCTTCCAACCGGCAAACCTCGAGGCGATGCAGCTCGCGCGTGTCGCGAGCGCCGAGGACATCATCGCGATGCAGCGCGCGCTCTACCAGGTCCGCGTCGACGACGGTGTGCTCGAGTACATCACCGACATCGTCCAGAAGAGCCGGACCCACCGCTCGGTCTACCTCGGCGCATCGCCCCGCGGGTCGATAGGTCTGCTCTCGGCCGCGCGCGCCAACGCGGCGAGCGAGGGGCGCGACTTCGTCACTCCGGACGACGTCAAGGCGCTGGCCTTGGCGGTGCTCCGCCACCGCGTCATCCTCCACCCCGACGCCGAGATCGAGGGCCTCTCGACCGACGACTGCGTCGAAGAGATCCTGCGCGAGGCCAAGGTCCCGCGCACCGCCGCCTGATCCTGCGATGCTGCTCCCGTCCCGCGCCTTCGTCATCGTCGCCGTCGGGCCGGTGCTGCTCTCCATCGCCACGATCATCGACCGTTCCCTCGTGAGCACGATGATCGTGGTCGACATCGTGGTCGTCCTCTTCGCGGCGCTCGACGCGCTCGTCGCGATCAAGTCTCACGTGACGGTGGAGCGGCGCGCGCCTCGGGTCATGTCGCTGGGCAAGCCGAACGTCGTCACGCTCGATCTCCGATCGAACGCGAGCAGGCGCCTCTCGGTACAGGTGAGCGACGATCTCTTCCCCGACGCGATCGCCGACGGCCTGCCGGCAGCGGTCGATCTCGCCCCCCGAGGGCGCGGACAGGCGAAGTACAGGGTCGTGCCTCAGCGGCGCGGCGCGTACGAGCTGGGCGACCACTTCGTGCGGTACGGATCGCCCCTCGGCCTCTGGATCCGGCAGGTTCGCCTCTCCGACAGATCACCGGTCAAGGTCTACCCCGACATTCAGAGCGTGCGCGCGTGGGAGCTCTCGGCGATGAAGGACCGCGACCTCGCCGGCCTCAAGGCGGCGCGGCGGCGCGGCGGCGAGAGCGAGTTCGAGCGGCTGCGCGACTACCGCAAGGAGGACGAGTTTCGCAGCATCGACTGGAAGGCGACGGCCAAGCACTCGCGGGTGATCGCCCGCGAGTACCAGCTCGAGCGCAACCAGAACGTCCTCTTCCTCCTCGACGCGGGACGATTGATGACCGCCGAGGTCAACGGCCTATCCCTCTTCGATCACGCGCTCAACGCGACCTTGATGCTCTCTCACGTCGCCTCGCGCGCCGGCGACCACGTCGGCCTCCTCGCGTTCAGCGACTCGGTGCGGAGCTTTGCGTCGCCGGCCGGCGGGGCCAAGGCGGCAGCCCGGATCGTGCAGGCCGCGTATCACCTCCAGCCGGAGCTCACCGAGACGAGCTACGCCAGCGCCGTCGAGCACGTCGGGGTCAAGGTCAAGAAGCGGACGCTCATCGTGCTTTTCACCCAGCTGGTCGACGACGTCGCTGCGGCCGAGCTCCTCCGCCTCCTCCGTGGGCTCTTGCCGCGTCACCTGCCGCTGATCGTCCCGTTCAAGGACATCGAGATCGAAGCGCTCGTCGCAGGCACCACGCCGGAGTCGTCCGCTTGGGACGATCAGGCGCCCTATCTTCGGGCCGCGGGCGCGGAGCTCGTCAGCTTCCGCGACAAGCTCGTTCGTGAGGTGCGGCGCCGCGGCGCGCTCGTCCTCGACTGTCAGCCCGCCGAGCTGACCCCGGCGCTTATCAACAAGTACCTGGAGATCAAGGCGCGGCACTTGTTGTAGGCGGTCACCGTCGTCGCGGGCTGAGCTGCGCGAGCTGCCACTTCTGGAGCACGAGGTCGCGTTCCACCTTCTGCAGAGCGTCGCGTACCCGCCCGGTGATGAACGTGGGCGTTATCACGCCGAAGATCGCGACCGCCGAGAGGAACAGGAGCGAGAGCTCGGGAGGGAAGTTGGTGACGCGTGGCAAGAGAACGATGGTGTCATTCTCGAAGCGCATCGACGGCGGGACCACGCCGGTGAGCTCGAGCACCAGCGGCAAGAGGATCGATGTGGCCCCGAGCAAGAGGACGATCGGCCGCTCGCGTGGCCGCGACTGGACGCCGAAGACGACGGTGTTCATCGCGGCAAACCCCGGCACCAGGACCAGCGGTCCGAAGACCGATGAAACCAATGCTGCGATCATGCACGTGAGCGCACAGAGCCCGAGGCGGGTCTCGCTGCTGCTGATCCCGGCTCGCCAGAGCACCACCGCGGCGAGAACGGCGGCGCCGATGAGGCCCATGATCGCCGCCGCGAGCAGCGGAATCCGCAGGCCCATCGCGATCGCGAGGGGCGCAATCAGGAGCCAAGTGGCGATGCGGAAAGCGTTGTCGCGGACGGCGCCGCGCAGATGCCCGCGCTCGAGGGCCTCCATCTCGACGACGGTCTCTTCGGGCGGAGGGTCCGGCGGGGTCCCGATCAGCTCGATGACCGTCTCGGCCGCGGCCGTGTGCTCGGGCACGAGCGCGAGGGCGCGCCCTGCTTCGTGCATCGCCGCCGCACGGGCGGCAGCTCGCCCCTCGACGGGTCCGGTGAGCGCTGCGTCACGGTGCTCGCGTGCGAGCGTAGCGCGTTGATCGGCGAGTCGCTTGCGCATGCCTTCGTCGCGATCGCCGTCGAGGAAGCGCTCGATCTCATCGGCGATGTCGCGCGCCGACGCGGGACGCCCCGACTTCGAGAAGCTCGTGCAACGGAGCGCGAGGGCGACGAGCTCGGGCGGAGCGTGCGCAGGCACTTCGGGCGGTTCGCGAACCGGATTGAGCGTCGCCTCGAGCACGCTCGCGACGGTCGGATGGTCGTAGAGCGGCCGCAGCGTCACGATCTCGTAGAGAATGGAGCCGAGCGCGTAGACGTCGCTCTGCGCATCGACGTCGTCGTGCTGCCCCAGCACCTGCTCCGGCGGCATGAAGCCGGGCGTCCCGAACATCTCGCCCGGCTTGGTGGGCTCGCTCCCGCACGGACGCTCCAAGCTCGTGGGCGACGTGCCCGCGATGATCCTGGCCACGCCCCAGTCGAGGACATAGACCTCACCGTGCGCGCCGAGCATGACGTTCTCGGGCTTCAGATCACGATGAACCACGCCGCGCTCGTGCGCGTAGTGCATCGCCAAGCAGACGGTGACGAAGGCGACGAGCCGGCGCCGAAGCCCGAGGTCCCTCGTGCGCACCGTGATCTTGCCGGTCCGGAGCTCGTCGACGACGGTGTAGAACGTCTGGCCCCGGATCCGCTTCATCGTGAAGAACGCGAGGCCGTCGGGACCGACGCCGATGTCGTAGACAGGAACGATCGCCGGGTGCTCGAGCAGCGCCTGGACCCGCGCTTCTCGGAGAAACCGCGCTTCGGCTGTCGACGCAAAGTCCGGCTCCTGGGGGAGCATCGTCTTGAGCGCGATCTCGCGGCCGATCTTGGCGTCGAAGGTGCGGCTCACCTCGCCCATGCCGCCGCGCCCGAGCTGCTCGATGACGTGATAGCGCTCCGCGGGCTTGTCGGTCATCGCGAGCGGTCGATCGAGGGCCTCCGACACGGTGCGCCGGGGTGACGAGCTCTCCGCTGCCGGCGCCTTCGGCGCGATCTCGCGCCCGTGAGGCTGCGAGCCGGAGGGCAACCTCAGCGTTCCCCTCGCCCCCGAATCCAGGCGCCGTTGCGGCAAGGTCGACCGCTCGTCGTCGCTGTCGCGCATCCCGGCAAGGTATCGTGCCTTCTTACGGACCGCAGGCCTTCGCGCATTCGAGCGCCCCGTCGCTGCACTTCGAGAGGCAATCGAGGGCTTGCCCGCAGCCCTTCGCACAGCCGGTCATCTTTTCGTTGCAGGTGCGAAGACAGCCGACGCCGCTGCCGGCGCCCGGAGCGGGCGACCAGGGCGACGGCGCCGGGCTCGGGCCGCCGGGGCCGCCCGCCGCGGCGGGTGACCAGACGCCGACCATCGCGTGGCATTCGGCGCCGGCGATCACCACGAGCTTGCCGTCCGGCTGACGCGTCATGTCGGCTCTGCAGCTCGGTCCCTCGGCCACGCAGTGCTCGTCGCCGTCACACGTCACGCGCTCGAACTTCACCGACTCCGGCGTGCCGGTATCCTCGACGATCGCGCCGATCTTGGTGATCATGAGCTGGGCCGGCCGGTTGTCGAAGAAGCCCGGGCGCGCGTAGCTGCCGATCATCTTGTCGAAGCGAGCGTCCGGCGCGGGCGCCGCCGACGCCGAAGGCGCGGGGCCCGCCGACGGTGCTGCGGAGCCCGATGGCATCGCCGAGCCCGACGCCGAGGGCGGAGGCGCGATGACCGCCGGCGCGTCCTTGTCGAGCGTCCACACGCCGGCCCAGCGGCTGCACATGTTGGCGGTGACCACGATGCGCTGCTCTTCCTGGCGGACGATCTCGACCTCACAGAAGCCACCGCTCGCGCGGCAACGCGTGTCGTTCTCGCAGCTGGCCTGCGCGAAGATCATCGACTCCGGCATGCCGCTCTGCTCCATCGCCATGCCGCCCGGCGTGATGGTCAACCTGTCGACCGAGCCGGGGAAGAAGCCGGGGCGCGTATACGTGCCGACGAACGCGGTCATTCCCTCGGACGGCTGTCTGCAAGCGACGTCCGAAGCGCAGGCGAGCACCAGGCCCCCGATCACCCACCCGCTTCGAGGAAGCACGGGCGAAGCATGCGCACGATCGCCGCGCATGCAATGACCGCTGTCGCCGACGGAGCTCAGGCGGCGAGCGCCGCGAGCCACCGCGAAGACCGCGCGCGAGCGCAGCGGCGCGCGCGCCGTCCGGCAAGCCCAGCTCAGCACATGGCCGTCATGCAGCCGCCGGCTTCGAGTCGTCGCCGAGGAGCGCGATGATCGCGTAGATCCCGAAGATCGTCCCGATGGGCGCGAAGATGAGGTTCAGGACTCCGAGTCCGATCCCGAGAGGCTTGCCCCAGGGCCGTCGTCGCAAGAGCCCGTAGCCCGCGATGATGTTGGGGATCGAGATGGCGGCCACGAAACCGCCCATCGCGATGCCGACCGACCATCCGACGGCGCCCCCGCCGAGCGAGCCGTCTTCGACGAGCGCGGCCGTGCCCAGCCCCGCCCAGAGCAGAAACAGCCCGGCGGCGAGCGCCAGACCGGCGACGCCGAACACGATGAACACCCAGGCGACGATGCGTGCGTGAAGGCGCATGGCGCTCCCTCCGGCGTCAAACGAGTCCTTGGTCCCCCAACGAAGTCACGGGACGAGAGCATGCGCACGATCGTCTCCCGCGCAATGCCCGAGCCGCAGAATGTAGGACGGCCCCCACGCCGTGAGGCATGGGGGCCGCGCGGGGCCGACGGCCCTCCGAGGCCGCTCCTTGTGGAGCCCTACTCCTTGTCCAACTTGCCCACGAGGCTGAGCGTGAA
>JBGTSH010000489.1:0-5591 GCA_041940405.1 Polyangiaceae bacterium
TCGTGTGGG
Source organism: Polyangiaceae bacterium (assembly GCA_041940405.1). Taxonomy (GTDB): domain Bacteria; phylum Myxococcota_A; class Polyangia; order Polyangiales; family Polyangiaceae; genus Xiheicaenibacterium. Next base: position 10 of record JBGTSH010000489.1, read on the forward strand.
AGCTCGCCGAGGACACGTTCATCCTGCGGCAATCGCTGTGCACCAGCTTCGAAGGGCCGTTCTTGCACCTGCTCTTCGGAAACGAGAAGGCGATCCTGTTCGATTCGGGCGACGGTGGCATCCCGGTGCAAGCCACCGTAGAGGGCATCGTCGACACCTACGCCGCGAGCCACGGGCTCGGCGCGCTGGAGGTCGTCGTCGCCCATTCGCACGGCCACGGCGATCACACCTCCGGCGACGGCCAGTTCCAGAACGCGCCCAACACGACGGTCGTCGGCACCGGTGCCGCTGCCGTGCAGACCTTCTTCGGCATCGACGATTGGCCGAACGAGATCGTCCCCTACGATCTCGGCGGACGGGTGCTCGACATCATTCCGATCCCCGGCCACCAGACCGCGCACATCGCCGTCTACGATCGCCGCCACGACCTTCTCTACACCGGCGACACGCTCTACCCCGGCCGCCTCTACATCCAGGACTTCGCGACCTACGTCGCGAGCACCGGCAGGCTCGTCGACTTCGTCGGCGCGGGGAACAACGTCGCGTTCGTCCTCGGCACGCACATCGAGATGACGACCACGCCGGGCGACGACTTCCCGTTCGGCGCGACGCAGCACCCGAACGAGCACGCGCTCGAGCTCTCGGTCGATCACCTCACCGAGCTGAACGCCGCGGTCGAGGCGATGGGGAACAATCCCGTTCTCGAGGTCCACGACGACTTCATCGTGTATCCGCTCTGAGGGAGCGGCTCTGGTGGATGCGAATCGGCACGCCTCTTCGCCGCCACACGAGCGGCGCCCCATCGGATCCAGGGCCTCTCGAGCATCGACCACATCGCGGTCCCGCGTGACTGGATCGTCCGACAGGTGCAGCACGTTCCCGCAGGCCGTCTTTCGGATCACGATGCCTACGTGGTGGATTTGGCGGACTAGCCTTTGGAGATCGAGTGTCAGACAGGTCGGAGCTCGCCCGTCACGGCTCGGACGCGCGCCTTTGGCGCCGAGGAGCGGAACATGTGCCGGTACGCGTTCAAGACCTACAAGCCGCACTACGTTTGCTTCTCGTGTCGCAAGCAGTTCAAGCGCCCCCCGCTCGAGGACGTCGTTGCACAGCAAGGACGGCTCGACGTTCTCGAGCGACTCCAGCGCTCCTTCTTCGACTCCGCCGCTCGAGCGAAGGCGGAACGAGAGACCGGCACGACGCTGGATGACCTCAAAGCTGATCACGCCCGGCTCGTCTCGAAGTGTCCGCAGTGCGGAGAGCGGATGGCTCACCTAGGGCTGGACTTCAAACCGCCACCCTCTTCTGCGACGAAGGTGTGGCGGCGGATCGAGACCGTCCATCGGCTCGGCCATTGCTGGTGTACCTGCGGGTGCAACGGTCCGGGCTTCATTCCGAACACCGGCCCGGAGCTCGCGACGTACTTGAAGGATCGGCGCGGGAGACCCTAGCGCACGCCCTGTCGAGCGAAAGCGGTGAGCCCGACACGCCCGGTCGTTGTTTCTCGCATGGCTTCTCGTTAGACAGCCCTCGTGCCCTCGAAGATCGACAAGGCAGAGGCCATCGAGCGGCTCGCTCGGTTCCTGCCGCCCGGTACATGCTCGATGTGCCACCTCATCGAGAACGATCAGCCGCTCGCGCACAATGACTCCGCGGTCCTCGCCCTCAATCGCTTTCCCCTCCGGTGGGGCCATCTCCTCGTCGTGACCCGTCGTCACATCACGACCTTCGAGGCCATCGAAGCCGACGAGCACCGCGAAGTCTCCGAGCTCGTCCTCCGCGGCGCTCGCATCCTCGAGCACGTCCTCCGACCCGTTCGGGTGTTCACCGCTTCGCTGGGTACCGGCCGCTCCGACATCCCGATGAGCTCACCCCACCTGCACTGGCAGATCGTCCCCACCGATCACGAAGGTGAGCGCCCCAGCGAGGTCCTCACCTGGTCGAACGGGATCGTCACCGCGTCCGAAGAAGAGTGGGCCGACCTCCGCGAGCGCTTCCGCGCTCGCTCTGCGCTCCTCTGATGACCGCGCTCCTGCGCGAGCGCTCAGCCGATTCTGAGCACGATGTTCGCCACATCCATCCGGATGCGGACGCCTTCGACCGCAAAGTCGAAGGTCTGGCCGTTTCGTCCGAGGACGAATGCGGAGACCGGCGCGTCGATGCGGCCGCCAAGGATGAGCGCGACGGGGGTCTGAGCCTGACGCGCAGTTTCGAGCACGTCCTCGATGGTCTCTACGGTGGGGCTCTGCATGGGCGAGCACAATGCTCGTCCCGTGCCGGAGGCACAAGTAGGGACACGAGTGGAGACACGAGTAAAGACAAGGCCGAGGCCGCAAACCCTTTGCTGCCTTCCCCGGCACTTGCTGCGCTAGTCTCTCTAACGTGGGGTTTTCTTCCGTTCCGCTGCCTCTGGCGCTCGAGCGGGCCGTGCGTGCCGCGCGAGTGACTGCGCCCGTGCGGGCGCTCGCTCGCCGCCTCGGTCCGATCAGCCTCGAAGTTCACGTCGCCGAAGGGGCGGGCATTCCGCCCGGGCTCGCGCAGCTCGTAAAGCTCGCGACGCTGGAGCCGGTGTCGTTTCCCCTCTCCTGTGAGCCCGCCCTCGCCGAGCCCTGGGTGATCGCGCGCCGCGGCAGCGTCGAAGAGCGGATCGAGGAATCGGCCCTGAAGGGGAGGGTCGACGAGATCTTCGTGTCGCTCCTCGCCTCGCTCGTTCCGCCCGAGCAGCTGGTGCGGGAGTCGCTCCATCTGCTTCACGAGATCGAGGATCTCACCCGTCACGATGCGCTTACCGGCCTCGTCAACCGCAAGGAGCTCGAGGTTCGTCTGTCGCAAGAGCGCTCGCGCGCGCAGCGTTCGGGCTCGGGGCTCGCGTTCCTCTTGGTCGGCCTCGACGAGATCCCGCCGGGACATCGTGGCGGCGAGCCAGGAGATTCGATCCTGCGCGCCGCGGGCGGTCTTCTCAGAGAAGAGCTCCGCGCGCTGGATGTCTGTGGTCGCTTCGACGACGCCGAGCTCGCGGTGGTGCTGCCGGGCGCCGGTGCGCTCGAGGCTGCCCATGTCGCTCGCCGCCTGGGCCTCGTCGCTCAGGCCCGCGGATTGTCGCTCTCGATCGGCGTCGCCGCTTATCCGGAGGATTGCGACCATCCTGACGATCTTGTCAGGATTGCGGGCCTCCACCTGTCCGCTGCGCGCGACGCCGGGCGCGGTCGAGCGTGCCTGTCCGAGGACGGCGACCCGATCGTCTTCGCGGCTGAGGCCATGTAGAAGCTCGAAGCAGGTACGGTGCTTGCGTCGCCCCGGCGGTATGCAGACGCAGCCGAAGCGGGAGCCCAAGCCGCCTTTTCCTCCGCAGCACCAAGAGCCGCCGGGCATCGAGTCCGAGCTTCGACCGCGGCCTCGCTATGAAGCGAAGGGGTACCGCGGCTCGTGCAAGCTCCAAGGCAAGGTGGCGCTGATCACAGGCGGCGACTCCGGAATCGGGCGCGCTGTGTGTGTCCTTTATGCACGCGAGGGCGCTGACGTCGCGATCGTCTACCTGCCAGAGGAGCAGAAGGACGCAGAGGAGACGAAGGCGGCGGCCGAGCGCGAGGGAGCGAAGGTGCTCCTCGTCCCCGGCGACGTGACGAGCTCCGCGTTCTGCAAGGAGGCGGTCGCCAAGACCGTCGACGCCTTCGGAAAGCTCGACATCCTCGTGAACAACGCGGCCTTCCAGAAGCACCAATCGAAGCTCGAAGACGTCACCGAAGAGCAATGGGAGAAGACCTTCCGCACGAACATCTTCGGCTACTTCTACATGGTCAAGGCAGCGCTGCCGCACCTTCGTGCCGGCGCTGCGATCGTGAACTGCGGCTCGATCACGGGCCTGCAAGGGAGCAAGGAGCTCCTCGACTACTCGTCGACGAAGGGCGCGATCCACGCCTTCACGAAGTCGTTGGCACAAAACCTGATCGATCGGGGCATCCGCGTGAACTGCGTGGCGCCAGGCCCGGTCTGGACGCCGCTCAACCCTTCGGACCTGAAGGCCGACGAGGTTTCGAAGTTCGGCTCGTCGACGCCGCTCGGCAGGCCGGCGCAGCCGGAGGAGATCGCGCCGGCCTTCGTCTTCTTCGCTTCGGAAAACGACTCCAGTTACGTGACCGGCGAAGTGCTCACGCTGCTCGGCGGGGGCACCACCGCCGCATGAGGAAGAATCATCATGCCTACGAAACGAACCAAAGAGAGCGCCCGGAAGGCCAAGCGCCAGGGCAAGTCGCCGTCGACTCAGGCCGGCGAGTTCGTGCGTGAAGAGATCCATCACGTGCGCGAGGGCAAGCACGGGGCGCGGTCGAGCAAGCAGGCGATCGCGATCGGCCTCTCGAAGGCGCGACGCGCCGGGGTCAAGGTCGGCACGCCGAAGAAGGGAACGACCTCCAGCGAGACCCGTCGCAAGGCGGCGCGTGACACGCAGGCCGGCTCACGAAAGCGCCGCGCATCGCCCAAGCGAGCGCGTGCCGCGAAGCGGGCGCTGAAACGCGAGGGAACGTCTGCGGGCTCCACCAGAGCGCTCAGCAGGCAAGCGCGCTCGGCGGCGCGCAAGCGCACCGCGGCAGATCGTTCGGCTGCGGCGCGAAAGGCTGCCCGGACGAAAGGGCCGGCCAAGCGCGCGGCGGCCGCCCGCAAGGCCGCGAAGACCCGCAAGCGCACGGCGCGAGCGAGCGGGTAGACCGTAGGAGGGGCTAGCGATTCGCGATGTGAATCGCCTGCCCCATCGCGTGCGCCGCGGCCTCCATGTAGGCCTCGCCCAGCGTCGGGTGCGGGTGAATCGTGAGGCTCACGTCGTCCAGGAAGGCGGCCATCTCGAGAGAGAGCGCCGCCTCGCTGATCATCGTGCTCGCCTCGGGGCCGACGATGTGGACGCCGAGGATCTGCTTCGTCTTCTTGTCGGCGACGACCTTGACGAAGCCTTCGGTCTCGTTGAGCGCCATCGCCTTGCCGAGCGCCGAGAAGGGGAACTTGCCGACCGCGACCTCGTAGCCCTTGGCCTTCGCCTCTTCGACCGTGAGGCCGGTGGTGGCGATCTCCGGATCGGTGAAGATGGCGCCGGGGATCGTTGCCCAGTCCATCGCTGCCTTGTGACCCGCGATGATCTCGGCGACGATCTCGCCCTCTTTGGTCGCCTTGTGCGCGAGGAGCGGCGGCCCCGACACGTCGCCGACCGCGTAGATGCTGGGGACGTTCGTCCGGCCCATCTTGTCGATCGGAACGAACCCGCGCTCGTCGATGCGAACGCCGACCTTCTCGAGGCCGAGGTTCTTGGACGTGGGCCGCATGCCGACGGCGACCAGCACCGTGTCGACGACGACGGTGTCGCGCTTGCCGTCCTTCTCGAAGGCGACCGCGAGCGAGCCGTCGGCCTGCTTCTCGTAGCCGAGCGCCTTGGCGCCGACGTGGATGGTGCCGCCGAGCTTGGTGATGCGGCGCTCGACGATCTTGGCGCAGTCGGGATCGACGCCGTTCAAGATGTTCGGCAAGGCCTCGAGCACCGTCAGCTGCGAGCCGAGCTTCTGGTAGACCATGCCGAGCTCGAGACCGATGATGCCGCC
>JBGTSH010000490.1:0-5581 GCA_041940405.1 Polyangiaceae bacterium
CTCTCGCTGACGAACACCACGGGCATTCGCGCCGACATCGTGCCCGGCGCGGTGAGCGTCGAGCAGATGTTCAACATCTTCCCGTTCGACAACTCGATCAGCAAGATGCAGCTGTCGGGCGTCGAGGTGCAGGACCTCTTCGACTTCGTTGCTCGCCGCAGCGCCGGCCGCGGCTGCGTGTCGCAGGTCCAGATCGCCGGGTCGCGGATCGTGATCGACTGCTCGACGCAGAAGGCGACGGGCATCTTCATCGGTCCGATGCTCGAAGAGGGCACCGACGACAAACCGATCCCCTGCCAGAACGATCAAGAGTGCCCGGGGAAGCGCTTCGGCCAATGCGACGTCGAGGTGGGGATCTGCTGGCAGCCGATCGAGCCGTTCGGCTACTACGAGCTCGCGACCTCGAACTACCTCGCCGGCGGCGGCAGCGGTTTCCGCGTGCTGCAGCGAAACACGACGCAGTTCGACACCAAGGTCCAGCAGCGCGACGCCCTCATCGACTACATCCGCGGCGGCAAGCCGTGCGGCGCCGGGGGCGACGCCGAGCTCCGCTCGTGCTCCAAGGACGCCGACTGCGCCTGCAAAGAGGGTAGCGACCCCGACCTCTGCAACGTCGAAGCGGGATCGTACGTTTGCGCATGTCCGGATGCGGTGATCGAGGGCGAGACCTGCGCGAGCGATCCTGACAAGAGCTGCGGCGGCGAAGGTGCCTGCGTCCTCGCCGCGTGCCGCAACGACGTCGCCGCGTTCCAGCGCGAGACGTGCGAGGCGGCCTCCAACTCGAGCATCCGCGAAAGCTGCCTCGAATCGGTCGGCCCGTGTGCGGCCGGCGGCGAGCAGTGCAAGTTCCTGGCGTGCGTCGATCGCGGCCTCGGCAACTTCAGCGACGGCCGACTGAGGATGGTGGGGCAATGACGTTTTGGAGAAGCCTTGGGCGCCGTCTCGGCTTCAGGCATCTGCCTGTCGTTTCCTCCCCCCCAACCCCCCTCCACTTCGTGGAGGGGGGAGCGCTGATTGCGGGAGCGCTCTTGCTCTCCTGCACGGCGCACAAGGATCTCGAGCTGGGCACCCAGTCGTTCCGGATCGACGTCACCTCGGTCAATGGCATCGATCCGCCGACGGTCGACGCGCCGCTCCCCGCGAACACCGGCAAGACCGAAGAGACATGGCAGGTCTCGATCGAGGCCGTCGGAACCGACGGCAAGCCCGAGAGCTTCGACGGCTACGTGCGTCTCTCGGTTCAGCCGGGCGCGGTGGTCTCGGTCGTCAATGACGCCACGGGCGAGAACATCGGCAAGAATCTCAAGCTCCAGGGCGGCAAGGCCACCGCGACGATCACCGTCACGGCGGTGTACGGCGAGACCCGTCTGTGGGTCGAGGACCTCGGCTACGTGCCGACGCCGGCCGGCAAGACGCCTGGGTGCGCCAACGGCAAGAACGACGATGAAGAGGACGACGCGCTCGTCGACTTCCCGAACGATCCCGGGTGCGCGTTCGCCGACGACGACACCGAGACGGCGGGCCAATTCGCTGCGGGCACTTCGCCGCCGGTTCACTACGCGCTGCCCTCGGTGATGGACGTTCAAGGCAACGGCTCGACGACGCCCTTCCCGTACGAGTCGATGCAGGTGAACGCCGCCGGCAAGCACGAGCTCATCGTCACGCGCATCGCCAAAGACGGGTTCTACGTGACGGATCTGTCAGGGCAGGCGACCGGGTACAACCACCTCTTCGCCTTCAACTTCTCCACCCCGCGCGGGATGCGCGTCTGCGACCGCGTGACGTACCTGAGCGGTACGGTGGCCGAGTTCTTCGGCTTCACCGAGCTCTCGTTTCCGTCGTTCGACGTCCAGCCGCTGTTCGAGGGCGACGAGGCCAACTGCAAGGTGCCGGAGCCGGTCGTCCTCGGCCGTGACCAGATCGAAGACGCAATCACGATGGAGAAGCTCGAGAGCGGCTTGGTCCGGATCGAGGGCTTCACCATCCCGGCGTTCTTCGGCCCCAAGCCGGCGATCAACAACGTCTTTGCCGAAGACCAGTCGAGCTGCGATCTCAACGGTGACGGGCGCGTCGATTTCGAGAGCGACGCCGAAGCGTCGTGTGCGAACGAGTGCAACGACAACAAGGATTGCACCGAGTGGACCAGCTACATCGCGCGCGGCAACTACAAGGTCTGGAAGGAAGAGACGCCTGGCGTACCGACCCTCATCCAGATCCAAACCGACGCCGCCGCCGAGCTCAACCCGACGGCCTACCGCGGACAGCCGCTGGCTGCGATCACGGGGACGATGCGTAACTTCTCCGGCGGCACGCTGAACTGGACGGTCGAGGCGCGTTGCGTCGACGACGTCATCTGCGCGTACGAGGGCTGCGCCCTCGATCCCACCGCTCTGGCCGAAGACCCGAACACCACGGTGCTCGCGACCGCCCCGATCGGGCCTCAGCAAGCTTGTGTCGACCTCCGCACCATCGGCGACAACGACGAAGGTACGAACTGACGGATCCATCCATGCGCTCGTTCTTGTCCATCTCCTTCGCCGCCGCCCTCCTCGTGATGGCGCCCTCCGTCCTCGCCCAGGACAAATCGGCCGCCGAGCTTCGTACCGAAGCCAAGGCCGCGCTCGATCGAAACGAGATCCCCGCCGCGTGCGTGCTCTACGAGCAGGCGTACCAGGCGGCAAAGAAGGCGCCGGCGGACGACCCCGGTCCGAAGCCGGACGAGATCCTCTTCGATCTCGCCGACTGTCACGAGAAGCAGGGCTACGCGACGCTCGCCGCGAGCGAGTTCGAGCAGATCGCGCAGGCCGGCGGTGCACAGGCCGACGTCGCCAGGGGTCGCGCCGCCAAGCTCCGCGGACAGGATCCGGAGCAACCGGCCCAACCTCCGGCCGCCCCCGCCCAGCCGCCTGCGCAGCCGCAGCCGGCACAGCCGCCGCCGAACGAGAAGCCGGTGGTCGAGGTCAAGACCCAGGCCGACGAGTCGCCGACGCGCGTCGGCGACTTCATGGATACGCGGTTGACTTGGGTCGTCGGCGACGACGACGTCCTCAAGCAGACCGGTCAGGCGTTCCCGCTCTCGCCGAACGTGTCGATCGGCGATCGCCGGCAGTACCGCCTCTTCTTCGACAACCTGAACTCACGCTTCGCCGGCCGCGAGAACCTCACGCACCTCGCGCTCTACAAGAAGATGCCGGGGTTCATCGACGACCTCGACACCGAGGCGTCGCTCATCGTCCGCCTCGACCTCGCACAGCTCGCGTCGAACAGCGGCAACCTGAACCAGGCACTCTACGACGCCGGCTCGTACATCCGGGCGTTCTACCACACGGCAAAATACGACGACCCGAAGAAGGTCGAGGGGCTCGGCTTCACGCTCTGGCCGATCGACACCGATCGCTTCCGTCTCGGCTACCTCTACGACATCAGCTGGGGCGGTACCGCGGCGTCGATCAACCAGTCGATCTTCCCGCGCCTCGTCGGCAGCTCGCCCGGCGCCAAGATCGGGTACGAGCACCCGCGGTTCAACGTCTATGTCGGCTTCAAGACGGCGCAGATCGTCCAGGTCGAAGAGACGCTCACACCCGGCACGAGTGAGGTGGAGCAGATCCGCATCGGTCAGACGAACTACGGCGTCCTCGGCGGCGGCGGCGCGCAGGTCGCCGACAACTTCCGCTTCGATCTCGGAGGTGGCTTCTTCACGCAGGGCAAGTTCGATCTGCCCGACGTCGAGGGCCTGCAGATCTGGACGACCGGCGCTTCGGCCCGCCTCGCGGTTCACCACGAGGACATGCCGGTCGGGCAGTCGATCGACTTTTCGCTCTACCGCAACGATCCGAACAAGCCGCAGATCATCTTCAAGCCGGAGAAGTACTACCCCGAGAAGGTGCTCTGGATGGTCAGCGTCGAGGGCACGAGCCTCTTCCAGCGCCTCAAGGACTTCGACGTCGCGGGTCAGGTCTCGATCCAGCCGGCGATCGCGGGCGCTCTCCAAGGTCAGATCAAGGCTGATTTCTTCCGCGCGAGTCTCACCGGCATCTACCGCGACCTGCCCTTCGTGCTGCGCAACCAGCCGAGCTTCATCCCGTTCCAGACGATGCCGGCCGACGCAGAGACGGCGCCCGAGCTCTTCTTCGCGCTGGCCGCCGACTACTACTTCGAGGGCCCGCGCCTCACGCCCGGCCTCGGCGCCGGCCTCCAGCTTCCGTCGACGTTCACGAGCGAGTCGGTCGATCTGTCGAGCGCACCCATCAGCCGCACCGTCGTCGTCCGCGATCAGGGCAACATCGCCATCCTTCCGGTCAACACCGGCGCGACGCCGATCATCCAGGCGCGCGCGAGCCTCAAGTGGGACATCTCCGCGATCCTCTCGACGATCGTCTGGGTCCAGTACGTCCGTGACAACAACGCCACGTTCGTCGAGCGCGATCCCAACGAAGGCACCGTCGCGCTGCGTACGTTCGTCAGCCCGGACTTCCTCGGGTTCGGCGGCAGCGCGCAGGCCAGGTTCTGAGAGCTACGGCGTGGCCGGCGCAGGGTCGGGCGTCTGACAGCGGCGCACCTGATTCGTCTCGATGTGCTTGGCCAGCTCGGCGTCGGTCGTGCGCAGGCGATCGGCGTCTGCTTTACACGCAGCCTTACCGAGCTTCGGATCGCAGGTCGCGCAGTCGAGGATGTCCTTCGCCTCTTCCTTCTTCATGTCGGGCGCGAGGAAGGCGGGCTTTCCGTCCTTGTCGCAGATGAAGGCCGAGGAGTTGTAGCCGATGAAGGAGCCTCCTTTGCCGCCGCACTTGCACGCGTGCGTGTGGGCGGCCTTCGCCGCAGCCGGATTGCTCCCGTACTGCGCATGGGCGAGCGCGAGGCAGTTGATGATGCCGTTCGACACGAGGCCGTCGTCTTTGATGTCACACGGCTTCTTCGGGTCGCAGCCCGCGGGAACCTCGGCGTGCGGTAGGCCGCCCATGTCCGCGGGCGGGCCTGCCTTGCCGTAGTCCTTCACGCCGGCCGCTTGCGCTTGTGCGATGCGATAGAGGTATCGCTTGAGCACCGGGTCTTCTTCCCCCTCGTAGGCGCCGCTACAGGAGAAGTAGTTTCCGCCCGCCTGCGTGCACTCGTCGACCGCATCCGCGCCGGGCTTGTGGCTCGACGGCGCGCCCCGCACGAACGGTGCGTCGGGATCGATAGGCGCCGCCGCAGACGCCGACGCAGGCGCAGCCGCGCTCGCGCTCGCGGGCGCAGCGCTCTTGGCCGGCGCGCTCGCGCTCGGCGCGGGTCGTGGCGCGCTTGCCGAGCCGGCCGCCGGTGCGGCCTTGTCCGCGTCGCTGCAGGCGAGGAGCGCTGCGAAGAACAGGAGCGTCGACGAGCGGAGCGAGGTCATCGGTCTTCTGGCGGGCGTATCGCATGTCGGCGCGAAGGCTCAAGCCCAAGAGGGGGCGGCACGGCGCCTCAGCCCAGCGACCCGTTCCCCGCGCCCCGTCCCCCGTTTTCCGTTCCCCGAGTCGTGCCCGTGCCCGTGCCCGTGCCCGTGCCCGATCTCTCACGCTCCCCCCAACCGTCCCCGGGTTATTGCCGCCCCGTGGAGGGC
>JBGTSH010000491.1:0-5578 GCA_041940405.1 Polyangiaceae bacterium
CGTGGAGCTCAACGGGCCGCAGGCCGATGCGGCCGCGCACGTCCGGGGTCCGCTCGTCGTCTTCGCGGGGGCGGGAAGCGGCAAGACCCGCGTCATCACCTTTCGGATCGCCAACCTTCTGGCTTCCGAGCGGGTGCCTCCGTATCGGATCCTCGCCGTAACGTTCACCAACAAGGCCGCTTCGGAGATGAAGCGGCGGCTCGAGAGCCTCGTCGGCCCGGATCTCGTCAAGGATCTCTGGGTCGGGACGTTCCACGCGACCTGCGCGCGCCTCTTGCGGCGGTACCACGACGCCGTCGGGCTCGGTCGCTCCTTCGTCATCTACGACGACACCGATCAGCGCAGCGTGATGAACCGCGTGATGAAGGAGCTGAAGATCGACGACCGTCGATTCCCTCCGCGGCAGATCCTCGGCCGCATCCACAAGGAGAAGCAGGAGGGCGTCACCGCGAGCGAGTTCGCTGTCGGCGTCTTCGGCGACGAGGTCATCCAGAAGTGCTTCGAGGCGTACGAGCGCCACCTCGCCACGGCGAACGCAGTCGATTTCGACGACCTGATCCTCAAGGTGCTCCGGATCGCCGAGGACCCCGCCAGCAAGGCCGGCGAGGAGCTCAGGAACAAGTTCTCCCATGTGCTCGTGGACGAGTTTCAGGACGTGAACCAGGTCCAGTACCGCTGGGTGCGCGCGTTCGCTGCGAAGCACGGCAATTTGTGCGTCGTCGGCGACGACGACCAGAGCATCTATCGTTGGCGCGGGGCCGACGTCAGGATCCTCCGCAGCTTTCGAAAGGACTTCCCTTCGGCGACGATCATCAAGCTCGAGCAGAACTACCGCTCCAGCAAGAACATCGTCTCCGCCGCGCTCGGCGTGATTCGTCCCGCGCGCGATCGCGAGCCCAAGGAGCTCTGGACGGCGAACCCACCCGGCCATCCGATCACCGTCGTGGCGACAGGCTCGGAGCGCGATGAAGCGGCGTTCGTCGTCGCGCGCATCGGCGAGCTCATCCACGCGGGGGTCAAGCCGAGCGAGATCGCCGTCTTCTACCGGATGCACGCGCAGTCACGCGTCCTCGAAGAGGTGCTCCGGGCCGAGCGCGTTCCGCACCAGGTGATCGGTGGCGTGCGGTTCTTCGAGCGCGCCGAGGTGAAGGACTTGGTCTCCTACCTGCGCGTCTTGGTCAACCCCTCGAGCGACGTGGACTTCTTGCGGATCGTGAACGTTCCGGCCCGGAAGATTGGAGACAGCACCATCGAGAAGCTTTCCGCCTTCGCGGCGGAGCAGAAGAGCTCGCTGCTCGCGGCGGTGCCGGGGCTCGTCGCCTCGGGCAGGTTGGGGCCGCAGCCGAAGAAGGCGCTCGCCGCGTTCGCGGAGCTGATGGCGCGCCTCGGTGCATCGGCGCGGACGGCGTCGCCGTCGGAGATCGCCGAGACGGTGCTCGAGGAGACCGGCTACCAGCGCATGCTCGCGCAGGACGATTCGACCGAGGCCGAGGCGCGCGCGCTCAACCTCCAAGAGCTCATCGGCGCCATCGTCGAGTACGAAGAGGAGGAGCTCGCCGAGGGCGGGACGCCGACGCTGGCCGGGTGGCTCGAGCGCATCACGCTCGCCGCCGGGACCGACGAGATGAAGGACGCGCCCAAGGTCGCGCTGATGACCGCGCACGCGGCCAAGGGCCTCGAGTTTTCGCACGTCTTCGTGACCGGGATGGAAGAGGACACGTTTCCGTACCGGAGCATGGACCCCACGCGGAAGAACGATCCCGAAGAGGAGCGGCGCCTCGCCTATGTCGCCGTCACCCGCGCGCGAGAGAAGCTCTGGATCACCCACGCCGAGCGGCGGACGATCTTCGGCGGCGTTCGTTTCGGGGAGCCGAGCCGGTTCGTCGCCGACCTTCCCCCCGAGGTCATCGAGCACAAGACGACCGAGACGCTGCGTTCGGGATCGATCGGTCGCTTCATCGATCGCGAGAGCCCGGCGCGCATCCAGCCTCGGCTCGCGTGGTCGCACCCGCAAGCGGGCGCGATGCCGCGCCGGCCCGGGCCCCCGCCGATGCGTGAGGCCGGCGAGCGCTACATCGAACGCGAGGACGCGCCGGTCGAGTCGTTCGACAAGATGCCCGACTACGACGCCGCTCCGCCGCGAGCCGCGCGATCGGCCGACGAGATCGGCATCGGCGATCGCGTGACGAACAAGGCGTTCGGCTTCGGCCGGGTGGTGGCCCTCGACGGCGGCGCCGACCCGACGGCGACTGTCGATTTCGTCGGCTGGGGAAAGAAGCGCGTGAAGGCGCGCTTTCTCCAGATCGTCACGTCTTGATCGTCACTTCTTTGCGCGTTGCTCGAGCGCACGCTTGATTACGCTCTTGAGCTTCACCCTGCCGACCGCGCCGGAGACGAAGTAGCCGTCGACGAACGTGCCGGGCGTCCCTTCGACGCCGAGCTTCTCGGCGGCCTCGACGTCCGCCTTGATCGTCGCGTCGTGAGCGCCGCTCGCGAGGGCAGCGCGCAGCTTGGCGACGTCGGCGCCGAGGTCCCTCGCCGCATCCTCGAGCGCTTCGGTACCGAGGGCGCCGTCGGCCTGACCCGCGAAGATCCGGTCGTGCATCATCCAGAACGCGGCGTCGCCCTTCTGTTTCTTCACCTCGAGTGCGGCGGCCGCGGCGGGCCAAGCCCGACTGTGGCCCTTGAGCGGAAGGTTGCGCCAGACGATCGTGATCTTGCCGGGCATCTGCTTCTCGAGCTCGTTCAGGGTCGCTGCGTGACGCAGGCAGAAGGGGCATTGAAAGTCGCTGAAGACCTGGACGATGACCGGTCCCCGCCCGCGGGTCGGGGCTCCCTTCGGGAGCGCGCCGACGTCGACCTTCGGTGGCTCCTCGGCGCGTTTCGCGTCCTTCATGAGCGCGTCGTAGACCTTGGCGCGCGGCGTTCCGGACTCGACGAGCTTCTTGGCGACGACCAGCTGTTCGTCGATCGTTCGCGAAAACTCTTCGAGCGATCGAGCTCCGATGACGCGGCGGCCGTTTACGAAGAAGTGGGGCGTGCCCTGTGCGTCGAGATCTGCCGAGAGGATCTGATCGGCCTCGATGGCGTTTGCGTGCTTCTTCGCCTTGACCGCTTTCATTGCAGCTCTCGGATCGAGCCCGGCTGCCTCGGCGATCGTCCCGAGGTCGGTCTCGTCGGGTGCGCGGTCCAAGGCGAAGATCGCGTCGTGCGTCTTCCAGAATGCGGCGGCGCCCTTCTTGGCGAGGACCTCGAGCGCGAGCTCGGCCGCCGGTTCCGCAGCTTTGTGGAACGGCAGCGGGTTGTGCTTCATGACGACACGGACGTCGGCGCCGTACTTCTTCTCGACGGCGGCCAGCGTCTTCTGGACCTTTGCGCAGAAGATGCACTCGTAGTCGGAGAACATGACGATCGTGACGAGCGCGTCATGGTTGCCGCGGACCGGAGAGCCGCCGACGGGCGCATACCAGACGGTCAGGTCTTCCGGCGGCTCTGGCGGAGCGACCTTTCGACGCTTCGCGGCCTCGGCCGCCTTGCGGTTCTCGGCGCTGCGGACCGCGTAGATGCGGTTTGCGGGGACGCCTTCTTTGGCGGCGTCGGCGGCGAGCCGCAGCTCGGCATCGATCGCCTCTTCGAACGTCTCTTGCGGCTGCGCGCCGGAGATCGGGAGGCCGTTGACGAAGAACGCCGGGGTGCCGCGAATGCCGAGCTTGTCGCCGAGCGCTACGTCGGCTTCGACCTTGGCCGCGCCCTGCGAGGCGGCCTGCTCGCCGATCGATTTTCGCGCTGCCGCCGGGCCGAGATCGACGAGGGCGCGACCGATCGCATCGGCGGGCGCCTCGTCGTCGGCTCGCTTCAGGAAGACGCGGTCGTAGAAGCCCCAGAACGCGGCATCGCCCGAGCGCGCCCGCAAGCTCTCGGCGAAGACCGCGACCGTGTACGCACGCTCGTGGATGTCGAGCGGCAGGTGCTTGAACGTGTACCGGAGCTTCTCCGGACCGTAGTGCTCCTTGAGCGCCTCGACGGTGCGCGCGCCGTCGCCGCAGTAGCGACATTCGAAGTCGCCGAACATGACCAACGTGACAGGCGCCGTCGGCGAGCCCCAGACGACGTCGGAGCTGGTGACCGGGATCGCGCCCTCTTCGACCTCGGGCGCGACCGTCGTCGCGACCCGAGCGCCCACCTCGGGTGTGGGCGTCGCGCTCTTCGGCGGCGGAGGTGTGGTGCAGGCGGCGAGCGCAGCGAGCACCAGCGCAATGGCGGGACGCGACATGATCCAGGGTTCTTAGCGCATGCCGGGGGCGGGATCGTGCTTTTCGTCGGACCGAGAGGGCCCGTCTCTTAGGATGAATCCATGGCTTATTTCTTGGGAACCCGGGGCCGTTCCGGCCTTCTGGGGCTCGGCGCTTATCTGCTTTTGGCTTTGCCAAACCACTTGGGCTGCACGTGGAACGGTGGCGGCAACAATGGGTGCGGCGGGGACGACTGCTTTCACGATTGGGAATGCGGCGGGTCATCCATCTGCATCCCCTACGAAGATCGCTACCAGTGCTTCCGCGCGCCGGTATGCGAGAGCGACGACGAGTGCGATGAGGAGGAGCCCTGCATGCTGAGAGGGCGGCGCATCGTCGACGAAGGAACGCGCGATCCGTTTACCTCCGACGCTCCCGGAAAGCGCACGTGCGGGGGGTATGCGGGGCCCGAAGAGCCAAGCGAGGACTCGGGCTGCGGCTCCGGTGGCGATCCCGACGACGGTACCGGCGGCAGCACCTGGACCACGACATCGACGACTTCGACGAAGAGCTCGTCGAGCAGCTCGACCGGTGGAGGATTCGGCGGTGCGGGCGGCGCCGGTGGCGCAGGCGGCGGCCCAGGCGCGGGTGGTGCGGGCGGCGCCGGCGGTGCGGGCGGCTCGGGCGGGAGCGGCAGCGCCGGCGGTGCCGGTGGTGCCGGCGGCACGAGCGGCGGAGGTGGCGCGTGAGCCGCGTCGCGTTTGCGATGGTCGCGCTCATGGCGGCGTTTCTCGCCGGCTGCCAGCGCAGCCCCGAAGAGCTCTGCGAGGACTTCGTCGAGGAGTGCGACGACGGGCTCAGCGACGTCGATCAATGCGTCATTCGCTCCCAAGGCATCGAGCGCGAGGCCGAGGAGAAAGGCTGCATGGATCAGTTCTACAACTACCTCGACTGCGTCGACGCACAGCCGTCGCTCTGCGACACCGCACACGATTGCGAGATCCCGCGCGAGGATCTCGAGCGGTGCGGCGTCAGCTTCGAGTAGACGGCGGGCGAGCCGCGCGTGATGGGGCGGTCCGCGGACCGCCCCCTTTGCGCGTGACGCCGAGCAGCGAGCTCTTCGTCGCCGGGGCGAGGTCGAGGCCGTCGCGCTCCCCACGCGCCAGGCGGAGAGCGCCCGCGTAGCCGATCATCGCGGCGTTGTCGGTACAGCTCGCGAGCGGAGGAACGAAGACCTCGATCCCGCGCCGCTCGGCCTTCGACGTGAGCTTGGCTCGGAGGGCGCGGTTCGCCGCCACGCCTCCGCCGAGGACCACGCGCTCGAGGCCTTCTTGCTCTGCTGCGCG
>JBGTSH010000492.1:0-5575 GCA_041940405.1 Polyangiaceae bacterium
ACGACCCCAACCGGACCTGCTACATCGCGCTGCTCCACTACGCCGACGGCGAGAAGACCTACATCCTCGCGCCCGACGGCCTCACCGTGGGCACGCAGGTGATCTCGAGCCGTCACGCCGACATCAAGGTCGGCAACTCGCTCCCGCTCCGCTTCATCCCCCCGGGCACGACGATCCACAACGTCGAGCTCAAGAAGGGCAAGGGCGGTCAGCTGGTTCGTTCGGCCGGCGTCGCGGCGCAGCTCATGGCCAAGGACGGCGAGTGGGCTCAGGTGCGTCTGCCGAGCGGCGAAATCCGCAAGGTGCACCTCGAGTGCCGCGCAACCGTCGGTCAGGTCTCGAACCTCGACCACGCGAACATCACGCTCGGCAAGGCGGGGCGTATGCGCTGGCTCGGGTTCCGCCCGCACAACCGCGGCGTCACCATGAACCCGGTCGATCACCCGATGGGCGGCGGCGAAGGTCGCTCCTCCGGCGGTCGCCACCCGTGCTCGCCGTGGGGCCAGCTCGCCAAGGGCCTCAAGACGCGTAACAACAAGCGGACGGATTCGATGATCATCCGCCGCCGCAACGTGAAGGGTTAATGCGATGCCGCGCAGCGTAAAGAAGGGCCCGTTCGTCGATGGTCACCTGATGGAGAAGATTCAGGCGAACCAGGGCCAGCAGTCGAAGAAGGTCATCAAGACCTGGTCGCGGCGCAGCACCATCGTCCCCGAGGCGGTGGGGCTCACGTTCGCCGTTCACAACGGCCGCAAGTTCGTCCCGGTCTTCGTGACCGAGAACATGGTCGGCCACAAGCTGGGCGAGTTCGCTCCGACGCGCACGTTCCACGGGCACTCGGGCGACAAGAAGTCCAAGGTCGCGGGCGCGAAGAAGTAGCTTTCGCGCGTGTGACAGCAAAAGGCCGCGCTTCTTCGGAGGCGCGGCCTTTTGCGTGTCGGGTGTGCGCTCGGCTAGGTGAGGCCGCTCAGGGCCCCGGTCACGCCCTTGAACTCGTCGATGGTCAGACCGAGCGTCTGCAGCAGCGCGATGTAGAGCTTGGCGATCGGCGTCTCGTCGTAGTACTCGACCCGGCGACCGGTGTTGATCGCGCCCCCGCCTCGGCCGGCGAGGAACACCGGCAGGTCGCCCGCGTAGTGGTCATTGCCGCGTCCGATCTCCGACGTCATCAGGACCAGCGAGTTGTCGAGGAGGGTGCCGTCGATGTCCGGCTCCGCCTTCAGCTTGGCGATGAGGCTCGCGTACTTGCTGGCGAACCACCGCACCGCTTCCGCGTGGGCCGCGGGGTTAGAGTGCGACATGGAGTGCAGGTCCTGGGTCGACGATGTTCCGGGCGCGAAGCTCGACATGACGAGCCCCGAGTACAGATCGCCCAGGTTGATGGTGATGACCCGGGTCGCGTCGCATTTCATCGCCAGGATGGTGAGATCGATGACCTGGTCGAGCCGCTCGGGATAGCTCTCGCTGTGGGTGGGACGCTCGCCGGGCTCACAGGCCAGTGCCTCGCTCGACGCGATCCGGGTCTCCAGGGAACGGATCGACTCGAGATACCTCTCCATCGTCGCCCGGTCGTCCTTGCCCAGGCGGCCACCGAGGCGGCCGATGTCCGTGACCACGAAGTCGAGGACGCTCTTGCCCTGCCGCCGCAGCTCGGCGCGCTGGGCCTCGCTCAGACCCGGATCGAACCCTCCGAAGATCTTGTCGAAGATCTTCCCGATGTCGAGCAGCGGTGCCACAGGCGTCGGCCCGTTCCACGACAAGTACGATCCGATGGCGCGTTCGATCCCATCGGGGGTGCTGCTGTGCTCGACGAAGTATTGCGATTCGACCGCGATCGACAGCGACGGCAACCACGGGTAATCCGGCGCGAAGTGAGCCGCCGCAAGTTGATCGTACGACGACGTCAGGGTCGGCGTGGTGTCCGCCGGCACGTTGGTCCCCGACTTCATCTCGAAGGGGTGGCAGGTCAGGATCTGGGCAAACCCGACCGGGTGATCGCCGACCAGGCCTTGAGGCCTCGCCCGACTGAGCCCGGCGAGGTTGAGGAAGTCGTCCCGGTACGGATCGAGGGGGGCGAGCATGTTGCTCCCCTCATAGTCCGGAAGCTCATAGGTGGTGCCCTGACCGCTGCCGCCGTTGCTCCCCTGGGGGAGCCCATGCGGCATGACAATCGTGACCAGTCGCACCGGCTTCGCCGGGTCCTCTGCCCGCGCGGTCGACGGTCGCATCTGGTACAGCGCCGGGAGCGCGATGGCCGCGCCGGCGCCGCGCAAGAACGTGCGCCGTGACAGCTGCCACTTCTTTTGCATGCTCATCACTTCGCCTCGCTGGTGGTGGCACGGAAGGAATCGCTGAGCACGATGGCCTTGATCATGTCGGTCAGGGTCACCTGGCCATCCTCGCTCTCGGCCAGCATCGCCTCGAACTGACAGGCGTCGGCGGCGGTGAGCGCGCGCCCGATCAAGTAGTGAAACAGCTGGTCGTGGAGACAGGAGGCAAACTCCGGGCTCTCCTGGATCAGCGCGAGCATGTCGCGGGGGCCGGCGAACGAGCCCATGCCGGGCAACTCGCCCGAGGCGTCGATCGAAAACCCATAGTCATCC
Source organism: Polyangiaceae bacterium (assembly GCA_041940405.1). GTDB lineage: Bacteria > Myxococcota_A > Polyangia > Polyangiales > Polyangiaceae > Xiheicaenibacterium. Next base: position 2,604 of record JBGTSH010000492.1, read on the forward strand.
TGCTCTCGCCACTCGCCGGTCGGTCCGAAGTTGTCGAGGGCAAAGCCGATCGGGTCCATGAAGCTGTGGCAGCCCGCGCATTTCGCATCCGAGATGTGCTGTTCGAACTCTTGTCGCTTACTGACGCCTTCCACGGGGACCTCGGGCAGCGGCGGGACGTCGTTCGGCACATCTGGAGGTGGTGAACAGAGAACGCGATCGATCACGAACCTCCCGCGCTTGACCGGGGACGTCTGGGCATACTTGGCGGTCACCGAGAGCACGCTCGCCTGTCCCATGATCCCGCCGATCCGCGAGCCGCCGTACTCGACCCGGCGAAACTCCGGGCCAGTCACACCGGGGATCCCGTAGTACGCCGCGAGCTCCTCGTTGAGGTATCCGTAGTCGGCGTTGACGATCTCGCGGATGTCCTTGTCCTCGACCAGGAACGAGGTCAGGAAGGCGAGCGTCTCGCCCACCATGTGCTTTCGAACGTCCTCATAGGTCGGGAACAGCACCGGATCTCGTTCGAGCGAAGCCACGCCACCGATCTCGAGCCACTGAGGCACGAACCCGCTGAGGAAGTCGGTGGCCTTGGGGCTGGCGAGCATCCGCTCGACTTGGGCCTCAAGGACCTCGGGCTTGGTGAGCTCGCCCGACTCGGCGAGCTCGAACAGCTCGTCGTCGGGCATGGTGCTCCAGAGCGCGTACGACAGCCGCGACGCCAGCTCGTACCCGTCGAGATAGCGGCGGCCCAGATCGTCTGTCGCGAGGTCGTCGAACTCGGGGCGGAAGATGAAGGAGGGAGCCATCAGGGCGGCGCGCAACGCGAGCGCGATCGACTCCTCGAAGCCGTTGCCGGCGTCCATCGAGCTGGTGAACACCGCCATCAGCCCCGCGACGTCCTCGCCGCTGCTGGTGGCCGGGCGACGCCAGGCTCGACTGGCGAAGTTGACCAGGATGAGCCGGGCGCAGGTCTCGTCATCCGAGTCCGCCGGCGAGCAGACCAGGATCGCTGCTCGCGAGTCCGGCAGAGGTCCCGTGTCGCTGGGAGGCGTGAGCCGGATCCAGTCGACGCGAATGTCCCGGTTCTCCGTCGCCGACCCGTAGAAGTCGTTGGTGAACGTGAGCGCGATGCTGTGGGTTCCGGCGGCGAGGTCGGTCTCGAGCTCGTAGATCGCCGGGCTGTCCGCGGTGGCGGTCACCGTGAAGTCCTCGACGATTGCGCCGCCCACGCTCACGTTCAGGTTCGGGGCTTCATCCCCGGCCAGGACGCCGTAGGCGCGGATGGCGATTGTGTAGTGGTTTGCCACCGGCGCGTCGACGTCGACGGTGACCGTGTCCTGGGAACAGAGGTTGGCGTACCCGGCCACGGCGACACACCCGACCGGCGTGAGGGATTCGACCTCGATCTCGGTTCCGCCCGCGCCTCCACCATTGGTGCCGGCCAGGGCGCGAGCGATCAACTGCTGGCTCTCGCTCCAGTACGCGTCCACCAGCGCGTCCGTCAGGAACAGCCCGGAGGGATCCGTGTCGAAGCCATTGCCACCATCAGGGGGCAAGGCCGAGAGGTCGACGGCCGGCAGATGGAGCAGGTCGCGGACCGTGTTGGCGTACTCGCGCTGGTTGAGCCGCTTCAGCGCCACGGCCGCGGGCTTGAAGTCGACCTCGCAGGTGGTCGCGGAATCGACGGGCGGCCCGAGCGGGACATCACCGATGTCGCCGACGCACGCCGTCGCACCGCAACAACCGGCGAACAGGAGCGCGACGTGGAGGGGAGTAGACAGGCTCGAGATCCGGGAGGTTCGACGCATGCGGCCCACCTTTGCAAAGAGGCGCGCCAGGCCCGTCGCAAGCGAGATGCCAGCAGAGACGTCACAGATATCGCGGGAACCCACGCCATTCGGGGGTGAACAAAGTGGCCACCTCGGAACGATCCGGACGCCCCCCGCGTCCGTTCTGGGCGCCCTTACGCGGTCCTCCCGCCTTTCTGAAACCCTCGCGCCGAAGAGGGCCGGTTCAATCGCTACGCGCTCGCAGGGAAAGCCAGGCGGATTCGGGTGCCACGACCGACCTCCGAATCGATCTCGACGGCCCCACTGCTCTGCTGCATGAATGCCGAAACGACGGCCAACCCGAGGCCCGTGCCGGTCTCTTTGGTGGTGAAGAACTCGTCCAATACGTGAGTCCGGATCTCCGGAGGGATGCCTGGCCCGTCGTCATCGACCTCGACCCAGGCCCGTCCGTTGGAGTTACCTGCTCGCAATGCGATTCGTCCGCCGGTCGTCATCGCTTCACAGGCGTTGACGAGGAGGTTGACCAGCGCGGAGACGAGCTCGGCCCTCCTGACACGGACCGGCGGAGCCTCGGTGGATTCAACGACGACATGCAGGCTCGAGTTGTCGCGAAGGCGAGGTCGGCAGATCTCTACGGCATTGCGAGCAGCGTCGCCCAGATCGCACGGCTCGACGGCGGCCCCGGTATCGGGGCGGACGAACAAGCGGAGGCGTTCGGTTATCTCGTTGCCGAGCTTCAAGACCTTGGTCATCTCGTCGATGGACTCTTTCGCTCCGGCGGGGTCACGGTCCAGCTGGCGCTGCAGCAGCTGGAACGGGCCACGCAGAGCATCCGCATGCAGGGGGAGCAAGGCGGCATGCTGAACCTGAGCACGGCTTCCAGCTTTGGCACCTACTGGTTGCTGCCGCGCCTGGGCGGCTTTCTGGCCCGGCACCCGGAGGTGACCTTGAACATCTCCATGCACATCGGGGAGGTCGATTTCTCCAGCATGCGCCACGATGCGGCGGTGGAATTCAGTCCTGGCGCCACGCCGGAGCTGTGTGCCCACAAGGTGGCCGATGTGGTGGTGCACCCCTATGGCGCGCCCTTGCTGCTGGCAGAGCATGCCGGCCAGCCATTGGCGCAGCTGCTGCAGAGCGTGCCCTTGATCCACCAGAACACCCTGATGGAAGCCTGGCCCAGCTGGCTGGAGGCGG
>JBGTSH010000493.1:0-5526 GCA_041940405.1 Polyangiaceae bacterium
CGCGCACGTGTGGTACTGGCCGACGGAGACCTGCACGCTCCCCATGTGGAGGTAGTCGTAGCGGGTGCCGTTGTCCGCCGTGATGTAGACGCTGTACGAGCCGACGTTGGTCACCGTCCCGGCTTCGGAGGCGACGACCCAGTGCACGTTCTTTTCGCAGGTCGAGGCGCGGATGTCCTGACCCTGGTGGCCGACGCCCGAAGGGCAAAGAGGCATGTCCCAGCTTCGCGTCTCGCAGTAGTTGTCCCACCACGGGTAGCTGAAGTTCTCGACGTCGCACTGGCCGCCGCCCGGCCCCTGGGAGCCGCCGTTCCCCCAGACCTGCGAGTTGGCGAACGCCGGCGCGCTCTCGATCGGGAACCTCATCCCCGGCGCGTAGACGGTGTTGTCCATGCGGCCGGTGCCCGAGCCCGGCGTGAGGACGCCCGGCGGGTTGTAGGTGAACTCGTCGGCGCGCGCGATCGGTGCGACGAGGAGCGCGCAGGTGGCGGCGAGGGCCGGCATGGCGAAGGCGGAAGCGCGGCGAATCACTTTGCACCTCCGCCGGTGGCGGCGTCGAACGCGCCGCCCACGAAGACGAGGTCTTCGGCGAGCGACATGACAAATTTGTCATTGGCACAGCGAGCGTCTTCGCTCGGCCGCGCGCACTCGACCTCGACGACGTAGGAGACCCCGTGCTCGAACCAGGTCACGCTCCAAATCCCCTCGTTCTGCGTGACGAACGCGGGTTTGCCGCCGCGCACGCGCGCGGGGCCTTCTGCCTTGGGGACGTCGGCGTACCGGTGCGAGACGCGTGTCGCGCTGACGCTGACGGTCAGACCGACGTGCTCTCCTTCACCGGTCATCGAGATCGCGGTGAACGCGGGCTTCACGACGAGCTTGGCGGCTTCCACCAGGCCCGCGCCGCGCGGGAGCATCACCGGCACCAGCGACTCGCTGACCCTGGCTCGTGCGGGCTCGGGAAGACGACCGAGCGTCGCGTCGTCGATCGTCGACCGCTCGGGCCAGACGACGCGCGTGACGTCGATCGCCTTGCTGACGGGAACGTCACGCGTACGCGTCGGAAGCTCGCCGTCTGGCGACCGCTGATCGACGTCGCTCGTGGGGCCCGGCTCACATGCCGCCGCCGCGAGCGCAAACGCAGCGATGAGCAGTTTCGTGGTCTGCATCCGACGTCGACGATGACGCGAACCGCCCCCCGCGAATAGACGGAAAACGATGACGGAAGCAGAGGCCTACACCCGGCGACGGCCGGGTGGACAACCGGTGTTCCAGCCCTCTGTTACGCTGCCGGCGAAAAAGAATGCGAAAGGACGTCCTCATCGTCGGCGGAGGCATCTTCGGCATCACCGCGGCCCTCGAGCTCGCGGACCGAGGCGCACGGGTGGCCCTCCTCGATCCCGGGCCGATCCCCCACCCGGACGCTTCGTCGACGGACATCTCGAAGCTCGTCCGGATGGATTACGGCGGCGACGAATTCTACGTCCGCCTGATGGAAGACGCGCTCGTCAGCTGGCGCAATTGGAACCAGAGCTTCGAGCGCCCCCTCTTCCACGAGACCGGGCTCCTGGTCCTCTCTTCGACGCCGATGACCTCGAACGAGCCGAGCTTCGAGGGCAAGAGCTTCGGTCTCCTGACGGCGCGCGGTCACGCGCTCGAGCACCTCGACGAAGGGGCGATCGCGGCACGCTTTCCGATGTGGAAGGACGCCGGCTACGTCGACGGCTACAGAAACCCCCTCGGCGGCTGGGCCGAGAGCGGCCAGGTCGTCGCAGCGCTCGCCGGCCGAGCGCGACGGCGAGGGATCGAGATCCGCGAGGGCGTCCGGGTTCGACCGCTCGAGGGGAGCGCCCCGGTCGAGGGCGTGATTACCGACGCGGGGGAGACCATCGACGCGCAGGCGGTGGTCGTGTGCGCCGGTGCTTACACACCTGTCATCGTGCCCGAGCTCGCCGATCGCCTCGCGCCGATCGCCCAGTCGGTGTTTCACTTCGATCCTCCAGCCTCCGAGAAGCTCGAGCCACCCGATTTCCTCCCGTGGGCGGCGGACATTGCGACCACCGGCTGGTACGGGTTTCCGCGGCATGCCGGCGTGCTGAAGATCGCCAACCACGGGCCCGGCGTCGTGGTCGATCCCGCGGCGCCGCGCGTCGTAGCACCGGAGCGCGAAGAGTTCTTTCGCGCATTCCTGCGAGCGAAGATGCCACGGATCGCGAACGCGCCGATCGCGAAGACGCGCGTCTGCCTCTACTCCGACAGCTTCGACGGCGACTTCTTCATCGACGCCCACCCGGAACGCAGAGGGCTCGTCGTGGCCGCCGGCGGGAGCGGGCACGCGTTCAAGTTCGCGCCGGCGCTCGGCGGGCTCATCGCCGACGCGGTCGAGGGACGATCGCCCGAGCGGCGCGCGAGGTTCGCCTGGCGGGAGAAGGGTGCGCCGCGCACCGAGGATGCGCGCTTCACCGGCTGATCGCTGGCCTAGCCCACCACGTCGGCGTGCTTCTTGTGCACGACGCGAACGCTGACGGTCTTGTGAGCATACGGACCGAGCTCGACCTTCCAGGTGAGGATGCCGTTCTTGTCGGGGGTGTTGTTACCGGTCGTCTCCTTGCCGACGACCTCGATCTTCACCTTCTCGATCTCCGAGACGGGGACACGCTCCTTGAGCACCACCGTGCGCGGCTCGCGGCCGAGGTTGGCGATCCGGACGCGGACGTCCATCGCGCTCGTGTGCCAGGACCCGAGGAAGCTGGTCTCGTCCTTGAGAGCTTCGATCTCGCGGTGCACGGCGATGCCCTGCTCCGGCCCCCAGCCGATAGCGACCTTCTCGCCGGCGCCGATGAAGCCGATCTTGGTGCGCCCTGCGGCCCCGCCGCGGCGGACGAGATCGACCGGCCCCGCGAGGAGCGGACGGCCCCCCTTGTTCACGAAGGTCGTCTTGGTGACGGCGGCGAGCAGCAGCTCGGGCGTCGCGATCAGCTCGACCTCTGCCGGCGCCTGAAACGACGCGAGGATCACCGCGTGAGGACGTCCGTCGCTCGGAACGTCGGGCGCGCCCTCGGCGACCAGGTGCTGCGCTTCACCTCCGTCGTCGATCCCGGGCATCTCGGAGGTCTTCTTGACCTCGACTGGGCCGGCACCGAGCCCGGCCTCGGCGATGTCTTCGTTGCGGCTCTCGATCACCAGCGCGCCCTTCTTCTGGGTCGAGAGTCGGTCGGTCTCGAGCCGCGGGACGGCGACGCCGAGCGAGGCGCGCTCGGTCGAGAGCGCGAGCTTCACCTTCGACCAATCCTCGCCGGTGTTCTGCCAGACGACACCTTCGGTAGCGACCGAGACGGTGGAGGGTGCCTCGGTCAGGGTGACGCGATGACGCGGCCGCCAGCAGGCATTCGGCACGAGGTACGCGGCCGAGATGTCCGCCTTGCCGGGCTTGGATGCCTCGACGTCGATCTCGAGGCGCGCCTTGACCACCACGTCGGGGCGCTCGAGCGCGCGGCGCCGCTCGACCTTGCGCTCCAGCGCGCGCCGCTCCTCGTCGAGCTGCGTCGCGACGTCGGCGACCTTTTCGGCGAGCGCGCGGGACCGCCGCAAGAGCTCTTCGTAGGCGCCGCGACGCTCCGCGGTCATCGGGCGTGCCCAGGCGGCGTCCTCGGCGATCTCGTCGAGGAACGAAACGAGGAGGCGGTCGGTGTCGTACGCCTCGCGATGGAGGCGCCGCACCTTGCCTTCGAGATCTTCGACGGCAGCTCGAGCGCGACGGATCTCGTCGTCCAGAGCGTCGGCGCGCTCGAAGACCGGGGTCCGCACGATGCGGGCGTCGTTCACGGTGACCGTGGTCGCGGAGGTCGAGACGCTCAGCGACTTGTCGACGGCGACCGGAGCGACGCCTTCGACGACGATGCGGTTGCGACCGACCTCGAGATGGATCGAGCCCTGGCGAACGACCTGCGCGCGATCTTCCAGCACGACGACCGACGCTACCGGGAGGGGCGACGTGAGCTCTTTGATGTCGGCGGCTCCCATCAGTCCCTCCGGTTTCCGCCCACGAGCTCGAGCTTCGCGGGGATCTTCACGGTGTAATTGGCTTCGAGCTCCAGCTTCGCCTTGGGCTCGAGCTTCACCCGCCAGGCGTAGCCGCCCTTGAGCGGGGGCTCGGGCGGCGGCGGCTCCCAAGCCGACCAGGCCGGGCGCACCTCGGCCACCTCGACCTTCACGTCCTCCTCGTTCTCGGCCGGGATCGGGACGCGCTCGCGGACCTCGACGGTGACGGCCTCGGGCTTGTGACTCACGAGCTCGACCTTGATCTGGTGCTTGAGCACCAGCGATCCTCCCAGGATGCCGGCGCTCTCTTCGGCATGCCACACGTTGCGCGCGACCTTGATCGACTGATCGACGCCCAGGCCGAGCGAGAGCTTGCCGTGCGCAGCGACGCCCTCGATCTCGGAGGCGAGCAGATACGCGCCGTCGACGTACACGTCGCACGGCCCCGCGAGGAGCGGGACGTCGAGCGGGTTCGTCATCTCGACTCGCCGGAAGACGTCGCTCGTCTCGCGCGGCACGACGACATAGGAGAGCGAGCTCGGCGCGCGAGCGGACGTGATCGACACCGTGTGGAAGTCGCCATCCGAGGGGACGTCGATCGGTGCGGCGCCCTCGTAAACGGCATCGAAGCCGAGATACGACATCGGCGTGACGTGCCGCGGCGGCAGCGCCTTCTGGCTGAAGGCGCGCATCGACGAAGAGGCGGCGTGCAGCGCCATCACGACCTTGGCAGCGACGCGGATGTCGAGGGACGCCGAGGCTTCGACGTACCCCTGCTCACGAGAAATCGGCAGGAGCGCGCCGCCGGACGCCCCAGGAGGCAGGAGCCGGAGGTCCCCGAACGAAAGGAGCCGCTCATCGGGCTGAAGCTCGATGCGCGCGGGCGCCGAGGGCGCCGACACCGACTCGCTGAGCACCATCGCGAGCTCGGCCATCTGCCCGCGCGGGGCCGGCGCTCTCTTGGCTTGTGGCGGCGGTGGCGGCACTCTGGCAAGAGGAGTGCCCGCCATGGTCGACGCCATGCCGACGAACGCCCCTGCCATCGGCGGCGGCGGAGTGGATCCCGGCAGGCCTCCTCGTGGCGCGCTGGTGCGCATCACCGCATCCGCGGCGTTCGGTGCCAAGAGCCGCGTCGGCGTCGCCTCATCGGTCCCGAGCAAGTCCTCGGGAGCCGCTTGGGGGATCGGACGCGCCGCCGCGGGAACAGGGCCGAGCGCCCGCTCGAAGTCGGCGAACAGCGTACCGACGTCACCGGGCGGCGGGCGATAGCCGCCTTTCCAGTCGCCGTAGCGCCAGGGCCGCCACCAGGAATTTTTCCTGATCGCGTGCGGCGCGGGGTCCCAGCCATGTCCGCCCCAGGGCGCGCACCGGCAGATGCGCGCGCCCGCCATCCAGCTTCCCGCCCACGCGCCATGCCTGCGCACGCAATCGGCGGCGTAGGATGAGCACGTCGGCAGGTAGCGGCAGCCCCGCCCGATCAGGGGC
>JBGTSH010000494.1:0-5496 GCA_041940405.1 Polyangiaceae bacterium
AACCAGGTGCAGATGCACGACGACATCGGCCTGAACTTCGCCGCGTCGCTGCGCTCGTTCCTGCGCCAGGACCCCGACATCATCATGGTCGGCGAGATCCGTGACTTCGAGACCGCCGAAATCGCGGTCAAGGCCGCGCTGACGGGCCACTTGGTGCTCTCGACGCTCCACACCAACGATGCGCCGTCCACGATCTCGCGCCTCCTCAACATGGGCGTCGAGCCGTTCCTCATCACCGCCAGCGTCAACCTCGTCCTCGCACAGCGCCTCGCGCGCAAGATCTGCCTCGACTGCCGCACGCCGCACCGCCCCGAGGTCGACCAGCTCCGGGACTTCGGCTTCACCGAGCAGCAGGCCCAGGTCCAACAGATCCTGAAGGGCGCTGGCTGCAAGAACTGCAACAACTCCGGCTTCCGCGGCCGCGTCGCGCTCTACGAGGTCATGCGCTTCACCGAGAACCTGAAAGAGATGGTCCTCCAAGGCGCGTCGACGGCAGAGCTCAAGACCGCGGCGATCAAAAACGGCATGAAGACCCTCCGTCAGGCGGGCATCGAGAAGATCATCGCCGGTGTGACCACCATGGAAGAGGTCGGCCGAGTCACCATGGGGGACTAGTTTCTCTCAACCTGCGCGCGGGGACCCCGCTGCTTTCCCAACCCCTCGCGCGCGGGGCCCCAACCCCGCTTGCAAAAGAACTGCATGGCTGCTGCACAACCCGAGAATCTGAAATTCAGCATCCTGCAGCTGTTGCAGGCGGTCGCCGAAAAAGGCGCGAGCGATCTTCACCTCACGGCAGGGACGGCTCCCCTGCTCCGCATCGACGGCAGCGTCTTTCCGCTGAAGCTGCCGCCGCTGAAGAACGTCGAGGTGAAGCAGCTCATCTATTCGATCCTCACCGAGGAGCAGAAGATCAAGTTCGAGAAGACGAGCGAGCTCGACTTCTCGTTCGGCGTGCCGAACCTCTCTCGGTTCCGCGGCAACGTCTTCGTGCAGCGCGGCAGCATCGCCGGCGTCTTCCGTCGCATCCCGCACAAGATCCTGAGCTTCGAAGAGCTCGGCCTGCCGCCGGTCGCGCAAGAGATCGCCAAGAAGCCTCGCGGCCTGGTGCTGGTGACCGGCGCTACAGGCTCCGGCAAGTCGACGACGCTCGCCAGCATCATCGACAAGATCAACAGCGAGCAGCGCGTCCACATCCTCACGATCGAGGACCCGATCGAGTTCGTGCACGATCACAAGCTCGCGATCGTGAACCAGCGCGAGATCGGCTCGGACACGTCGGGCTTCAAGGACGCGCTCAAGCATGCGCTCCGCCAAGATCCCGACGTCGTGCTCATCGGCGAAATGCGAGACCAAGAGACGGTGTCGGCGGCGCTCACCATCGCCGAGACCGGTCACTTGGTCTTCGGAACGCTGCACACGAACTCCGCCGTCTCGTCGATCACCCGCATCATCGACGTCTTTCCTCCTCACCAGCAGCAGCAAGTGCGCGTGCAGCTCTCGATGGGCCTGATCGCCATCCTCTCGCAACAGCTCCTGCCTCGAGCGACCGGCTCAGGCCGCGTCCTCGCGATGGAGGTCATGGTCCCCAACGCGGCCATCCGAAACCTCATCCGCGAGGACAAGCTCCACCAGGTCTATTCGCAGATGCAGGTGGGCCAGGCCGGCAGCGGGATGCAGACGATGAATCAGTCGCTGTCGTCGCTCGTTGCGCGGCAAGCGATCTCCCTCGAGGAGGCGTTCCTCTCGTCCGGTGATCAAGACGAGCTGAGGCAGATCCTCCACGGAAGCCGCAGGTAGCTCTGGTTCTCTTCGCGCGCTCTGCGCGCCGGGGCCACACACCCGGCTTGCCGCGCTGCCGCCTCTTCTCCCATGCCGTCGCTTGCGTTCACTCGCGTCCGCCTGTTGCGCGATGACAGGCGTGTGGGTGATCTTCGGAGCAACCTGGGCGCGCTTTCCGCTGTCGAGAAGTTGGGAAAAACGTGTGCGCAGCCCCTGATCTAGAAGATCGGAATTACTGGGCTTTTTGTTTGTAACTGCACCGAATTTGACTGGCTCTCACACGTTCAGTACGCTGTGTTCATCATGCAGGGTCTCACCGAGCGCCAACAGCAGGTCCTGAAATACATCCGCGACTCCATCACGCAGCGGGGTTACCCGCCGACGCTCCGCGAAATCGGCGCTCACATGGGGATCCGTTCGACCAACGGCGTCAACGACCACCTTCGTGCGCTCGAGCGCAAGGGCTACCTCACACGTGAGGACATGAAGAGCCGCGCGCTTCGTCCGATCAACCTGCCGGCTGGTCTCGCCGACGACCCGAGCGCCGAGGCGGCCGCCGACGCGCGCGCTGCCAACGACGACGCGAGCATGGTGGAGATCCCGCTCCTCGGTCGCATCGCGGCCGGTGCGCCGATCCTCGCGCAAGAGAACGTCGAGGACACGCTCCGCATCGACCGCGACATGGTCCGCGGCGGGCGAGAGGTGTTCGCGCTCCGCGTCCAGGGCGACTCGATGATCGACGCCGGCATCCTGTCGGGCGACACGATCTTCGTCCGCAAGCAGAGCACGGCGAGCCGCGGCGACATCGTCTGCGCCCTCATCGGCGACGAGGCGACGGTGAAGTACTACTTCCCCGAGAAGGACTACGTTCGCTTCCAGCCCGCCAACGGCTCGATGGCCCCCATCCTGGTCCGGGCATCCGACTTCAAACCGACGATGCTGCTCGGCGTCGTGGTCGGCGTGTTCCGGAGGCTCTGATATTTCGCGCGGGCGCGAGGCACGCGAAGCGCGTGCACGCCCGCCAAGCCGCTTCGCGCTGCGCGCCGGGGCCCCAGCCCCGGCTTGCTTCTTTTTGTGAACCGTCGTCGCGCTCTACCCTCGTTACAAGGGTGCTCCCCCTCACGGAGTGAGGGGGGTCGGGGGGGTGAACTCACGGGGACGGACGTAAGGGCTTGGCGGATCCCCTCAGGCTCACGAATGATCCAGTCTCGGAAGAGAGTTGCCGTCGGGAGCCAATGCTTGTACGGCTCGCTGCGCTTTCTAGCAGCGCTTGTTGCTCTTTTGCCCCGGGACACGCGTACCCGGGCTCGGAGGAATCCTCGTGGCGTCGAGATCGCAAAAGTTCTTCGCGCTCGCTGTTGTCGTCAGTGCCTTGCTTGGCCCCCATGTCGCCGAAGCCGCCGGCAAAAAAGACAAAGAGGCGACCAAGCTGATCACCACGGCGCTCGATGAGGACTACCTCAACCTCGAGTTCGACAAAGCCGAAGGCAACCTCAAGAAGGCGCTGAAGACCTGCGGCAAGGATCAGTGCTCGCCCGAGGTGGTCGGCAAGATCCATGTCGCGCTCGCGACGGTTCACGGCGTCGGCCAGAAGAAGCTCGACGTCGCGAAAGCGGATCTCGTCGAAGCGCTCAAGGCGGACCCGAACGCGAAGCTGATCGAGGGCCTCAACCCGCCCGAGCTGGAAGCCAAGTTCAAAGAGGCGAAGGCCGAGGTCGGCGGCGGCGAGGGCGGCGAGGGCGGCGAAGGCGGCGAGGGCGGCGAGGGCGGCGAGGGCGGCGAGGCGGGCAGCAAGCCGCAGCCGGCCGGCGACTTCGATCACACGCCGACGGCCGAGCAAGCCGTCAACTACCCCGTCCCGGTGTTCGCCGAGATCCCCGAAGAGCTCGGCGCCGAGAAGGTCATCGTCCGCTACAAGCCGTACGGCGGAACGAAGTGGGAGACGCTGCAGCTCGAGAAGATGGACGGCGGCTTCGGCGGCGAGATCCCCTGCGCCGCGGTCACCACCACCGGCGAGCTCAAGTACTACATCATCGGATCCGAAGCGGGCGGTACGCCCGTCGCCACCGCGGGCTCGCTCAAGAACCCGTACAAGGTGAAGATCAAGAACAAGATCAGCGGCGACAAGCCCAGCCTTCCGGGCCAGAACCCGCCGAAGAAGTGCGTCATCGCCAGCGACTGCCCGCCGGGCCTGCCGGGCTGCGAGACGGTTCGTGGCGACAAAGAAGAAGGTCGAAGCTGCGACGCGACGAGCGAATGCAAGCAGGGGCTCATCTGCCTGAACGGCGAGTGCACGCCGGGCGATGACGGCACCACCCCGAGCGGCGGCACCAAGCCTTGGAACACCAAGGGCGCGCACCACTACATCAGCGTCGCCGGTCAGCTCGACCTCGCGTACATCTCGTCGGCAGAAGACGTCTGCTCCAAGGGCAGCAGCGCGACCTACGTCTGCACGCGCGAAGGCTCGGACGATCAGTTCTTCGGCACGCCCGGCGATGTCCGCGGAACGAACGGCATCAGCGGCGGTCTCGCGCTCGCCGGCGGCCGCATCCTCGCCGGCTACGACTACGAGTTCGATTTCGACGTCGTCGGCCTCGGAATCGGCGCACGCATCGGCTACGCGTTCGGCGGGCCAAACCTCTCCGACACCGGACCGGATGAGGATGAAGGCGATGACGAGAAGTTTCCGAAGGGCAACTCGTTCCTCCCGTTCCACGGTGAGGGCCGCGTACAGCTCCGCTTCATGAACCCGTCGATGCAGGGCGGCGATTTCGCGCCGCATGCGTTCGTCGGCTTCGGCGGCGGTCAGGTGAACGCGTCGGTTCCGGTCACCGTCTGCAACACCACCGATCCGGAAGCTGATCCGGGCGACGACTGCCCCGGCGAGACCAAGGTCGATGCCTACCAGCTCACCGGCCTCACCTTCGCCAGTTTCGGCGGCGGCGTGACCTACATGATCGTCGACAACTTCGGCCTCACCGCCGACATCAAGTTCATGGTGCTGTTCCCGACGGTGGGCTTCGTGATCGCACCGTCGATTGCGCCCGTCGTAGCGTTCTGACGGTTCTCAGCGTCGCGGGGTGAGCGTAGAGGCGCGGCCACAAGCCGCGCCTCGTTTCGTTTCGGCGGAGGGCGGTTCACCCATCGAACGCTTGCGCACCCAACAACTGGAACAGGGCGAACAAGCTCCCCTGCTCCGTATGCTCGAACCTCACCCCGGCCCGTGCCGGTCGATCGGGCATCGCCTTGCGGCACCACGCCACACGTGCGCGAAGGATGAGCGGGTCCCATAAGCTCGGCGCCGTCACCTCGAGGATCAACGCCGAGTCGACCCGGAACAGCGCGGACTCGACGGGTGAGAACGGCGGCAGCTCGAGGCAGGCGCCTCCGAGGCCCAAATTCCGGATCCGAGCCTCTTCCAGGATGGTCCGATGCTCGTCACGTAGGCTCGCGGGCAGGTTCACGTTCCTGCGACCGTGCGCCCTGAAATGATCCCGGACTCGCATTCGGTTGGCGGGGGGGAGTCTCGCACGTCACCCGCGCCCGTGGGAGAACCCTGTAAAGGTACAACTCTGCCACTTTACCTGGCCCGATTCAGCTGGGTACCATGAGCCATCCTCGGGAGACGCACCAGGACCGGTGCGACCCGAGCATGGAGACCGAAAAACGTATCGACCAGGTAGTAAGAGAGCGAGAGCAGGAGCGCCGAGAGAAAGA
>JBGTSH010000495.1:0-5484 GCA_041940405.1 Polyangiaceae bacterium
CGCGCCGAGTGCTTGGCGGCGACCGGCTCGCTGCTCCACGCGCGCGACTCTAGTCTGGCGATTTCCCGCGCTACCGGCCAGCCGCGCGACGTCTGGCGCTCAATTCAGTTTCAGCTGGCGATCGGCGCGGCGCCCAAGGCTCTGGCGCTGTACGAAGAACATGCCGAAATACTGACGGACCCGGCCCCTGGCCATATCGCCCTCGCGCGTGCGGTGCTTCAATCGCATCCCGAGGCGGCTCGCCGCATCACCCGGCAGATCGCCGCCGACTCGCCCGACGACTTTGTCACTGCCGCGTTCGAACTGGCCAACAAGCTGAAAATGGGAGCCGAGCAACGCGCGCTTATGGCGCGAATGCAGGCGTTAGGGGACGCCGGCAAAGGCGGCGTGATACTGGTCGCGTTTGACGATGTCGTGAAGATGATCACGGAACGACGCGAGCAGGAAGAGCGGGCCTTCGAGATCTATGCCAACGGACATACGCCGGTCTACTTCCTGTCCGGCATTCGCGCTTCGATGATCTCACATATCTATCTCGAGCCCTTGCTGGACCCGCCCTCGCCGGGAACGGCGCGCACCATCCTGTCGGCCCGCTACGGCAGACGGCTTGAGGAGGATGCCTGGCCAGCGGAGCGAAGCGAGATCCGGCTGATCATGGACGCGACGGCGTTGCTGACCGCGCAGGGCCTTGGCATCCTCGACACGGTCGAACGCGCGTTTGCTCCAATCCGCATCGCCCCCGACGCGGTGGCGGCATTGCTTCAGGCCCGCTCGGAGCTCGAGGTCGCACAACCCGAACGGCTGGAGGCCGCCCGAACATTGCTGCGTCGGGAGTCCGCAGGCGAGATCGCGAGAGCCTCCGCGCTTCCGTCGGCCGACGCATTCACAGTCGTATGGAAGGCCGAGGATGCAACGACGCCGGACCGTCTCTCGCTCGCGCGGTTGGTCGAGCTCCTCGGGGACGCGCTGGACGAAGCGACGATCCGCGATGCCCACGAGCATCTCGGGGAGCTTGCCGAAACCCGGCCCGTCGGCCCTCGGCCTGGGACGGGCTGCGTGTTGATCCTCGAGGCAGGACTGGCGGTGTCGCTCGAGGAGGCAGGGCTGATGAGCACGCTGGCCGCCCGCTACCGAGTTGGATTGGAGGAAATCGGGGGCGGCATGCTTGCCGCTCAGATAGCAGCCGCTGAAAGAAGCCAACGGCAGGTGGACGCGATCTCGCAGCTATTGACGCGCCTCAATGCCGGGCTCGAGGACGGCGCATACCAAAGTGTCGCCTATGGCGACGATACCGATATCGACGCGCTGCGGCGCGGTTTCATGCAAGTGCTCACGGCACTTCAGGAGGACGGAGGCATCGCCTGGATCGACGACCGCTACACGTCGTCCATCGATAGTCCCCACTTTCGGATCGCCACGACCGCTGAGATTCTCGACGCTCTTTTCCGGCATGGCCGCCTAAGTGAGCGCGAGCGTGACGTGTTGCGTCAACGTCTTCGCGCCGCTCGGTGGTTGTTCATGCCTCAACGTGGCGGCGAGATCGCACGCCATCTGCGCGCGGCGACCCGCGATGGCGAGGTGGTCGAGACTATTGATCTGGCGCTGCTCCGCCGGGCGATTGGCGAGGCGCTCGTTCATCGCCGGCGATTGCAGTGGCCTGACCCACAGGCGGCAGCCAAGGGCGTGCGCGGTGAGGTCCCCTTCCTGCTCGATACCGGTCACGCCATCAGCGAGGCGCTTGTGGCGATCTGGCGCGATGATGCCTGGTCAGTGGAGGATGCCGAAGCGGCATCCGAGTGGATCATCGACATGCTCGAGATCAACCTTTTTCCACTGCAGATGCTGGCGGCCGGTGACCCGCGGTCCGACGAGCTGCTGGGCGTTCATCTCGGAAGTCTGGTGCTGGTCGCGTTGCAGTTCTTCCGCGGGAAGGAAATGCGGCGTCAGATCGCCTATCTGGACTGGTTCTGGCGTCACTATCTCGGCAACTTCCTTCGCATTCGACCGGAAATTCGCCCGGCACTCGAAACCATGCTCGCCAGGCATCTCGAGCGGGACGAGGCCGATGGCCCCGACGCACGCGTGTGGCGCGTGTACCTCGCCAATGTGCTCAACGCCATGCCGCTCGCACTTCGCGCCTCGCTTCTGCAGCGCAAAGATCTGCGACGCAGCTTCGGCCTGCCCAACCATGGCCAGGTCACGGTCGATGGCGAGGACTATGACGAGATCGAGTTCTTCGGGGCAGTGATCGACGCGACGACGAGTTCGGCGCACCGCTTGCGCTCCGCTTCGGACAAGGAGGCGAAGATCGAGCTCGTCGTCGAGCATGGCGCCGAGCATGTTCGGATGACGGTCGGCCGCAAAAAGATGCGGATCGACGATTGGCCCCGACGCGTGTCGAGCGACGATGGTGATGTTCGCGCGGCGGCAATCGAGGAGCGCGAAGCGGCCCTCGACCTTTCGGCAGCCGAACGCGTCCAGCTGGCCGCCGACCTTGCCCAGGAAGCTGATCGGGTCGCGCGAGTGCGAACCGTTCTCGCGAAGTCGCACGAGTCGATGCAGCAGGACTATGCCGATTTCGAGCTCATGGTGAAGGATCGGCGGGCGTTCGGCCTGTGGGAGCTTGCCCCGCGCAACCTCGGTAAGGCAGTCCGGCACGTGCGGCTGGACGGGACCATCGAACAGGCGACCGCCAGACTGCTCGCGGACCGGGGACTTGCAATCGCGATCCGCCGCCTCGGCGCCTTGCCCATTATTGCACCCGAGACGCTGCGTCAGGCCGTTGCCGTGCTCGACGAGGCAAAGCTGATGGCGCTGCTCGATGAGGCCCAGCTTGATACTGCGCCGCCTTGGACGCAGCTCTTCGCGGCAGAACTTGTGCTTGCCGCTTCCCAAGCCGAGGACTTGGCCACCCGGGCACGCGAGCTCGTCGAGCGGGCGCTTTATCCAGAGGCGGCACCCTTCTGGCAGCTCTACATTGCGCTCGCCGATTTTACCGCGATCGAAGGCGTTGCCGACAACGACTGGAAGTCGCTGAGCAGCGCCCAGCAACTCGCAGCTTGTTGGTCGCACGCGAACGCGCTCACAGAGATCCTCGTCGCCGGCGGAATCGTCATAGACTCGCTGCTTGAGACTCTGCGTAGTAACAGGCTGATCTCCCCACGCATCGTCATCGAGCCGACCCACAAGTTCGAGCACGATGTCGCCGATCCCCGGCGCATGACCCCGGATCGCCTTCGCGTCCACGCCGCCGCGCCAGCGCTTTTTCGGCTCCTCAAGATGTCCGAGCACAAGGAATGGGCGGAGTCAGTCTTGCGCGCGCTGGTGCTACAGCCGTCCGAACAGGGCACGCCCGAGCCGCGCATGGAGATTGTGCGCGGGGCGCTCGCTCCGGACGACGCATTGGGAAGCCTTGTCGCGGCCCCGCTCGGCCAGTCCTTCAACACCATTCATCCTGGAGCCAATAGTTTATTCCGGGACGGCCTGCCCCGATTGCTAAGAGACCTGCTGGGTGCGAACCTCGATCCCAACCACGTACGTGCTGGCTGGCACATCTTGCGAGATGCGAGCGGCGACGCACCGCTTCCCGAGGACTTGGCAGCATTGGCTCGAGAAGCAGCGGCGGGCGCAGATTTGGGCTTCAACGTCCCCGATCTCCTCGACGCGCGTTTCGCGTTGCTGACGTTCACTGCACTAGCTGCGACGAACGGGTGGGCTGAGTTCGCGGACCGGATTGACGCCGAGGCGGAACGTCTCGGACCGCGCGCCGAAGAAAAGGATGCAATGGTGCTGTTCGAGGTAGCGGTGTGGCGGGCGCGGCTCGCCGCGGAGCCGGTGGATCGACTGCGCGTACTTGCGGATCGATTGCTTCGGTTGGGCTTACATCCTCATTTGGCAGAGCAGGCGGAGGTCGCCGCTCGGCATTTCGCCCGCAATCTTTCGGGGATGGAATCGGAGGATTTGGTCGACACTTTGGGCCTGCTCTTCACTCGAAGATAATTAAGATGGAACACGCAGCGCCTAGTGGGTCGTAAGCTACGTAGTTCGGAGATGCGCCGCACATCGAAACCTGAGAGCGCCTCGAGACCCGCGAATCGCGCGAAAAAGCGCCATTCGACCGCGCACTGCCCCACTCGCCGGTGTGGTGGAGCGGCACGGCGTCGTCTACAGCCCATGGGAGCTGCTCGATCCCGACGCGTTCGACCGGACCGGCGCGTGACCTTCACGCGCCATCCAGTACCTCACCGACCACCTCAATGGATGCGATTGGACGCGCGTGACCTTGTGCGCGTTCGTCTAGATGGGGCACGATCCGGCGATGCATGGCACCCTTCTCCGACGCAAGCTGTGGTATCAGGACCGACGTGAGACCGTAACGGTAGGTCAGGACTTCCTCCAGACCGACACTCGATCGCTCATCGTCCTGGGCGAGGCCGGCATGGGGAAGTCGACGCTCCTGCTCGGACTGAAGGATGTCGAGGGCTTCAGCGTCTGCACTGCCCGCAAGCTGATAAACTCGGCGGACGCATCGGCGCTCATTGGTCCGGCGACCACGCTCGTCATCGACGCTCTCGACGAGGTCTCGGCACGCCTGGACGGCGATGCGGTGGACCTCGTCCTTCGGCAACTCGCCGAGCTCGCGCTGCCCCGCTTCATCCTGTCCTGCCGGGTGGCCGACTGGCGCAAGGCGACCGCGCTCCAAGGCATCACCGACTTCTACGAGACCGCTCCGCTCGAGCTGCACCTGGAGCCTCTGACGCGCGAGGACGCGACGACGTTTTTGGCCGTCGAGGTTGGGGACGAGCGAGCCGACGCTGCGATCGAGCATCTCGAGCAGCGGGGCCTCGGCGGGCTGTGGCGCAATCCGCAGACCCTCAACCTGGTGTCGGATGTGGTTAAGGCGGCGTCGCTGCCGGCGTCCAAGGGCACCCTTTTCTCCGAAGCTACCACTCTCATGCGATCGGAGCATCGCGAGGAGAAGGCTGACACGCCCCTGGTCGCGCTCGCCGAGCACGAGGTGCTCGACGCCGCGGGCGCCGCGTTCGCGACGATGATCCTGACCGGGAAGGAGGGCATCTCGCGCAAGGCGAAAGTCTCGGAGGGCGACATACCGCTCGCCGAGGCGGCCGGGCTCCCGGGCGCCGGCGCGCTGCCACAGATACTTGGCTCGAGACTGTTCTCGGGCCTGTCCGACGACCGGTTCGGCTACGACCACCGCGCGATCGGCGAGTTCCTCGGCGCGCGCTGGCTGGCCCGCCAGGCGGACACGCCGAGGAAGCAGCGCCGGCTCCTCGAGCTGTTCAACGGCCAGTTGCTCGTTCCGGCGAGCCTGCGCGGTCTCCACGCCTGGCTCGCCTGGCACTCGAGCTCGCTGGCCGAGCAGGTGATCGCCAGCGATCCGATGGGGGTCATCGAGTACGGAGACGCGGATTCGCTGACACCCTCGCAGGGGCGCGCCCTATTCCACGCGTTGCGACGCCTCGC
>JBGTSH010000496.1:0-5425 GCA_041940405.1 Polyangiaceae bacterium
CGAGCTCGACCGCGCCAAGACGACGTTCTTCTCGAACGTCAGCCACGAGTTTCGAACGCCGCTGACGCTCATGCTCGGCCCTGTAGAGGATCGGCTTTCGAAGTCCGACGACTATCGCTCCCCGGCCGAGCAAGAGCTCCTCGAGCTCGTGCATCGAAGTGGTCTGCGCCTCCTCAAGCTCGTCAACACGCTCCTCGACTTCTCCCGAATCGAGGCCGGACGCGCACGAGCGGTGTTCGAGCCGGTGGATCTGCCGTCGTTCACGCGCGATCTATCGAGCGTCTTCCGCTCGGCCGTGGAGCGAGCGGGTCTCCGTCTGATTGTCGAATGCGATCCGATCGATGAATTGGTCCACGTCGATCGCGACATGTGGGAAAAGATCGTCCTCAACCTGCTCTCGAACGCGTTCAAGTTCACCTTCGTGGGCGAGATTCAGGTGCGCCTCCAGCGCGAGGGCGACGCGGCGGTGCTGACCGTCAAAGACTCGGGCGTCGGCATCCCGGCGAGCCAGCTGCCGCACGTGTTCGAGCGCTTCCATCGCGTCGAGGGAGCGCGCAGGCGCACCCACGAAGGCACCGGCATCGGTCTCGCGCTGGTGCACGAGCTCGCCAAGCTCCACGGCGGGACGGCCCGCGTTTCCAGCGTCGAGGGCGTCGGCACGACGTTCACCGTCTCGATTCCTCTCGGGACGGCGCACCTGCCCGAAGGTCGTTTCCAGGGGCCGGCCGCTCCCGCTTCCGCCTCCCTCGCGCCACGGCTCTACGCAGAGGAAGCCGAGCGCTGGCTTCCCGAGGATGACGCGCCCGAACGCTCGGACGCGGCGCTGCTCGACGCTGCGTCTTTCTCGAATGCGACGTTCCCATCGCGTCGCGGGGGACGCAGACCGCACGTCCTCGTGGCCGACGACAACGCCGACATGCGAAAGTACGTCGTCAACCTCCTTGGCGCCGTCTTCGACGTCGAGGCGGTGCACGACGGAGAAGAAGCCCTCGATGCGCTCCGCGAGCGGCCGGCGGACCTCGTCGTGAGCGACGTGATGATGCCGCGTCTCGACGGTTTCGGCCTCTTGCGAGCGATGCGGGCGGACGAGCGGCTCCGTCGCATTCCGATTCTGCTGCTATCGGCGCGTGCCGGCGAAGAGTCGCGCGTCGAAGGAATGGCAGCCGGCGCCGATGACTACCTCACCAAGCCGTTCAGCGGCCGCGAGCTCGTGGCTCGCGTCTCGGCGCACCTCGAGCTGACGCGCGTCAGGCTCGAGGCGGAAAACCGCGAGCGCGCGCTGCGCAACGAGGCCGAGGTCCTCAACGAGGTCGCCCAGACGCTGGCGGCCGAGCTCGACCTCGAGAAGCTCTTGCAGAAGGTCACCGACGCCGCGACGTCACTGACGCATGCGGCGTTCGGAGCGTTCTTCTACAACACCAAGAACGAGCAGGGCGAGGCGTACCTTCTCTACACCCTCTCGGGCGCTCCGCGAGAGGCGTTCGAGAAGCTCGGGCCTCCACGGAACACCGCCGTCTTCGCTCCGACGTTCGCCGGTGAGGGTCCGGTGCGCCTCGACGACGTCCGCCAAGATCCGCGCTACGGCCAGATGGCGCCGCATCAGGGCATGCCCAAAGGGCACCTGCCGGTGCGGAGCTACCTGGCCGTGCCGGTGAAGTCTCGAAATGGCGAGGTCCTCGGCGGGCTCTTCTTCGGTCACCCGGAGCGCGCGCGCTTTACCGCGCAGGCCGAGCGCATCGCCGTGGGCGTTGCCGCGCAAGCGGCGGTTGCCATCGACACCGCGCGAGCGCTCCAGAGCGAGCGCGAGGCGCGTGGGGACGCAGAGCGCGCCAGCCAGCTGAAGGACGAGTTCTTGGCGACGCTCTCGCACGAGCTGCGGACGCCGCTGAATGCGATCAGCGGCTGGAGCCATTTGATTCAGCAGCACCCATCGGACCTCGAGATGGTGAAGCAGGGCATCGAGGTGATCGGTCGAAACGCGAAGGTCCAGGCGGACCTGATCGCGGACTTGCTCGACATGAGTCGCATCCTTTCGGGCAAGCTCAGGTTGAACATCGAGACGGTCGTCCTCTCCGAGGTGGTCGAGGCGGCGCTGGGGTCGGTGCGGCACGCGGCAGAGGCCAAGGGCGTTCGCATTCACGCCGCGCTCGGCCCGCTTTCGGACAGCGTCCGCGGCGACCCGAGCCGGCTCCAGCAGGTCGTCTGGAATCTCCTTTCGAATGCGGTCAAGTTCACGCCGAAGGGCGGTCGCGTGGACGTCACGCTCCTTCGAAAGAACACGCATATCGAGATCGTCGTCAGCGACACAGGCGCCGGCGTCAGCACCGAGTTCTTGCCCCACATCTTCGATCGGTTTCGACAAGCCGACGCGTCGACGGCAAGGCGATACGGCGGCTTGGGCTTGGGGCTCTCGATCGTGAAGCACCTCGTCGAGCTGCACGGAGGCACGATCGAAGCGGACAGCCCGGGGGAGGGGCGTGGAACGACGTTCACGGTTCAGCTGCCGCTCGCCGTCGTGCAGAAGCGTTCGGACGCGATCGATCTCGTCGAGCCGGCGCCCATGAAAGAGGACTGCGAGCTCGAAGGCGTCCGGGTACTCACAGTGGACGATCACGCCGACGCGCGAGAGCTCGTGCGCCGCGTTCTCGAAGAGCGCGGCGCCGAGGTCGTCACGGCCGCGTCGGCAGAAGACGGGCTCCTCGTTCTCGAGCAGCAGCGCCCTCATGTCGTCCTGTGTGACATCGGGATGCCGGGCAAGGACGGCTACGAGTTCATCCGGCAGGTACGAGGGCGCGGTGACGCGACGCCGGCCCTCGCGGTGACCGCGTTCGCCCGAGCCGAGGATCGCTTGCGGGCCTTGCGAGCCGGCTTCCAAGGCCACGTCGTGAAGCCCGTCGCGCCGGCCGAGCTCGTGGCCACGGTCGCGGCTTTCGCCAGCCCTGGCCTGCGGGCCGCCGATCCCGAGGACTGACCGCGGTCTCGTGCGTTCGGCGCAACGCTTGCGCCTCTCTTACGAGGGCACCCCCATCGGACATCGGGCTGACCGCACGCGAGAGGCTTGGCCGCCTCTTTGCAATGGCGAGCGAGGCATGAAACGTCACGCCGTTCGCGAATACATGTCCAAGTCGGCTCACACGATCGGTGACGACCAGCCGCTCAGCGTCGCCAAGAAGATGATGCGTGACCACGTCATACGTCATCTTCCGGTCCTGCGCGGAGGAAAGCTCGTCGGCGTCGTGAGCGAGCGCGATGTAGCGTTCATCAAAGCCATGGCGATCCTCGATGACCAGAAGACGCAAGTGAGCGAGGCGATGTCGTCCGATGTGTACGCCGTCGCACCCGAGGCGGACCTCGCGACGGTCGCCGCGGACATGGCCGAGCACAAGCTCGGCTGCGCCGTGGTCACGATCGGCACGAAGGTCGTGGGCGTCTTCACGACGGTCGACGGGATGCGCGCTCTCGCCGACATGCTGAGCGCGGCTCCCGGCAGCGCCGAGCGGCTCGTCGGCTGAGGAGCGCGACGCCCCGACAACCAGACGCACCGGCGGATGATCCGTCAGAACGAGTGGAGGTGGCTCACGTCCGAGGGAACCGCCGACGCCGGAAGATCCAAACCGATGTAGCGCACGACGTCCCGCGGCTGGGCGCCCGAGCCATCCGTCGCGCCCGCGAGCATGTTGTAGAGCCAGCCGTTCCCACCGTCTCCGTCGTAGTCGACGCTGTAGGCGGTCACGAACACGGACGCAGGTGAGGCACCACCGAGCTCGCTCAACGCGATCTTCGCTTCGACGAATCCATTCTGGACGAAGGAGACCTTGTTCTGGGTGCCCCAATCGGTGCTCCACCCCGACGGATCGCCGACGCGATACTCGGAGTAGGTACCGCCCGCGATGCGCTGCTTGAAGTGGTAGGTCATCGCCTTCGAGCTGCCGAACTTGGCCTTGCCGTCGCTCGAGAGGGCGTTGCCTGCGGCGAACGATCCGTCGGTCGAGAAGAGGAAGTAGACGAACTTGTTTCCAGCTCCTGCTGGGGCGATGTCGGGGCTCGCCATTCCAACGAAGAGATCCGTCTCGTCGTGGGTGACGTAGAGCTCGGTACCGGCGGTCGACGCCGCGAAGACGTCGGAGGGAAAGAAGTCGTTGATCCCGTCGATGACGACCGTATGGCGGAAGGCGACGCCGAAGCCGGCAGGGGTCTCGAACGTCGACGCGAGCGGGTTGCCGGCCGCGTCCTCGACCGAGGTCGTTACACGAATCCTGTATTGGCCCAAGCTGGCGAGCGGCGCCGACGGCGTGAGCGAAAAGCTGGTGTCGTCGAGCGTGGTCGCGCCGCCGGTGATCGGCACGCACGAAGCGAAGTCGTCGTTCGAAACTTGGATCGATCCCGAGCAAGACGCGCTCGGCGCGGCGGTGACCGTTGCAGGGTTCATCGGTTCGGAGAACACGACCTGGAGCTTCGCGTTCGACACGATGGCGACCGCCCCGTCCGCCGGCGTGACCGAGACGACGGTCGGCGCGACGATGTCTCCGCCCCCAGCACCGCCGCCCCCGGCCGACGTCGTGCTCCCCGAGCCCCCACTCCCTCCCCCCGCCGCTCGACGTCTGACCGCCGCCGCCGTCCGAGCCGCCCAGACCGGAGCTCGTCGTGGATGAGCCCGAGCCGCTGGTAGCGGTCGGCCCTCCGCCGACCGTCACCGTCGTCGTCGGGCTCGGGTCGTCGAGCGTCGTACCGTCGGCGCACGCGGCCGTTGCAAGACAGAGCGAAAGGAAGAAGCGACTTCGCACGATCGGCCTCCTACTGAAGCGCGAGCCCTACGACAACAGACCGGGCAGCGGACCGCTGCTCGCGTCACCGAATCCGTCCATCGACTGGCCCATCGCCTGGGCCAGGGCAATCCAGAGGTCGGCGTGGCGGCGTCCGCCCGCCGAGATCAGCTTGCCGGTCGAGATACTTCCGCCGCCTTTGCCCGCCACGACGAACGGCATGTCGTCATGAAGGTGCGTGTTGCCGTCGCACACCTCGGTGCAAAGCACGACGATCGAATGGTCGAGCATCGTGCCGTCCTCTTCGGGTAGCTCACGGAGACGCTCGAGCAGGTAGGCGAATTGCTCGGCCCACCAGAGCCGCTGCTTCGCAGTCGCCGCGGCTGGTCCGGTTGTGCACGCGGCAGAAGAACCGGCTCACCTCGCCCCGGGACCGCCGGCCCGCGGCCCGCACCGTCCGGGAGGCGCGACGGACGCTGCTGAGAGCCGGCGCCGCCCCCGAAGCCTGGGCACTTCCCCTTCTCTGGGGTGCGGACTGACCGGACCTCCGGCGGCCGCGCCCGCCGTCGGCATGAAGACCGAGCAGCACGCCGAGCGCGCTACCCTGTCGCGAGGCTCATCCCGTCACGCGCCACACATCATCTGCTGCTTCGAGTAGTGCG
>JBGTSH010000497.1:0-5396 GCA_041940405.1 Polyangiaceae bacterium
GGCGGCCCTCGCGGCTGGGGGCATCGACGACGCTGCTCGCGTCCATCTCGAAGATGCTCACGTCGGAACTCGAGAGCACCGGGTCGATCACCACGCCCACCATCTCGGCATCGCGCGCGCGATCGTTCCGGCCGAGAACGCCGCCGAGGCATCGGCGGTCGTCGGGATGGACGTTCGCGTCGCTGCAACGCTGGCGGACGTCGTCGCCGGGCTGCGGGGCGAGCGCGAGCTGGCGCCGGCCAAGGCGAGCGAGAGCTCGGGTGCGATCACGCGCCTCTCGTCCGTCGACCTGGCCGAGATCCGCGGACAACAGAACGCTCGGCGCGCGCTCGAGATTGCGGCCGCGGGCGGGCACAACCTCCTCATGATGGGGCCGCCCGGCGCCGGCAAGACGATGCTCGCGCGCCGCCTTCCGACGATTCTGCCGCCGATGGAGCCGGAAGAGGCGCTCGAGGTGAGCGCGGTGCACTCGGTCGCGGGCCTCTTGCCGGCGGGGACCGGCCTCCTGGCCGAGCGGCCCTTCCGCGCGCCGCACCACACGATCAGCGTCGCGGGTCTCGTCGGGGGCGGCGCGCCGGTGCGTCCCGGTGAGGTCTCGCTGGCGCACCTCGGCTGCCTCTTTCTGGACGAGCTCCTGGAGTTCGGGCGATCGACGGTCGAAGCCCTCCGGCAGCCGCTCGAGGACGGAATCGTCAGCGTGTGCAGGGCTCGGGAGCGCGCGATCTTTCCCGCTCGCCCTGTCTTCGTCGCAGCATTGAACCCCTGCCCGTGCGGGCACGCGGGCACGCCGCGATGCACGTGCGCGCCCGAGCGCATTCGCGCCTACCGGCAACGCGTTTCCGGCCCGCTCCTCGATCGGATCGATCTGCAGATCTCGCTGCCCGCCGTCGATATCGCGGAGCTATCGGCTCGTCGCCCGAGCGGTGAGACGTCGGCCGAGGTGCGCGAGCGCGTCGAACGCGCCCGTGCGATTCAGGCGGCTCGAGCTCGGACGAAGGAGGTCAATGGGCGGTTGAACGCGACGCTCGGCGCGGCCGACCTCGCGCGCGTCGTGTCGCTCGATCTCGCAGGCGAGCAAGTCCTTCGGTCGGCCGCGGAAGCGCTCGGCCTCTCCGCTCGCGCGTTCGGCAAGGTGCTCCGCGTGTCGCGTACGCTCGCCGATCTCGACGGCCAAGATGCCGTGCGAGCGGACCACGTCTCCGAGGCGCTGCACCTGCGACACTTGGATCGCGTACGCGCGGCAGGCATGCACACCATCGCGGTGGCCGGCTGATGCCTGCGTCGAAGGCCATGCTACGCTCGACCGGTATGTCGCCCACGCCGCCGAAGCCCGCGACGTACGAAGACCTTCTGGCCCTGCCCGAGAACGTCGTCGGCCAGATCATCGACGGCGAGCTCATTGCCCTGCCCCGGCCAGCGCTTCGACATGCGAGGGTCGCCACGACGCTGAGCGCGCAGCTCGACGGCCCGTTCGACCGCGGGACGGGTGGACCGGGCGGTTGGCTCTTTCTCATCGAGCCGGAGCTCCACTTCGGCGCAGACGTCGTCGTGCCCGACCTGGCCGCGTGGCGACGAGAGCGCCTCGCCGAGGTCCCCGACGCGCCGTGGCTCGAGCTCGCACCGGATTGGGTTTGCGAGGTGCTCAGCCCCTCGACCGCGTCGCTCGACCGCGTGAAGAAGATGCGCGTGTACGCGCGCGAGCGCGTCGGTTGGTATTGGATTCTCGACCCGGCCGCGCGAACGCTCGAGGTCTTCCGTCTCGGCGAGGAAGGCAGCTACGTCGTCGACGCGGCCTTTGACGGCGCGGCGCTGGTCCGCGCGCGGCCGTTCGACGCGAGCGAGCTCGAGATCGCGCGGGCGTGACGCGCCGAGCTACCTCTCCGTCGGAAACCCGTAGGCGCGCCAGGCGTCATAGAGCGCGGAAGCGGCGTCCGGCGAGAGCACGCCGCCGTAGCGGCTGCCCTGAAGGCTGTGGTTGAAGGCGACGTACCACTGGCCGTCCATGTAGTCGAAGGTCGCGGCGCGCTGCCCGTGCACGTTGAAGACTGCGTGGTGCAGCCCGCGAGGGTCTTGGACCGCTGCCTGCACCACGAAGGCCTGGCCTTCTACCTCGAAGTTGCCGCCGCCTTTGTGCGCCACGTTGCCGCTATTCATCATCTGCATGTGTCTCCAATCGATGAAGCATCCGAGGGGGTTCTGCAAGTAACGAATGTGCCCGTCAGGGGTTCCCTTGCAGCGCGTCAAATTTTAGTTCACCATCAAGTTAACTATTGGAGGACCGATGAGTAAGCGTGTCTCGCGCAAGGGCATACATCTGGGACCGGATGGCGGGCGGGTCTACCCGATGGGCCCGCTTCGCGCGGTCTTCAAGGCGGATGAAGCGGAGACCGCCGGTCGTTATTCGATCTCGGAGTGGTGGCTGGAGCCCTACACCAAGGGGCCCGGCGCGCACTCGCACGAAGAGGACGACGTCTTCTACGTGATCGAGGGCACGATGACCTTCTTCCTCGGCGACCGCTGGGTCACCGCGAAGAAGGGCTCGTTCGTGCTCGCTCCCGGCGGCATGAAGCACGACTTCGAGAACCGCAGCTCCAAGCGCGCCGGCGCGCTCAACGTTTCGGTGCCCGGTCCGTTCGAGCCGCACATGCCCGGCATCGCGGAGTGGTTCAGGAACCGCTCCCCCGAAGACGCGCGGACCGAGCCGAAGGTCAGACGCGCCGCACCAAGAGCCCGGAGCCGCTGACCACGAACCCCGAAAGCTTCCACGTGGCGGCAACCGGCGAGCTGCCCGCGTCGACGCCGTCGATCTTCGCGATGGTGATCGCCCGCTTGGTGCCACGGTCGAGCTCGCGCGACAGAGCTACCGCAACCGCCGTAGCGACGCGTGACCGCTCGGGCTCATCTCGAGGAAGGAACAGGGCCATGTTCTCGTCGCCCCGTCCGATGAAGGCGCCGAGCGCGCCGTCCACGAGGACGACGTGGGCCCCGGCCGCACGCTGCGGTCGTGGCTCGCCTGCGGGCCAAGGCAATGCCGCACCATAAGGATTCGCTGGATCGGTCGCCGCCAATACTACGCCGTTGGCTTCGGTCGACGGGTCGCGCAGCGCGCGGAGGCGCTCGTCGACGCCGGCCCGCGCGAACTGGGCCGCTCCGAGGCCCTCGATGAAGTAGCCGCGTCGGACACGGCCGGCCTCCTCCATCGCCTTGAGGATCGGATACACGGCGCCGAAACCGCCGGCGACGTTCTCGGCCTGAACGACCTCACGCGTGACGACGCCGTATCGCTCGAGCAGGACGTTCGCGAGCGCGGTGCGCCGATCGGTGTCCGACACGCCCGCCGCCGTCGCTTTCGGCAAGAGCGACCAGCGCCCTTCGCTTCCAGGCGGGAGCGCGCGCCGCGTGCGGAGCCGCGGACGACCGCCCGAGCGCTCGCGGTGTGCCCCGAGCTTGAAGTACGACCGCAGCGGGGTCGTGGTGTCGTTCGTCACGAGGCCCGCGAACACGAGATCCCAAAGGGCTTCGAGGATGTCGTTCGCGAACCCGCCCACCTGCGTCACGAGGTCCGAGAAGAAGACCGCGCCGCGTCGCTCGAGGACCGCCAGGATGTCCGCCGCGCGCGGGTGCGCCGGCTCGGTGGTCGGGGCCGCGAGGAGCGCATAGCGCTCGGCGAGGTGGAACGCGACACGACCGTCGCCGGCGCCGATGGGCTCGACCCCGCGCCAGAGGATCTCGCCCGCGGAGCACAAGTCGTCGAGGTCGGAGGCGCGAAAGTCGCGGACACGACGAGGCAGCACGTCCTCGAGCCACACGCTCGCCGGGAGCGCGAGGCCTTCGAGCTGCTCGATGACGGACAGCGTCGCGTCGATGCCGGAGCGCGGACGATCGAGCTCGTGCCATGAACCGAGGAAGCGGCCGAGCGCGGCCTCGGGCACCGGCTCCACCTCACGACGGAGGCGCGCCAGGCTGCGGCGTTTGATCGTGCGAAGGACCTCGGGATCGCACAGCTCTTCGCCGGTGCGTCCCGGCGTGAAGGATCCCGATAGCAGCTTGCCGCTCGCGACGAGCGGGCCGAGCACCGCCGCGGCGGTCGATCGTCCCAGACCATAGCGGGTTGCGAACTGCTCGGCTTCGAACGGACCGTGGCTTCGTGCATAACGGGCCGCGAGCTCCGCCAGCGCGTCGTCGACTCCGTGCTCCTCCATCCGCTCCAGCCGAAGCCCGGCCCGCACGCCCGCCATCACGTAGTCACAGATCCGATGCTCCTGCCCCGCGATCTGGAGCTTGTCGCCCCCCTCGCGAAACCGAGCATGCAGCCCCCGCTGGGTCCACTGCGGATGCAGATCGGTCACCACGATACGAGCCCCCGACCGCCCGATGCGACCCATCTCCGCCACCATCTGCCCGAGGTCGGGCAGGTGCTCCATCACCAAGCAGCACAGCACCAGATCGAACGCACCATCGGGGAGCGGAATCCCCTGGGTCAGATCATGCTCCACCAGGCGTAGCGACGACGGCGGGTGCTTGGCTCGCAGCGCCCCGAGCATGCCCACCGAGAAGTCCACCCCCGTGACCTCGGCGCCCGCCCCGAGCAAGCGCAGCGCGTGCCGCCCGGTCCCGCAGCCGATGTCCACGACCCGACGCCCCCGCACGTCGCCTTGCAATCGCTCCACCACCGGCCCGTCGAGCGCCACCACCGGGTTGTCGTACGAGTCATACGCAGGCGCCCAGCGATCGTAGCCTTCGCGGGGGGACAGCGTGGGAAGGGCGGTTGCCATGGCCGACTGTCGCCGCGAGCACACCGCGGGTCAAGGCCCCGGTGCGCGCCGTCAGGACCTACATCGACCCCGTCCAACGGTCGAGTTCGTGACCGGTCCATCCGCCGAGCCCCACCGAGCTACGCGCCGGACCCTCCGGCCCTATGCGGGGCCCGGAGGCCACCAACCGTCGAGGATCGCCGCGACCTGTCCGAGGCGATCTTGTCCCCACAGGATCTCCGAGCGCTCGCCACGGCGGATCTCCACGGTCGGCACGCCGCAGAGCCCCCGGGTCCGTGCCCGCTCCGTATTGGCCCGCAGCTGCCCCTTGATCGCCGGGTCCTGGGCCCGCTCGAGCAATGCGGCCGCCGGAAGCCCCGCCCGCGTCAAGACCCCTGCGAGCGACGGAGGATCATCGACCCGGATCCCCTCCGCCCAAACCGCGCGATAGATCGGCGCGCTCGCGGCGGGCTCGGCCAACGCCACCCGCAATGGCAAGACGCTGCGCAACGGAAAGTGATCGGGAAACACGAACGGCACGCCCCAGTGGTCCGCCCAGTCCTGCATATCCCGGCGCACATAGGCTTGCTTGGCCGCGTTCATCGTAAGTAGCGGCACGTTGGCCGTCCCCAGCTTCCGAAA
>JBGTSH010000498.1:0-5316 GCA_041940405.1 Polyangiaceae bacterium
CTTCAGCGCGCCGAGTGGATCGCCGGCGCGGAGCGCGCGGGCCGCCGCGGCGATCGAAGAGTCCATGCGCCTACTCGAGGAGGGGCATCATTTCGGGCTCCGGCTCCTTGTCCGTGTCGGGCTTGGCCTTCTTCGGATCGTAGCCGGGCGGAACCTTGTCGAAGTAGCAGACCAGCTTTCGGCTCTCGGTGCTGTGGGCGCAGAGGACGTCGCCTCTTGCCGAAGCGGCGACGCGATCGAACGCTGCATCGTCGCCGGAGACGACCTCGGTCTTGGCACTGTCCAGCAAGCGGATGCCTTTGCCCCCGCCTGCTGTCGCGATGGTGTCGAGGTCGAGCCAGGCGACCGAGCGGGGGCTCAGCCCGCGCCAGGTCCGCGTGATCGTCGCGGAGGCGACGTCGACGGTGACCGACTCGTTGGGCCGCGGAGAGAGGAAGACCTCTTTGCCGTTCGGCGAGGGAACGGCGACCGAAGGCAGACCGCCCTTCACGAAGCGCCGCCATCCGCTCGATCCCGGCTCGCGAAGCGCCACGCCGGTCTGGAATACCGCGACGAGGAGGCCGGCCGGCAATCCCTCGAGCGACAGCGCGGCCGGGCCCTCGGTCGAGGGCAGGTTGCCCGTCTGCTTGAGGGTCTTTCGATCGAAGAGCACCAAGTCGGCGAACACGCCCCGCGACGCCAGGGTCCCTCGGGTCGTTATCTGGATCGCGATCTCGCTGTCGGTGAAAGCGGCGGCGAGCGCGACGTCATCGAGATGCGTGAGCGTACGCGGCGTGAGCTTCGGCCAGTCCAATGCGCGGATGTCGCCGGTGCACACGAAGAGGATGCCCCGCTTCGGATCGAACGTGACGCCGCCTGCAGTGAGGCCGCACCCGAGCTGCGCCGCGCGCTTCTCTTTGCCGTCTTCGCGCGCTCGAACGCGTGCGTACGCGCCGCCGACGGTGACGATCTCGCCGGAGGGCGGAAAGAGGATCGCCCGGACGTCGCCGTCGGTCGTCACCGTCCAGTGGTGCGCGTACCGATCGAAGCCGCGCTTCGCGTCTGCCTTGGCGCTCGAGATCGCGTTGCCGGTGCGTGCCACCTCGGGATGATCCGATGTGCCCGAGCAGGCGAGCGCCGCCGCGGCCAGCGACGAGAAGACGAGCTTCCGACCTTTGAGCATCGAGCGTCAGGGTAGCGACGCTCGCAGGAACCAGTCGTGTTTTTCGAACTCGGTCACGATCCCGGTGAAGAGGTCGACCGTGTCGGTGTCGCGCAGCTCTTCGGCGATGGTGCGCGATTCGCGCAGGCCGTCCAGGTACGCCTCGAAGCGCTCGGCGAGCAGCTTGACGTGATCGAGATCCTTGGTCGTGTCTTGGGGGTAGTCGGGCAGGCGCGACGACTTCGCCACGTGCCGGACCGTCCCGAAGGCACGCCCGCCCAGCGTGACGGCGCGCTCTGCGATGGCGTCGTTGTGGTTCGCCAGGCTGACGGCGAACGTCTCGAAGAGCGGGTGCAGCGACGAGAACAGCGGACCGCGGATGTTCCAATGCGCGACCTTGATCTGGCTGTGCAGGTCGAGGCCGTCGACGAGCCGGGCGTTCAAGGTCTCCGCGAGCTTGGCGCGTGCTGCCTCGGGCAGCTTGCTGGGGCTGGGATACATGGTCATTTCCTCCTGGTTCGAGAACATAGGCGCCGGCGGAGGGCGGCGCCAAGACAACATTTGTCACGTACTGATAGTATTAGCCTATTAGCGCTTTCGGCGAGCGGAGCCCTGCTTGGGGCGCGCGCGCGGGTACGCCTCGCGCGAGGTGGCGGCGAGCTTTCTCAGCGCCGGCGCGAGGGCAGAGCGCCTTCGCCAAACGAGCGCGATGGTTCGTGAGGGCGCAGGCGCCTCGAACGGGCGGAGGCAGAGGCCCGCGCGGTCCGCTTCTGTCGGGGCGGCGATTTCGGGCAGCAGCGTGATCCCTGCGCCCCCGGCGACCATCTGGGCGAGCGTGGTGAGGCTCGTGGCGCGAAACTCCGCCTCTTCGGCCCGGACGACGTTGCAGAGTGAGAGCGCCTGCTCGCGGAGGCAGTGCCCCTCATCGAGCAGGAGCACGGGCGCCTGTCGGAGCTCGGAAGCTCGAGCGGGGCCGCGCGCGGTGCCGAGCGGGTGTCCGGCGGGGGTCGCCAAGAGGAACGCGTCCTCGGCGATGACCTCGCTGTCGACCTCTCCGAGATCGGCTTCGAGCGCGACGATCGCGGCGTCCACGTCGCCGGCTGCGAGGGCGCGCACGAGCGACGGCGTCTTCTCTTCCATCCATTGCAGCGAGAGGCGCGGGTAGGCAGCGCGGAGCGCGGGCGTGACCGACGGCAGGAGATAGGGCGAGATCGTCGGAATGACGCCGATGCGAAGGGAGCCGGTGAGCGGATCGCCGACTTGCTTCGCGGTCGTCGCGAGATCTTCGGCCTCATTCAAGAGGCGCTGCGCGCGATCGAGGAGCTGGCGACCCGCCTGGGTCACGAGCACGCGACGCCGGTCGCGCTCGAAGAGCTGCACGCCCAGCGCGTCCTCGAGCTGGGCGACCTGAGCGCTCAGCGAAGGTTGCGCCACACGACACTTTTCGGCGGCGCGCCGGAAGCTCAACGCCTCCCTCACGGCGAGGGCGTACTGGAGCTGACGCAGCGAGAAGGGCAGGGGGGCGAGCTTCACGATAGCAATTATCTATCACATCTTTCGTAAAGATGTATTGGAGCAATCACTCCGAGGGGACCATCTTGCCTTTCATCGGCGCACGCGCGCCGCCCACCCAAAGGAGATTCCAGAGATGCTCACCGTTGGCGACCGACTCCCCGAGTTCAAGCTGCTCGCTTGCCACAGCCTCGAGAAGGGGCACGAGTTTTCCCCCGTCACGCACGAAAGCCACCCGGGAAAGTGGCAGGTCCTCTTCTTCTGGCCGATGGACTTCACGTTCGTGTGTCCCACCGAAATCGCCGAGTTCGGCCGGCGCAATCGCGACTTCGCGGATCGTGACGCGGTCGTCCTCGGCGCCAGCACCGACACGCACTTCGTCCACCTCGCGTGGCGAAAGGACCATCCCGACCTCAAGGAGCTTCCGTTTCCGATGCTCGCCGACACCAAGCGCGAGCTCTCGACGGCGCTCGGCGTCCTGCACAAGGAAGACGGCGTGCCGCTCCGTGCGACGTTCGTCGTCGACCCGCAAGGCATCATCCGCCACGTCAGCGTGAACGACCTGTCGGTCGGCCGAAACGTCGACGAGGTGATCCGCATTCTCGACGCGCTGCAGACCGACGAGCTCTGCCCGTGCAACTGGAAGAAGGGCGATCCCACGCTGGAGGCGGCGTGACCGCGGCCGCGCTCGAAACGCTCCGCGACAGGATCCCCCGAGCCGGCCAAGGACCTCCGTCTCAACCTCGACGGGGTCCTCGGCTCGGGCTCGCTGTCGGTGCCGCAGCGCTGGGGCGTCGCGATCGCGTCGGCGGTCGCGGCGCGCAGCCCCGAGCTCCGCGCCGCGCTGACCGCTGCTGCGCCGCCCGAGGTCGGCGCGGCGGTGGTCGAGGACGCCCTCGCCGCGGCAGCGCTCATGGCGATGAACAACGTCTACTACCGCTTCCGGCACTTCATCGAGAAGCCGAGCTACTCGGATCGTCCGGCGCGCCTCAGGATGAACCGCCTGGTGAAGCCGGCGGGCGCCAAGGTCGACTTCGAGCTCTTCGCGCTCGCGGCCAGCGCCATCGGCGGGTGCGAGACCTGCGTGAAAGCGCACGAGAAGGTCGTCCTCGAAGGCGGGCTCACCGAAGAGCACGTGCACGACGCCGTGCGCATCGCTGCAGCGGTGAACGGCTTCGCGGTCGCTCTCGAGCTCTCCCGATGACCTGGAAGCGATGGCTGGCGGCGGGGGCGCCCCTTTGGTAGGTGCGCCCCATGCAATCGGTCCTCCGCTCGTTGTCGATCGCCCTGGGTCTTTCGGTCGTTGTCGTGGGTTGTGGCGGCTCCAAGGCGCCCGCTCACGATGCTTCGCACGAGTCCGAGCACGCCGAGGGCGAGAAGCACGAGGGCGGGCACGGGCATGGCCACGAGGAAGGCGGCGAGCACCACCATCCCAAGATGGAAGGCGCCATCAAGTCCTTCCATGACGTGCTCGCGCCCGTGTACCACGCGGAAAAGGGCGCCGGTCGCGTCGACAAAGCGTGCGCCGCCACGGGCTCGATGAAGGACGAGGCCGCCAAGGTCGCTGCCGAGCCGAAGGGCGACGCAGCGGCGTGGAAGACCGATGCCGACACGCTGACGAAGACGGTCGGCGATCTCGACGCCGCATGCAAAGGTGACAAGGCGGGTGTGGAGCCTACGCTCGAGAAGGTCCACGACGCGTTCCACGCGCTGATGGAAAGAGCGAAGGGCTGAGCGCGGCCGTCAGCCGCGAGACGAGCTCGTCCGGAGGACGAGTCGTACGTTCTCGGCGCGCCGGCCGACTTCGGCGGCGATCGACGCGAGCTGCCCGCCGAGCGCTGCGAGCAGCGGACACCGCTCGAGCCACGTGACGTCGCTGAGGCCGAGGTTCGACGCCGCCTCGATCTGCGAGAGCGCGGCGGTCTCGTCGCCGGCGCTCGCAAGCACCTCGGCCTCGATCTGAAGCGACTCGACGCGTTCCTCGACCGTGTTGGGCTGGCTCGCGCGCACGGCCTGAAGCGCGCCTTGGATACCGCCCTGCCCTCGCTTCGCCGAAGCGAGCATCGCTGCGCGAGGCGAGAGCCCCGGGATGCGTGCGACGGCGTGTGCGAGCCCGGGATCCGGATGCCAGAGGGCGAGGCGCGCGAGCATGAAGTCGTGGTCGGGGCTTCGCGCGGGGGACGCTGCCGCGCGTTCGATGGCGCCCCACTCTCCAAGGAGCGCCCGGACGCGGAGCGCATCGCAGCTCGCCTCTTCGAGGGTCGGCTCGAGCGTCAGCGCGGCGTCGAGGAAGGTGAGGCCTTGCCGCGGCCTGCCCACGAGCGCGAGCACGCGGCCGAAGAGCGCCTGGATTTCGGGCGCGCCGGGCGCGAGGCGCAGGCTCTCTCGGAGCGCACGAGCGGCTTCGACGAGCGTCCCCTGGGCAAGGCCGATCCGCGCCAAGACGAGGCGAGGGGTCGCGAGCTCGGGCGCGAGGGCGATCGCACGACCCGCGGTGTCGGCGGTGCGATCGCGGGACGCGTCGCCGCCTTCCTCCTCCTCGCCTCGTGCCCGGCGCCACCCGGCCTGCGCCGCGAGCGCGATGAGGCGTCCATCGTCGCTCTGTGCGAGCCGAAAGATCGCCTCGAGCGCCTCGGCGCTCGAGGCGTGGAGGAGCCTGTACC
>JBGTSH010000499.1:0-5306 GCA_041940405.1 Polyangiaceae bacterium
ACGCAGCACCCAAAGAAACTCACCATAGATCCGAAGCATCGCGCACCTCCGTATGCGCCCCGCACGCAACGGTTCCGCGCGAGGGCTCACCCGTCGCCGCCGGAGCGCGCAGGTGGAGTCAAGGCTGACGGCGAGCGAAGCGAGCCGGCACCGCGCGCGCAGCGCGCGGCTTGGCCTTGACCCACCGAGCACTCCGGCAAGATGGGAGAGCCCGAGCGAGCCAACCCTCTCGTTCTCGTTCTCGCTCACGCCCTCGCGGCGCGAGCGAAGCGACGCGCCGCCACGCCCACGCCCTCGCCCGCTCTCTCGCCCGCGCCCGCTCTCTCGCCCGCTCCCGCGCCCACACCCGCTCCCGCTCCCGCGCGTGAGAAAGTTCACTCCAAAACCTTCCCCTGGTTCGTGAGTAACGCTTCCTCTCGCCCGCCCCGCCCCCCACGTTAGCCTCGACATCAATCGTGGCGACGGCGACTCCAACCGAACCGCAGCGGCGCGGCCCTCCGAAAGCGCTCATCCCGCTCGTCCTCGTCGCGCTCGCGGTCCTCGGCTACCTCGGTTACCAGCGATACCTCAAGACACAGCCATACGAATGGAGCGGCACGATCGAGGCGCGAACGATCGAGGTCGGATCCCGAACCGGCGGCCGCGTGAAAGAGGTGCTCGTCAAAGAGGGCGACAACGTCCCGGCAGGCGCGACGCTCGTCATCCTCGAGCCGGGCGATCTCGAAGCGCGAAGGCTCGTCGCCGCCGCGCAGCTCGACCAGGCAATCGCGACCCTGGAGAAGCTGAAGAGCGGCGCGCGTCCCGAAGAAATCGAGCAGGCCAAGGCGCGCTCCGGAGCCGCCGCTGCCGCTCTCGCGGAGGCGCGGCACGGCGCGCGGCCAGAGGAGATCCGCGCCGCCCGCGCGAAGGTCGAGTCGTCCAAGGCGCTCGAAGAAAAGGCGCGGCTCGACGCCGAGCGCGCCCGCGCCCTGGTCGCCGCCAATGCGATATCGAAGGCCGAGCTCGATGCAGCCGAGGCGAGCCTGAGGAACGCGACCGGCTCACGCCAGGTCGCCGAGGAGGCGCTCAAGGAGCTCGAGAAGGGCGTTCGCTCGGAGCAGATCGCTGCCGCATCGAGCCGCGCGCAAGAAGCGGCCGCCGGAGCGAGGCTCGTCGAGGCAGGCGCTCGCGTCGAGGACATCCGCGCCGCCGACGCGCAGGTCCTCGCCGCCAAAGGACAGCTCGCGCTCATCGAGACGTCGATCGCCGAGCTGACGATCGTCGCGCCCGCGGCGTCTCGCATCGAGACGCTCGATCTGCGGCCGGGCGACATCCTCTTGCCGAACGCCACCGCGGCGGTGCTCCTCGAGAGCGATCAGCTCTTCGTGCGGATGTACGTGCCCGAGACGCAGATCGGTATGGTGCACCCCGGCGACGAGGTTCCCGTGTACGTCGACTCGTTCCCGGATCGAGCCTTCAAGGCGCGCGTTTCGCACGTCGACATGCAGGGGCAGTATTCGCCTCGGAACCTCCAGACCGCGGACGAGCGCGCGAACCAGGTCTTCGCTTCGCGCGTCGACATCCTCGAGGGCAAGGACGTCCTGCGCGCGGGGATGGCGGCGATCGTCAGGGTGCCGCGGCCGCCGGGGGCGCCATGAGCGACGAGCCGCCGCGATCCACGAAGCCGGCGATCGTCGTCCGCGGCGTGAGCCGCAAGTTCGGCGACTTCACCGCGCTCGATGGCGTCGACCTCACCGTGCACACCGGCATGATCTACGGCCTGCTCGGGCCGAACGGCTCCGGCAAGTCGACGCTCATCCGTATTCTGTGCGGCCTGCTCGCGCCGACCGCCGGCTCGGCCCAGGTCCTCGGGCTCGATGTCGCGACCCAGGGCAAAGAGATCCGCAGCCGCATCGGCTACATGAGCCAGAAGTTCGCCCTCTACGGCGATCTGACCGTGCGCGAGAACCTCGACTTCTACGCGCGTGTCTACGGGCTCTCGGGCGCGCGGCTGCGCGAGCGCCAGGAAGCGGCGATCGAGCTCACGCACATCCGGCCGTACCTCGATCGCCGCGCGTCGCTCCTCTCCGGCGGGTGGAAGCAGCGCCTCGCGCTCGGCAGCGCGCTCATGCACGAGCCGCGCGTGCTCTTCCTCGACGAGCCCACTGCCGGGATCGACCCGGTGGCGCGACGCGAGCTCTGGGATCTGCTCTTCGAGCTCGCGGCGCAGGGGATCACGATGCTCGTCACGACCCACTACATGGATGAGGCCGAGCGCTGCGGTGAGGTCGGCTACCTCTACCTCGCCAAGATGATCGTGAGCGGCACGCCGGACGAGCTCAAGGCGCTGCCGGCGCTCCATCGAGAGGGCACGCGCCGTGTCGAGGTCGAGGCGGCCGCGACCGCGCGCGCGCTCGCTTGGCTCCGCGGCCGTCCTTACTGCAAGAGCGCGACGATCTTCGGGCAGTCGGTCCATGCCGTCGTCGATGAAGCGCTGGACGACCGAGCGCTCGCGGCCGAGCTCATCACCGGAGGTTTCGCCGATGCGACGGTGCGTTCGATCGCGCCGTCGCTCGAGGACGTCTTCGTCACCCTCACCGAGCAAGAGGCCGAGGCGCGCGAGCGCGCCGCGCAGGGCGCCGCACCCGGAGGAGGCGCGCCGGCAGGCGCGTACCGATAGTGGGCGGGTTCTGGAGCAGCTTCGTGGCGATCTTCTTGAAGGAGTTCGTCCACATGAGGCGCGACAGGTCGACCTTCGTCATCGCCCTCACGATCCCGCTCTTTCAGCTCATCCTCTTCGGCTTCATCGATCAGACGGTCACCAATGTCCCCACGGTCGTCGTCGACCAGAACATGACCGCCGACAGCCGCGAGCTGATGGACAAGCTCCGGGCGACGCACACGTTCCACATCAAGCACGTGACCTCGGACCCGCGCGCCGCGCGCGAGGACATCGCCGCCGGTCGCGCCAAGGTCGGCGTCATCATCCCTCCGGACTACGACGAGACCCGCCTGCGAGGCACCGGCGCGAAGGTGCTCGTGCTGATCGACGGCTCGGACTCGAACGTGAGCGCGCAGGCGCTAGGCGCGGTGAACGGGGTCGCCGCCGACGAGAGCGTGCGAGCGCTTTCCGAGAACGTCGGCACCTCGGGCGCGGCGCGAGGGCCGGCGCTGAGCGTGCAGCCGATCATCCTGTTCAATCCCGATGGCCGCACGGCGAACTTCATCATCCCCGGGCTCGTCGCCATCCTTCTCCAGATCGTCGCGATCGTCCTCACCGCGCTCTCCATCGTGCGCGAGCGCGAGACGGGTACCCTCGAGCAGCTCTTGGTGACGCCCATCGATCCTCTGGGGCTCATGCTCGGCAAGCTCGCGCCTTATCTCTTCGTGGGCTTCGCCGAGATGGCGATGATCCTCTTCGCGATGCGCTACGGCTTCGGCGTCCCGATCCGCGGCAGCCTCGTCTTCCTCTTCACGATGGCGCTGGTCTATCTGTTCTCGCTGCTCTCGATGGGGCTCTTCATCTCGACCCGCGCAGAGACGCAGGCGCAAGCGCAGCAGATGGCGCAGTTCACGCTCCTGCCGTCGATCTTTCTCTCGGGCTACATCTTTCCGTCGGCGGGTCTCCCGTTCGTCCTGAAGTGGATCGGTCGCGCGCTGCCGGCGACCCACATGATCGAGATCATGCGCGGCGTGGTGCTGCGGAACGCCGGTCCGGTGGAGCTCTTGCCGAACGTGCTCGCGCTCGCGGCGATCTCGTTCGTGATGGTGGGCCTCAGCGTCCGCAACTTCAAGAAGTTCAAGGCGTGATCGCGCCGTGATAGCTTTTGTCCAATGACGAGGCTCCTCGCGATCAGCGGCCTTTCGCTCGTGCTCGGGTTGTCGGCGTGTGGTGATGACACCAGCGACGGCGGCGGCGGCGGTGGTGGTGGTGAGACGACGACGACCTCGACAACGGCGACGAGCGCTACCGGCAGCGGCTCGACGAGCACCGGTGGCTGCCTGATGTTCGGCGCCGACTGCACCGCCGGCGACAGCTGCTGCGCGGTCGGCACCACGCCGGGCGAGTGCTTCGCGTTCGGGATGGGATCGCAGTGCACGATCCCCTGTCCGGCCGATCCCGCCGACTGTCCGAACAACGGTCAGGGCTGCAACATGATGACGCCGGCGTACTGCAAAGCGAACTGAAGCGTCAGGCCCTCCTCGCAGCTGAGCATTGCTGTTTGCTCAACGCCTGACGGCGTTGAAGTTGTAAGCAGCCAGGGCGCCGGCGGCGACGGCGAGGAACGAGTCGCCGCGCAAGAACGCGACGATCGCGACGATCGCAGCGACGCCCGCCGAGACTTGCAGCGAGCGAGCGGTCGCGACCGAAGGCCATGAGCGGCGCAGCCAGGCGCGCATCACGTGTCCTCCGTCGAGCGGCAGGATGGGGAGGAGGTTGAGGAGGCCCCACCACACGTTCACGAACACGATGTCCGCGTAAAACACGCCGAAAACCGGCAGCGAATAGAGGCCTGGGAAGAGCCAACCGAGCACCGTCAGAGGCACACCGATCATGAAGCCGGCGATCGGTCCCGCGAGCGAAACGAGGATATCGGCGAGGGGAGTGAGCCCCGTTCGGCTCGCCGCCCAGGTCATCCCGCCCATCGCGCCGAGCTCGACGCCCGGCCGGTGCCCGAGCCTTCTCAGCGCCAAGGCATGGCCCATTTCGTGGACGAGGATCGAGACCGATACGACCAGGACCCAGCTCGAGAGGTGCAGCGGCTCGAACAAGCGGTCGTGCGCGAGCGCGAGCGTGGCCACCCAGAAGAGCGGGTGGATCTCCACCGGAATCCCGCCGATGCGAAAACGCAACGTCATGGGCATGCTGTCCGCGAAAGCATATCCCGACCTAGACGGGGCGTTTAGGCCGAGTCTAGATGTGCAGCCCTGTGTCGATCATCTCGATCAAGAGCCTCGAAAAGACCTACGCATCCGGCTTTCAGGCGCTCAAGTCCGTGGATTTGGACATCGAGAGGGGTGAGATCTTCGCCCTCCTCGGCCCCAACGGTGCCGGTAAGACCACGCTCATCAACGCCGTCTGCGGCATCGTGCGGACGACGGCCGGAACCATCGTCGTCGACGGGCACGACATCGCGAAGGAGCCGCGCGAGGCCAGATCGCTGATCGGGCTGGTCCCGCAAGAGCTCTCGACCGACATGTTCGAGACCGTGTGGGCCACCGTGACGTTCAGCCGGGGCCTCTTCGGCAAGCCGAAGGATGACGAACGCGTCAGCAAGGTGCTGCGCGACCTCTCGCTCTGGGACAAACGGCACAACAAGATCATG
>JBGTSH010000500.1:0-5280 GCA_041940405.1 Polyangiaceae bacterium
CGCGTCCTGGGCCGGATCGCGCATCGCGTTGGGCGTGAACGTCTTGGTGGTCGCGGTGTTGATCGCGGCGCGGCCCATGCGATCGATCTGGTTGCCCAGGATCGGCAGGTCGGTCGCCATCATGCCCGTGCTCGTCGACGACTGCGACGAGCTGGTGGTGGTCGTCGGGTTGGTCGTTGTCGACGTCGAAGTCGTGTCCGATCCGCCGGAGCCCTCTTCGCTATCGCCGCAGGCAACGGAGGAGAGCGAGACGGCGAGCCCGACAGCGGAGAGGCCAAGGAGCTTGGTCATGTTGTTCATGGTGCTCGACCTCAGGGCTTCTGGTGGGTGCTGGCGTGGACGTAGAAGAACTCGCCCGTGCCCGCGATGGCGGCCTTGTCGATCTCGACGACGATCGCGAGGACCTTGTTGGTCTCGAAGGCGTCGACCGAGAACTCACCCGGGGTGTTCGCCGCGCCCATGCAGGTCGCGACGTTCGGGCACGCGAGGTCGGGGTTGATGTCGCCGTTGAGGAGGCCGAGGAGCAGGCCCGACACGGTCGTCGCGTCGCCGTACTGCGCGGCGAGCGCCGGAACGTTGGACAGCGCCAGGTTCATGAACGGCTCTTCGACGCAGCCCGACGGGAGGAAGTCGTTGGGCGTGAGGATGCCGCCCGAAACGGCCGCGAGGACGAGCCCGCGCGCGGCGTTGAAGCCGTCGAGGTGGAAGAAGAACGGATCCGCGTGCCGTCCGGCGTGAACGCGGAAGGTCCCGCCGTTGCTCGTGAGCCCCTGATCGCTGGAGGGGTCACCGATCGCAAAGTCGGCGGCCGGCATGCCCTGCGTCTGTCCGACGTAACAGGCGACCGCGGTGTTGCTGTCGAACTCGCAGATGATGTCCGTGTTGTCGGGAGGAGGCGCGATCAGGTTCGCGGGCGGAGCGTCCTCGCCGCGACCCACGTGGAAGGCGTACTGGACTGCGGACGAGAAGTTGTCGACACCCGGCACCCCCCCGACCGTCTGGATCAGGACGAGCTTCGAGTTGTCGTCCGTCATCCAGGTGTAGACGTCGTTGATATCGCTTTCCCCGGCGGCCTTCGCGGCGGGACCATCGGCATGGTCCGCGGCGAGCGCGGCCGAGGCAGCCAGCGCGGCCGCCGCCACTACGGTTCCTTTGAGCCAAAGTTTCATTCGGATCTCCCTCAAGTAACACTCGCTCGCCGCCTCGTTGGAGACGACATGCGGCAGAGTCGAATCGCAGCACGACTACGCACG
Source organism: Polyangiaceae bacterium (assembly GCA_041940405.1). Lineage (GTDB taxonomy): Bacteria > Myxococcota_A > Polyangia > Polyangiales > Polyangiaceae > Xiheicaenibacterium. The sequence goes on from JBGTSH010000500.1 coordinate 1,254, forward strand.
AGCACCAAGCGCGGATCATGGCGAAATGTTCAGTGGCACGATCTCTTCTACTCGTGTCACCGAGAGCGCGCGGCGAATCGACGCATGTCCACGCAAGTCGATCCAAAATGGAACATTCCGATCGCGGCGCGCTTCACCCCGCTCCGAGCTTGAGGACGACCCGTGCGCCGCCGCCGCGAACGGTCTCGACGCTGAGCGTCCCGCCCATCTGCTTCGCGAGCAGCGCCGAGACGTAGAGACCGAGTCCCATCCCGCCCTGAGCCTCCTTGGTCGTTTGGAACGGCTCGCCCAGGCGGGAGAGGACCTCGGGCGAGAAGCCGGGTCCGCGATCTTCGACCGCGACGAAGACAAAACCGTCTTCTTGCTTCACGCTGACGACGATCCGCTTCTTGCGACCGAGGAGGCTTGCCTCGGCGGCGTTACGCAACAGGTTCGCGATGACCTGGACGAACGCGCGCTTCATGATCGGCACGTTCAGCGGCCGGTCGAGGTCGAAGCGGCGTTCTCCGGTGAAGTTCAGGCGGTCGAGCTCCGCGCGCGCGAGCTCTTCGACGAAGGCGCAGATCTCGACGGGCTCGGTCGCCTGGTCGGGGCCGACGTGGCCGCGCACCAGACCGACGATGTCGTTCGCCCGCTCCGCCTCGCGAGCGATGCTGGCGATCGCCTCGGCGACCTCCTCGGCGCCCATCTCGGCGCGGTACCGCTCGAGATCCTTCGACAGCAGAAGGATCGTCGCGAGCGGGGTGTTCAGCTCGTGCGACATCGAGCCGACGAGGCGTCCGAGCACCGCCAGGCGCTCGTTCCTCGCGCTGTCTGCGCGCAGCTGCGAGAGGCGTGCGGCGTAGACGGCGACGAACGCCCCGAGCAGAGCGGCGAGCGAGCTGACCGCGGCAGCAGTCGCGATCCGAGAGAGCCCCGGCGGCAGCGGCGGCAGCGGCGGCGCGAGCGTGAGCACCGCCGCGGAGATCAGCGTGAGCGCCGTGATCCCGAGCGTCGCGCGCGGCGTACAGAGCAGGCCGGCAAGCGCGATCTGGAACGTGAGAAACACGGTGAACGGGTTGGTGACGCCGCCCGCGAACCACAACATCGCCGCCAGCGAGATCACGTCGACCGAGAGCTGCGCCTCGACGTACCGGCGCCCCGCAGGCCTCTCGGCGCGCTCCGGATCCGGCTCGCCTTGCGGTTGCGCGCGCGGCCATGACAGAAGCGTCAGCCAAACGAGGTTGCTCGCGCCGATGGCGAGCAGCACCGTCATCATCTCGGTGATCTCGAGGCCGTCGACGAGCTGGGTGGCCGCGATGATCGTCGCAGCCATGCCGCCTACCGCGACGAAACGAAGCCCGACCAACCAACGGTCGGCCGGGTCTTCGCTGCTGCGGGGGCGCGGCGCGATGATCTCGCGCGGGGCGCCCGGTGCGGCCCCGGGGCTCGCGCCGGGATCGGACGGCCGGCCGGAAGGCTCGGCGTCCGTCACGATGTCAGGGGGTAGGGGCCGGAGCTGGGCCGGGACCCGCCGAGCTCGACGGAGCCACGGGCGCCGACGCGCTGGTCGCGGGCGGAGCCGACGCCGAGCTCTCCGGCTCGGCCGAGGCGCTGGCGGACGGTGCCGGCTCGGGCGCGGCGGACGCGGACGGCGCCGCGGTCGCAGGAGCCTGCGGCGGAGCCATCGGTGCAGCCGGGATGACCACCGTCGTCAGCCCCTTCGGCTTGGCGAACGGATCCTTGGAGTCGACCGGGCGGTTCTTCTCGAGGTGGTCGGCTTCGCCGCGCGCCTCGGTGTCGAACATCGTGAACGACACGAAGACGCCGAGGAACACCACCGACGAAACGAAGATGATGGTGTGGAACTTGTGGTCGAAGGCGAGGTGCATGAACATCGCCGCGACGACCGACGCCTTGATCGTCGCGATGATGAGCGCGACAGCGAGGTTGACGGCCGAGCCGAGGTGCACTCGGCTCGCAGCGACCGTGATGATCGTGAGCGCCACGAGCGCGCCGAAGGTCTTCATGTAGACCGAAAGCGGCGTGACATGCGGGACGTGGTCCGGCGCGTGGTGGTGCCCGTCGCCGTGAGCGGATGCGGAATGGTCGGACATTGGGTCAGCCCACCAAGTAGAGGAGCGGGAAGAGGTAGATCCAGATCAAGTCGACGAGATGCCAGTAGAGGCCGGTCCCCTCGACGGCGGCGTAGTACCGACCCGAGAACTCGCCCCGCATGTTGCGGAAGAGGATCCAGAGGAGCAGGCCCATCCCGATCACGACGTGGAGACCGTGGATGCCGGTCATCACGAAGTAGATCGAGAAGAAGACGTGCGGGTGGTGCGACACGAAGCCCTTACTGTGCAGGATGTCGAGGCGGCGCGCGTGCTCGGCCGCCGGATCCGTCAGCACCTCACCCGGGAAGAAGAGGTTCCCGGGGAGCAGGCCGTCGTGAATCTTGTGGGTGTACTCGAAGTACTTCACCACGAGGAAGGCGCCGGCCAAGAGGAACGTCGCGAGCAACATCTGCGACGTCAGCTTCTGGTTCGAGGTCTGCGCGGAGCGGACGCCGAGCGCCATCGTGAGGCTGGACGTGATGAGGAAGACGGTGTTGAGCGCGCCCAGCTTCCAGTCGAGGTGGTTGTGCGCCTCGACGAACGAGTCGAAGTAGCGGCTGCGGAAGATGAAGAAGGCGCAGAAGAGGCCGCCGAAGAACAGAATTTCGGTGACCAGGAACAGCCAGATGCCCATCCGGCCGGCGTCGAACTGCGTGTCCGCGCTGTCGAAGTGATGGGCAACGTGGAAGTTGGGCGAGCCCTTCTTGGCGCCCACGCTGGAAGATGCGGCGCTCATCGATTCACCGTCGTCGGGAAGTCGTAAGGCCCGTGCGTGACCACAGGGGTGCGGACGAAGTTTTCGGTCACCGGCGGAGACGCGGCCGCCCACTCCAGAGAGCGCGCGCCCCACGGGTTCTTCGGCGCCGGCTCACCCTTGAAGATCGAGTGGAGGAAGGTGAAGAGGGTCAAGAAGAGCCCTGCGCCGAGCACCCACGACCCGTAGGTCGAGAACGCGTGCAGCGGCTGGAACTGGTCGAGGTAGGTGTAGTAGCGGCGCGGCATGCCCTGCGTGCCCAGGATGAACTGGGTGAAGAAGGTCATGTTGAAGCCGACGAAGATGAGCCCGCAGGCGATCGAGGCCGCGGAGTTCGAGTACATCTTGCCGGTCATCTTCGGCCACCAGTGGTGCAGGCCCCCGATGAACGCGACGACGGTGCCGCCCACCATGACGTAGTGGAAGTGCGCGACCACGAAGTACGTGTCGTGAAGGTGAAGGTCGGCGCCGATCATCGCGAGCGGCAATCCCGTCAGCCCTCCGATCGTGAACAGGAAGAGGAAGCTCATGCCGTAGAGCATGGGCGCCTTCCAGCTGATCGATCCCTTCCACATCGTCGCGGTCCAGTTGAAGACCTTGATGCCCGACGGGATGGCGATGAAGAAGGTGATGAAGCTGAAGATCGTGCTCGAGAGCTCGCTCTGGCCCGACGTGAACATGTGGTGGCCCCACACGAGGAAGCCGAGGAGCGCGATCGCGACGCTGGAGAACGCGATGGCGCGGTAGCCGAAGATGCGCCGATGCGAGTGCACCGCGATGAGCTCGCTGGCGATCCCCATGCCCGGCAGGATCATGATGTAGACGGCCGGGTGGCTGTAGAACCAGAAGAAGTGCTGGAAGAGCACCGGGTCGCCGCCGAGCTTCGGGTCGAAGATGCCGATGCCGAACGAGCGCTCGAAGATGAGGAGCAGCAGCGTGATCGCGAGGACCGGCGTGGCGAGCACCTGAATGAGGCTCGTCGCGTACGCGGCCCAGAGCATCAGCGGCAGGCGGAAGAACGTCATGCCCGGCGCGCGGAGCTTGTGGATCGTGACGATGAAGTTGAGGCCCGTCAGGATCGAGCTGAACCCGAGGATGAAGACGCCGAAGGTGACCGCGATGACGCTCGACTGGCTGACCGTCGACGAGTACGGGATGTAGAACGTCCAGCCGGTGT
>JBGTSH010000501.1:0-5277 GCA_041940405.1 Polyangiaceae bacterium
CACGTCAGCGAGATGAGCTGGACCAAGAAGGTCAAGCACCCGTCGAAGCTGCTCGAGGTCGGCCAGGAGATCGAGTGCCAGGTGCTCGAGGTCGATTCGCGCGCCAAGCGCATCAGCCTCGGTCTCAAGCAGCTCGAGCCGGATCCGTGGATGCTGTTCACGGACAAGTACAACCCCGGCGACAAGATCGCGGGCAAGGTTCGCTCGATCACCGACTACGGCGTCTTCGTCGGAATCGAAGAGGGCGTCGACGGCATGGTTCACCGCAGCGACCTTTCCTGGTCGGTGCGCGTCAACAACCCGAGCGACCTCTACAAGAAGGGCGATGAGGTCGAAGCGATCATCCTCTCGATCAACCACGACGAGAAGAAGGTCAGCCTCGGCATCAAGCAGCTCTGGGACGATCCGTGGCCGTCGATGCTCACCGAGTTCCCGCTCGGCCGCGTGTTCGACGACGCGCTCATCGTCTCGGTGGTGGACTACGGCATCTTCGTGCGTCTGCGCGAGGGCGTCGAAGGCCTCATCCCGAAGGAAGAGATGGACGACGCGGCCAGCAAGCTGAAGGCCGGCGAGACCGTCAAGTGCGAGGTCACGAGCCAAGACACGGTCGACCGTCGACTGTTCCTCTCCGCGAAGAACATCGGCGTCGAGCGTCCGGCTCAGCCGCAGCGCAAGTACGCTTCGGTCGAGGCGCCGGCGGGCACCCTGGGCGATCTCATCAAAGAGAAGCTCGGCGGCAAGCTCGACTTGAAATGAGCTGGTGACGGACGTCTCTTGCTGAGACGTCTGTCCCTGCTTTCCCCCTCCCTGCCCTCCCCCGCTCGCGGGGGAGGGTTCGGTTTTTTGTGCGACGGATGGGGGAGTCGTGGCTCGACGCGCGTAGGAGGCAACGCGATGAGCGCCCTTACGACGATGGAACCCGAGCACGTCACGGGCAAAGAGGTGGACCCGTCCCCGCCTTCGCTGGGCGACGATCCCGAAGCGGTCCTTCGCCGCTCGAGCCCGGGGCGGTTCCTCCTCAAGGTGGCGCTGGTCATCGTCGGCCTCGGCGCGATCGGTGGCGGCGGCTGGTTCGGGATGAACGCGCTCGCGGCCCATCGCGCCAAGAACGTCCCCGAGGTGAAGTTCGACGACGTCACCGCGACGATCGGCAACGACCTCTTCGAGCCCGAGCGGCCGATGCACGACGTGGTCGTCGACGCGTTCGCGATCGACAAGACCGAGGTCACGGTCTCGGCCTATCGCACGTGTCTCGCGCAAGGCGCCTGCACCGCGCCCGCGAAGGGCGCCTTCTGCAACCTCGAGCAAGACGCGCGCGACCAGCACCCGATGAACTGCGTCACGCAGGAACAAGCCGCCGGGTTCTGCGCGTGGGCCGGCAAGCGCCTCCCTACCGAGAAAGAATGGGAGCGGGCCGCCCGCGTCGCGCACCACAAGAAGAAGGCGCAGCCGCCTCGATACAACCAAGGCGAGGGCCTCTACCCGTGGGGCAACGAGGTCCCGACGCGCCGTCTCGCGAACGTCTGCAACAAGGAGTGTCGAGCGTTCGGCGCCGAGCGCGGACAAGCGTGGCCCGCCATGTACGCCGATGAAGAGGACGGCTTTGCCACGACGGCGCCCGTCGGCAGCTTCGAGAAGGGCGACACCCCCGACGGCCTGCAAGACATGGCCGGCAACGTCTGGGAGTGGACGAAGAGCCCATATTGCGAGTACCCCGCCGACGTCTGCGGCAACGAGATCGAGTACGTAATCCGCGGCGGCGGCTGGCTCAGCTACCACTGGCGGAACCTCGAGGTCACGACGCGCGAAGCGATGCCCAAGACCGACGCGAACCACGCCGTCGGCTTCCGCTGCGCGCACTCGCTCTGATCGGCTGCGACGCGCGCATGAGAGACACAGTGCGGCGGAGCCGATCGCCGCTGGTCGCGTAACACCCGCAAACTCACGCGCGAGGGCGACACTTTCGTGGCGCGGCTGTTGCGACGCAACCCGCCATGAGGCGCGCGATCTGGCTCCTGAGCGTGGCAGGCATCGTCGGCTGCAACCTCGATGAGGTCGCGGAGCAGATGGAGAAGGAGGAGCCTCCGGCGCCTCGAAGAGAGGTGCCGGGGCAGGCCCGAAGCGACCAGCGCGACGCCGGTAGGTCGGAGTCCGAAAGCGCTCGCCGCGACGATCACACCGAGAGCCGCCGGGACGATCGACGCGTACCAACGCCCCGACCACCCGCGGAGCCGGCGCAGGTGACGCCGCCAAAGGAGCCCGAGCAGGCCGCGAAGCCCGAGCAGGCCGCGAAGCCCGAGCAGGCCGCGAAGCCCGAGCAGGCCGCGAAGCCCGAGCAGGCCGCGAAGCCCGAGCAGGCCGCGAAGCCCGAGACCGACGAGCGCCTCACCCTGAAGGGCGACCCCATCCAGGGAGGCATCGTCTTCGCGAAGGTCGACGGCGAGGTCGCGGGCATCAACTTCCCGGGACATCGCGCCGTCGTCGACGATCAGGGCAGGTTCGTCGTCGGCTTCTCGCGCACGGCGCGCCCGACCGAGAAGATGACGATTCGTTTGAAGGACGGATCCGTCATCGACCACACGTTCGAGGTCGGCCAGCGCACCTTCACGTCCGAGGCGGTCGAGGTCCCGGACGACGAGGTCGCCGCCGAGGGCGAGGAGGCGAAGGTCAAGGCCGCCGCCGACGCGCGCATCCAGGCCGCCCGGATGAAGTACTCGAAGGACGACTGCTGGACGCAGGGTTTCACCTGGCCGGCGAACGGGCGCATCACGTCGCGCTACGGCCTCCCGCGGATCGTGAACGGAAAAGAAGCCGGCGTGCATTGGGGCGTCGACATCGCGGTGCCCGCCGGCACGCCGGTCAAAGCCCCGGCGTGCGGCGAAGTCGTCTTTGCCGAAGAGGACGTGCCGCTCTCGGGAACGACCGTCGTGGTCGACCATGGCGGCGGCCTCACGTCGACGTTCCTCCACCTCTCGGCAATCACCAAGAAGGTCGGCGACCGCGTCGAGAAGGGCGAGATCTTCGCGAAGAGCGGCAAGAGCGGACGCGTCACCGGGCCGCACCTCGACTGGCGGATGAACGTCTTCGACATCCGCGTCGATCCGGAGCTCTTGCTGCCGCCGAAGCCCGCGAAGCCGGGCGCGTGAATGAATCGCGAAGCGCGATTCGGCTACAGGTTACAGACTTCAGGCTTCAGGAAAGACCGGATTCTGGCCTGAAGCCTGGAGCCTGACAGCTGACTACTTCTTGGGCTTCAGGTGCGCGTCGCCGCCCTGGAAGATGCCGTACGCGGTCGGCTTCGGCGCGCCCCGCGGCCACTCGGCTTTGAAGCCTTTGCTCGTCTTCTCCCAGCGGAAGGTCGCCTCGAGCGCCTGGTTCTCGTAAAACGGGTAGATCAGGCTGGCGACGCCGCCCGACGCGAAGGTGAACGTGTCGCCCTTGCCACCGCCCTTGGTGATGGCGACGGCCGTCGGTTTGCCGCGCTCTTTGCTCTCGCCCTTGCACGAAACACGGATCCACTCGCGAACCTGCTTGGTCTCGCAGCCGAGCGCGTCGGAGCCGAGCACCGTGACCTCGGGCGCCTTGGTCCACTCTTCGACCGTAGGAACCGCAGAACGACCGCCGGGACCGGGCGCCTCAGGCGCGCTTCCCGACGCGGAGGGCGGCGCGTCCGCGGTCTGGGTAGCCGCCGCGGTCGCCGTAGCCGTAGCCGCTGCGGTAGCGGTCGGCTTGGCGCTCGGCTTTTCGTCCTCGTCGTCGTCGTCCTTTTTCTTCTTCTTCTTCTTTTTCTTGTCGCCCTTGTCGTCGTCGTCCTCGTCGCTCTCGCTCGACTTCTTCGCCTTGTCACCGCCGCCGCCGAGCTGATCGCATCCGACGAGGGGGATCGCGATACCGAGCGAGAGGAGAAGGAGCAGGGTCGACCTTTGCATAGCCGCGCAGGATACCCCTACTCGAGCGCACCATCGGTGCTAACTTCGCCCGCACGATGAGCGCTCCGCTCTGGGCTCCCTGGCGGATGGAGTACATCCTCGGGCCGAAATCGGCCGACAAGGGCTGCGTGTTCTGCCTCGCCCAAGATGCACCTCAGGACGAGCTCGCGCAGCGATTGGTCGTCGCGCAGACCGCCGACACCATCGTCATGATGAACAGGTACCCGTTTGCCGCGGGCCACCTCTTGATCATCCCGCGGACGCACACGAGCGACCTCGAGGCGCTCGACGACGCTGCTCACGCGTCGCTCCATCGGGTCGTGCGCGAGAGCGTGGTCCGCCTCAAGCGAGCGGTGAAATGCGAGGGGCTCAACGTCGGCATCAACCTCGGCCCCGCAGCCGGCGCAGGGATCGCCGAGCACCTCCACGTTCACGTGGTGCCGCGTTGGTCTGGCGACAGCAACTTCATGCCGGTCGTCGCAGACAAGCGCGTCATCCCGCAGGCCCTCGATGAGACGCGGAAGCACCTGTTCACCTACTTCGCCGACCTTCCGGGACGGATCGCATGAGTGATTTTCCCTCGCTGGATCGGCGGCGGCGAAACCGTGTCCTCTTCCTGACGATCAGCGCGCTCTGCGCGACCGCGATCATCCTCGTCGCGAACGAGGTCCTGCTGCCGTTCGTGCTCGGCCTGGTCGTCGCGTACATCCTGCTTCCCGTGGTGCTGCGGGTCGAGCGGCGCGGCGTGCCGCGCTGGGCAGCGATCCTCCTCGTCTACGCCGTCACGCTCGGCGCGATCGTCGGCTTCATCGCCGCCGTCGTTCCGAGCCTGGTCACGGAAGGTCGCGCGCTCCGTCGCGACTTGCCTCATCAGATCGCCCAGGCCGAGGCGACGTGGGTGCCCGCGCTCGATGCGCGACTTCGCGCCTGGACCGGAACCGGTGAGGGCACGCCCGACCCCGCGCCGGACGGGACCCCCGGCGCCGACGATGCGCTCGACCGGATCGACGGCGACGCGCCGCCCGAGAGGCCCGAGGACAAGGACAAGATCCTCGTCGTTCGCCGCGACGACGGCGGCTACGAGCTCAAGATCGGCTCCGACGTCGAGCTTCGGCAGCGGGGCGATGGAGTCTGGCGCGTCGACAAGGTCGAACGGGACGGCGCGCCGAGCGTGCGCGGGCTCATCCAGCGCGGTCTCGCCCGCGGCTCCAAGTACATGAGCGACAACTCGGTCGAGCTCCTCAAGCTCGGCCAGCGGATCGTCGGCGCCATCTCACGTGCGATCTTCGTCCTCTTCATGACGCTCATGCTCGGCGGCTACATGATGCTCACCCACGAGAGGATCATC
>JBGTSH010000502.1:0-5275 GCA_041940405.1 Polyangiaceae bacterium
GGCGTCACGGTGGCGGCGCCTTCAGCGGCAAGGACCCGTCGAAGGTCGACCGCTCGGCTTGCTACTACGCGCGCTACGTCGCCAAGAACGTCGTCGCCGCCAAGCTCGCCGCCAAGTGCGAGGTTCAGGTCGCGTACGCGATCGGCGTCGCGCAGCCCGTCGGCGTCTTCGTCAACACGTTCGGCACCGGCCGCGTCGCCGATAGCGTCCTCGAGAAGTACATCCTCCAGAACTTCGACATGCGCCCCAAGGCCCTCATCGAAGAGCTCGACCTGCTCCGCCCGACCTACTACGAGACCGCCGCCTACGGTCACTTCGGCCGCAGCGAGTTCTCGTGGGAGAAGACGAGCCGCGCCGCCAAGATGGCCGACGATCTCTCCCGCCCCAGCGCAGCCGCCGTCAACGGCGCCAAGGCCAACGGAGCCGGCAAGCACAAGAACGGCAAGCCCGAGAAGAAGGCGAAGAAGGGCAGCAAGAAGGCGACCGAGCTCCGCGCTTGATCGTCAGCTGACGGTAGCGTCAGCGAAGGACGAAGCCCCGCTCGGAGACGAGTGGGGCTTCTTGCTTTGTCATTGCGCGGCGGGTCCTCCCGCGGCGCCGAGGGCGCGACCGCCCGCAGCGCATCGAGGGCTCGGCCGCATGCGACCGAAACACCCGGGTGTGAAACACAACCCACCAGCTCGGTCGCATCGCCAACCCACTTCGGTCGCAGTGGGTCTCGACCAACTTCCTAAGTGCGCGATTCTCGCGCTTGGCGGCGCGTGCATGCGACCGAGCTCGCCAGTCGAGCCGACCAAAACACCCTGGTGTGAAACACAAGCCACCAGCTCGGTCGCACGACCACTCGCCCGCCGCCCAAGCGGCGTGATGCCTTCGTGGAACGGAAAACCCCCTCCACGACAGTGGAAGGGGCAAGGGGGAGGAATCAACGGGGACGTCGTCGTCCAAGCGACGACGTCACCCGCCACCTCGACGTCACTGCGGCACGGGCGCAGTACCGGTGCTCGACTCGTCGACGTCGAACTTGAAGTTGTCGATCAACGTCGTCGAGTCGAGGACGCCGTCGCCGGAGTCCCAAACCGTGAAGAGCAGCGTGATCTGCGACCCGGGCGTGACGGGCGCCGTCGTCTCGAGCCAGCCGGTGGCTGCGTGCGACTCGAAGTTGGTGCCGTTCAGATCGCCGGGGCCTAGAGGGCAGGGGAAGTCCTTGCCGCCCGCGGTCTGCGGCGTGCACACCTGGAGGAAGCCGGCGTTCACGCTGATGCTGTTCCCCTGCGAGTCGAACGCGATGTTCCCGTCCACGAGATCGGGGACCTTTGGATTCATCATGACGACGAAGTAGTCGTTGTACTCGCTGCAGATCCAGGCCGGGAACTCGTACGTGTAGAAGTTCGAGTTGAAGCTCAGCGACTTCGCATCGCTCGGAACCTGGATGTTGAGCTGCAGCCCGGCGGAGTCGTACGGCTCGCCGGTGATGACGCCGGGGCACGCGGGCGCTTCCTTCGGGTAGCCGGGAGGCGAGCCGTGGGGGATCGAATCCTTCCAGTTGCCACCCGGATCGTAGAAGCCCGGGTCGGTCGGATTGCGAGCGGCACCCGACGAGATCGCGAGGAGCGACGAGCCCTCGCGCGGCATGATCGTGCTTCCGAAGTGGGTGAGGATCCCCTTGCCGCCCTCGAGCGGACCGCCGTCACCGAAGAGACCGCCGTCGCCGCCCTGGAGCGGGAGACCGTCGCTGCGTACCCATTGCGCGCTGATGACGCCCCAGCCACCCGGGCTCGCTGCTTGGCAGATGCCCATCGCTCGCGCACCATCCATCGGATCGGCGCTGTCGATCGCGAGCCCCGAGTCGCAGTTGCCCTGCGGGTTGGAGCCGATGCAGCTCGGATCGGAGCAGCCCGATCCCATGCTCGTGCCGGTGGTATCGGTGAAGCCTGAGGAGCTGGTGTCGTCATCCGACGACCCCGCGCCGCTTCCACCGTCTCCGTCGTCGTCGTCCTCCAAACCGGGAGACGCGCTGCAGGCGCCGACCGCGATGGCCGCGCTGCCGAAGAGAGCCCATGCGAGGAAAACGGTGTTGCGCTTCATAAGCTCCAACCCTCCGGGGTAAGTCGGGAGAGTACAGCAGGACCGAATCTGCGAATAGCGGGCACCTGTTGCACCAGGGCCGCACCTACACTTCGCCGATCAAGGCGAAGGGTCACGAGCGCGTTCTACGTCCGCCCACGAAGCACCTTCCATGGGGACGCCTCCACTGATCGCGTGCTCGGGTCCTGGCCGCCCCACACCGAGGACGTAGGAAGGCGCGAGGACGTCGCCGCCGATCCAGATTCCCGCGGGCGTCTCCGCGATATCGAGCCAGCCGATCGGCACCGCGCGCGGCGCGCGCGGGCGCGAGCCGGGAGGAAGCGGGCTCGCATCGCTCATGACCATCACGTCGCCGCGCGGCTCTACGGATAATTGGTGCTCCAAGGGCTCCGTCCCGACCCGCTCCGCGATCCCTTCGAGGGCGAGCTCCGCGATCTCGGACAGCGTCTTCGCGGGAGCGGCTTCATCCAAAGGCGCGCTCGTCTTGCCGGCGAAGCGATCGACCGAGCGCTCCACGTCCGTCGTCAGCTCACGCGGAATCGCGAGGTCGCCCCGCTTCGTCAAGAACGCTTCGACGAGGAGCGCGCCCGACGGATCCATCTCCATGCCGCAGACGGCGATCGGTCGCCGCTGCCACGCGAGGTGCTCGCGCCCGAAGTACGCGACCGGCAGCGACGCGTGCCGCAGGCCCGCGAGAAAGAGCCGGAGGTTGCGGTTCAGGACGGTGCGCGGCGTCGCGTCTCGAAAGACGGCATCGATCGAAGGAAGCGCGACGCTGAGGAGCAGCCCGCCATCGAGAGCGACGGCGGTGCCGGTCGTCGCGCGCCGGAGCACCGACCAGCTTTGGGGCCGATGCGAGAGGAGGACCCTGCTCGCGTGCTGCATTTGCCCGAGGACAATCGACCGCCCCGGGGCGAGGAGCCACGCCCCGGCGGCTGGCGCCTCACGGTCGGCGGCGAGCCCGAGCAGCGCCCGGCTCTCACAAAGTGCCTCCACAACTGAGGTTTCTCTGGGTGCGACGACCAGCACGACAACCTTCCGATACGGCAGATATGCCTTGACCCTCCCGGGCCAGGGGACTAACTCTAACGCACACGTAAGGGTTTGAGTCCATGTCCTCCGCCGAGCGCTCCATCCGTCTGCCCATCCTCGAGTCGGCCTCGAGAAGCGGCGGTGCTGCGCAAATCGGTGGCGAAAAAACACCGACGGAGCGGCTCCTTCAAGTGGGTGAGCTGGCCAAGGCGGCGGGCAAGACCGTGCGGGCGATCCACCACTACGAGGAGATCGGCCTGCTCAAGCCCGATGCGCGGTCCAAGGGGCGCTTTCGCCTCTACGACCCGTCCGCGGTCACGCGCGTTCGCTGGATCAGCAAGCTGCACGACCTCGGTATGTCGCTCGCGCAAATCCAGTCGGTCGTCGCCGCGTGGGAGAGCGCGCCGACCGCGGCGCAGGCGATGAACCACATCCGCGAGATGTACCGCGAGCGCCTCGAAGAGACGCGTGCGCAGCTCGCCCGCCTCACCTCGCTCGAGCGCGAGCTCGAATCGAGCATCAGCTACCTCGACACCTGCGACGCGTGCGATCCGAACGTGCTCGCCGGCGTCCTACCCCCTCGTGAAGAGGAGCCCGCCGCCGCCTGCGACGCCTGTCAGCGCCGCGAGCGAAACGCAGAGCCGGACCTGGTGGCGGGGATTGTTTCCTGAGACCGAGTTTTTTCGAGAACCAGAGAAGACAGAACCGTCATGGCCATCAAGCTTCCGATCTACATGGACTACCACGCGACGACGCCCGTCGATCCGCGCGTCATCGAGACCATGCTGCCCTACTTCAACGAGAAGTTCGGCAACGCGGCCAGCCGCAGTCACTCCTACGGCTGGACCGCAGAAGAAGCGGTGAGCGTGGCGCGTGAAAAGGTCGCCGCCCTCATCGGCGCGAAGAACCCGAAAGAGATCGTCTTTACGTCGGGCGCGACCGAGAGCGACAACCTCGCCATCAAGGGCGTCGCCGAGTTCTACAAAGAAAAGGGCAACCACATCGTCACCACGAAGATCGAGCACAAGGCGGTGCTCGACACGTGCAAGCGCCTCGAAAAAGAGGGCTACGAGGTGACCTACCTCGCCGTCGACAAGCTCGGCATGGTCGATCCGGACGACGTCAAAAAGGCGATCACCGACAAGACGATCCTCGTCTCGGTGATGCTCGCCAACAACGAGGTCGGCACGGTGCAGCCCATCGCCGAGATCGGCAAGATCACCCGCGAGAAGGGCGTCCTCCTCCACTCGGACGCGGTGCAAGGGATCGGCAAGGTTCCGTTCGATGTCGAGTCGTTCAACGTCGACCTCGCCAGCATCACTGCCCACAAGATGTACGGCCCGAAGGGCACCGGCGCGCTCTACGTCCGCCGGTCGAAGCCGCGGGTCCGCATCACCGCACAGATGGACGGCGGCGGTCACGAGTTCGGCAGCCGCTCGGGCACGCTCAACGTCCCCGGCATCGTCGGGCTCGGCGCCGCGGCCGAGATCATGAAGAACGAAGGCGCAGCAGAATCGAAGCGCATCGGCGCGCTCCGCGATCGGCTCCTCGCCAAGCTCGAAGCCAAGCTCGACGCGATCCAGGTCAACGGGCACCGTGAGAAGCGCTTGCCGATGAACCTCAACGTCTCGTTCAGCTTCGTCGAGGGCGAGGCGCTGCTGATGGCGATCAAGGACGTCGCCTGCTCCAGCGGGTCGGCCTGCACCTCGGCCAGCCTCGAGCCGTCGTACGTCCTTCACGCGATGGGCATCGGCGACGACCTCGCCCACTCGTCGATCCGGTTCGGTCTGGGACGCTGGACGACCGAGGAAGAGGTCGACTACGTAGCGGACCTCGTCACCAGCAAGGTCCAGAAGCTCCGCGATATGTCACCCCTCTACGAAATGCACAAAGAGGGAATCGATTTGAGCACCGTCCAATGGGCAGCGCATTGAGGGATTGAGCCATGGCGTACAGCGAAAAAGTCATCGAGCACTACGAGAATCCCCGCAACGTCGGCACCCTCGACAAAGAGGACGACTCGGTCGGCACCGGTCTCGTCGGCGCGCCCGCCTGCGGCGACGTGATGCGCCTTCAGATCAAGGTCGACGACGAGGGCGTCATCCAAGACGCCAAGTTCAAGACCTTCGGCTGCGGCTCGGCCATCGCCTCGTCC
>JBGTSH010000503.1:0-5219 GCA_041940405.1 Polyangiaceae bacterium
CCTCGCGGTTCCGATCCCGACCATCGCGGCGGCGATCGACGCGCGGGTCCTCTCCAGCATGAAGGACGAGCGCGTCCGCGCATCGGGGGCGATCCGCGCTGCCGTCCTCGCCTCGCCCACCGAGAAGAAGACCGTGCTTCGCGACGCCGCTGACGCGCTCCTCGCTGCGAAGATTGGCTCCTACGCCCAAGGGCTGAAGCTCATCAAGGCCACGAGCGACGCGCAACAATGGGGCATCGACCTTCGCGAGATGGCGCGCATCTGGAAGGGCGGCTGCATCATCCGGGCGAAGCTGCTCGACACGATCATGCGCGCTTACGAAAAGAATCCGAAGCTCGAGAGCCTGCTCGCCGATCCCGAGCTCGAAGCGCAGGTTCACGCCGCGCAGCCGGGTTGGCGGCGTACGGTCGCCCTCGCCGTCTCGCTCGGCATCCCCTTGCCGGCGATGACCGCCAGCCTCTCGTACTTCGACGCCTATCGCACCGCGCGCCTACCGCAGAACCTCACGCAAGCGCAGCGCGACGCGTTCGGAGCACACACCTACGAGCGCACCGATCGGCCGGGCGTGTTCGTTCACACCGATTGGCTCGGCGGCAAGGGCGAGCGCTAAATTTCAGGCGCCGCCTTGGCCGCCGGCGCCACCCGCGCCGGTAGTCGAGCTGCTCGTCGAGCCGCCGCCGCCGCCGCCCATGCCGCCGCCGCCTTCGGGGATCGGGACGGCGTCGGAGGCCTTCACCGCGGCCGGATCGCACTGGTTCACTGCGCCGGTGAGGCCGAGGCTGGACGGCCTGTACAGCAGCGTCTCTGCGTCTTCGGTGCCATCGACGTTCACCCGGATCGTGAGGCTCGAGTTGCCGAGCGCGACAGGCGTGCAGATGCCGACCTCGTAGTTGGAGCGCGCGATCCCCTCGGCGCGATCGGCGATGCGCTGGAACGCCTCGTTGAGCGCAGCGGGATCGACGTCCGGCTGGAACTGGGTGCACGACGCGGGCGTGGGCGTCCCGGGGTTGCACGTCAGGCCTTCGCGGCATCCGATCAGCGATCCGGCGCACGTCGGCGGGGGGCCGGCGAGCTCTTCGAGCGCGCAGACGTTGTAGGCGCCGCGGATCCCGATGACGTACTTGTTCGCGGGGGAGTCGGCCTTGGCCGAGATCGCCAGCTCGCGCAGCGTCTCGCCCGCGCCCGCTTCGTGCTCGCCGTCGGTGAGGAGGACGACGAAGCGCTCGACGACGGCGTCCGGATCACCCTCGGCGTCGACGAGCTGGATGCCGAGCGTGTACGCGTCGTAGAGGTCGGTCGTGCCGCGGCTCGTGTCGCTGCGCAGCTCGTCGAGCTTCGACAACAAGAGCGAGCCGTCCTGCGTGAAGTCCTGGACGATCTCGAGCTGGTCGGGAGCCCCGAAGGCGAGGATCGCGACGTTGTGCTTGAAGTTGGGATCGGCCGTCACGACGACGCTGTTCACGAAGGTCTCGGCGCCGTCGAGCACGTCGTCGACCACACCGGCGTTGAAGATCGAGTCCGACATGTCGAGGACGAGGACCGAATAGATCTGCACCTCGGTGACGACGCCCACGTCCGAGATTGCGCCGCCTTCTTGCCCGCTGCCGAACGGCGCGTCCTTCTCGTCGTTGAGGATGACGATGTCCTTGCCATTGCTCCCATCGAGCGGCCGAACGGGATCGCCGAAACCGTCGAGGACGCGGAAGGTGACCTTGAGCCCCGCCGGCGGAACAGGCGCGAGCGTCGCTTTGTCGATGCAGACCTTCTCGGGGCCGTCGCCGCCCGAGCCGTTGGCGCCAGCACCCCCCGAGCCGCCGTCGTCGCCGCAGGCTCCGGCGAGACCGAGGGCGAGGCTGCCCGCCAAGAAGACAGCTGACCCTCGAAAGCGAAGCGTGCGGCTCATCGAGGGTAATTCTAGGTTCTCTTCCCTGGTCGGGTCAAAAAGGCTTCCCGCTTATGGAAGCCTAAGGGAGGAGGCCGGACGACTTGCCCAGACGGCAGACGAGCTCGAACCGCCCACCCTGCGACCGATCCATGGCGAAGATCGAGAACGGACGTCCCAAGCCGCCGGAGGGCTCTCCTTCGGAGCCGGAGCCGTCGCCTTTGTGCTTTCCGCCCGAGCCCGCCTTGGGTTCAGACGAACCGGCGACGATCGCCGACCCGGCTTCGATGCAGGCGCGGCCCGGATCGATCCGGACGCGCGCCTCGAGGCCTTCGAGCATCAGCCGCCCCGAGGACGACCGCGCGTCGGCGCTGATCTCGGTTTGTGCCAGCTCGACCAGCCACCCGTCGTCACCGTTGCACGCAGCGTCGAGCTTCAGATCCCCGAGATCGGGACGACCGAGCTTCTGCGGCTCGAGCACGGCGCCTGTATCGGTGTCGATCGGCATCACCCAGCGCGTCCCGCGCCGATCGAAGGGGCCCTCGCGAGCGACGAACATCACGCCGATCCCCTCGCTCTTCGCCCTTCGCACGAGCCGAGGCGCCACCGCCTGACCGCCTCGCGCCGACGGCCGCGGCAAGAGCGCTAGCTGACGAACGCGTCCGAGATCCGCGCGATACAGGCCGATGCGGTCGGGGGCGCCTTCGTCGCCGAGGAAGTACCACGTGGGTCCGACGCGGACTGCCGATTGCGTGAGCGGCCGCACCACGCCGGCAGCGTCGCCGCTCGTGAGCTGCAACACCGGCTGCCCTGCTTCGGCAGAGAAGACCGAGCAAGAGCGCCCGCGGCAAACGGCGGTCAAAGCAGCCGAGCCTCCCGGGTCGCGGTAGGCGGACCACATGACGCCGCCGATCGATCCGGCGCCGAACGCGTCACGCGCGACGTCCTCGGCCGCCCAGGGCGACGCCGATGGCGCCGTCGACCGCACCGAGTCGAGGGCGAACTCGTCCTCGAACCGGATCAAGAACCTGCCGGTGCGCGACCAGTCGGAGTCGCGCTTGCCCCACACGTATCCGCGCACCGGGCTCGCCGCGTAGGGATCGCCGTGGTCGAAGCCGACCTCGCCCTTGTCGAGCGGCGGAGGCTGCGTGTTCTGGAACATGAGCCAGCCGTTCGGCGCCTCGCCTTCTATCTTTCGCGGCGTCTGCTTCTTCGTGCTCTCGGATCGACCGCGGGCGCACGAGAGCGATAGGGGGGCACCCGAGAGCTTGAAGTTGTTGAGCTTGGGGCTCTCGGGCGCGGCGACCTCTTTCAGATCGTTCGCGCGGAGGGGCTCACCCCAGCCGACACGCAGCCATCCGACGAGAGCGCAGCCGGCGGGGCCGCACCTTCGTGAAGCGACAGGACCGTCAGGCTCCGGAGCGGTGGGGAGCGCTACCTCGGTCCAGCTCTTTCCGGTGTCGGTCGTCTCGAGCACCTTGCCGTCGCTCCCGAGCGCCAGCCCGAAGCGACCGGACACCAGGATGCCGTTCGGCTCGTTCATCACCGGTCCGACCGAGAGATCGCCGTCGAGCTTCACGCGCACGCCGAACGTCGGACCGCCCGCTTCGACCCAACCGCCGAGCTCTCCGGGAGCGACCTCTTGCATGCCGTCCGCCCAGAGCCCGGTCTCGACCTCCCGAGGCGCGCCGTCGGGAACGCGCAGGGCCACGTGCTTCGAGCGCGACCCCTCGAGGAGCGAGAGCTGCCCCTGGGTGCCGGCCCGCGGCGGAACGAGGATCGCCACGCGACCGTCGGCGAGCGCGATGACACGCTCCGCGCCGACCTCGCCTCGGACGCGAACCTCACGCGTCGATCCGTCGGTGAACCTGACGCAGAAGGGTCGGACGCCGGCGGGTGGCTCTTCGTCGGAACAGGCACCGCGCACGACGATCGCCCCCTGACCGCTCTCGAGGACGGCGCGCGGCTTCGAGAACCTCATGACCGGCTCGAGGCGCGGCGTGTCGTTGGCGCGTCTTTCCAGCGCGTAGACCGTCGTCGCTCCGTCGGGGATTCCGCACACGAAGCCGATGTCGGGATCCGGGGCCCCTTTGACCGCCTTCTTGCCGCTCGCGAGCGCGATCGCGTGGCAGCTCGCGTACGGATCGGGATACGCAGCCTCGTGGTGCTCGATTATCGCGCCCGTCTCGAGGCTCACCCGTACGAGCGCGCCGGCTTGTGCGACGACGGCCGTCTTGTCGGTGTCGGGGTAGCCTCGCTCGAGCGCGACGCGCAGCGGCCGTTTGCCGAGCGGGCCGGGCTTCTCGCGCGGCGTGTCCGCCTCGATCGGCGGGAGCACCTGAGGTGTCCTGCGGACTCCGGGCGGCGGCGTCGCGAAGCTCATCGCCGGCACCGCGCCGCCCACGCCGGGCGCCGGGCCCCGGAAGTACGCCAGATCACCTTTGCCCGAGAGGACGTAGTAGCCACCGTCGACGCCGAGCAGCGCGGAGACGCCATCGTCCGGATCGCGATCCGATGCCGTCAGCGACCGCAGCTTCGATCCGATCGGCACCGCTCGCCACGTCGCGCCGGCGTCGAACGTGGCGAGCGGTCCGCGCAGATCGGCTTCGACGACCGCCCGCCAACCATCGACAAAGACCATCTCGCCGTGCGACGGCGCGACCGGGAGCGGTCCGAGACCAACCGCCGCGCCGTTCTTCGGATCGAACGCGAGGAGCTCTCCGGACCGGAGCCTGACGTAGAGTCGGTCGAAACCAGCCACGAGCGGACGATCCATATCGGCCGCGGGACCGACCGAGAGGAGCGGCACGAGCGGGTCGAGCCACGACGGTGCTCGCCACAGCTCGGTTCCTCTGCCGGTCGCGCTGACGAACACGAAGCCGCCACCGAGGCGCGCCGGCAATCGGATCGACGACACGCGCCCGATGGGCAAGAGGTCCGGCGCGCGCTCCATCGATCCGTCCGGGCGTACCAGGACGCGCATGCGACCCCAGAGGCGAAGGTTGCCTCGCTCGCTGTCGAGGTCCGACTTCTGCGCCGGATCCAGATCCGGCATCAGGATCGACTTCGGCCACGCGCGCGGCAGCCCGAACGACGCGTCGTTCTTGCTGGCTTTGGGCTTCGCCTTACCCGAGGGCGAGGCAGGCGGCGCGATCTCCGACGAGCACGCGACGAGCACGAGCGCGGCCAGCGCCGCTCCTAGCTTTGTGCGCGCTCCCATCGACGCGTGAAGCATAGCGGATCTCCCCCCTCGCGCAGCGGAGGGGGGCCGGGGGGGTGAATCCACAGGGACGGAGGTCACGAGCACTCCGACCTCTTGGTGTGGCTACAGGGTCAG
>JBGTSH010000504.1:0-5192 GCA_041940405.1 Polyangiaceae bacterium
CTGGTTGAACATCGAGTCGATGATGTGGATGAACGCCTCGTAGCAGCTGAAGAAGCCGTGCCGGCCGGTGAGCAGATACCCCTCGAGCCAGCCCTGGCATTGATGCTCCGAGAGCACCTCCATCACCCGGCCGTCGGGCGAGAGGTGGTCGTCCTCCGGCAGAATTTCCGCCATGTAGCAGCGGTTGGTCACTTCGAGGACGTCCTGCCACCGATTGGAGTTGTTCTCGTCCGGACTGAAGAGCCGAAAG
The DNA here is from genome assembly GCA_041940405.1 of Polyangiaceae bacterium. Taxonomy (GTDB): domain Bacteria; phylum Myxococcota_A; class Polyangia; order Polyangiales; family Polyangiaceae; genus Xiheicaenibacterium. Next base: position 251 of record JBGTSH010000504.1, read on the forward strand.
TTCTTGTGCTGCATGTTGAGCCTCATCACGTCACGCAAGAGCTTGCCCTGGTGTCGGGTCGCCTCGGCGAACACTGCACCGGGCCTATTGACTTGGATCGCGTAGTCGCGGAAGTCGGGGATGCGAAGGTCACGCAGCATCAGTCCGCCGTTGGCGTTCGGATTGGCGCTCATTCGCCGCTCGCCTCTGGGCGCCAGATCGAGCAGCTCCTTCTTCAGCGCGCCGGAGGCGTCGAAGAGCTCCTCGGGGCGGTAGCTCTTCATCCATTTCTCCAACACTGCGATGTGCTCGGGCTTATCCATGTCGCCCATGGGCACCTGATGGCTGCGCCAGTAGCCTTCGCACAGCTTGTCGTCGATCTCGCGAGGGCACGTCCAACCCTTGGGGGTCTTGAGCACGATCATCGGCCATGCCGGACGGGCGATATGGCCCTTCTCGCGGGCGTCCTTCCAGATTCGCTGAATGTCGGAGACCACCTGCTCCATCGTATCGGCCATCAGGGCGTGCATTCGCCCGGGGTCGTCGCCTTCGACGAAGTAGGGCTTGTAGCCGTAGCCCTCGAGCAGCTTGGTCAGCTCCTCCTTGGGGATGCGCGCCAGGTAGCAGGGGTTCGCGATCTTGTACCCATTGAGGTGCAAAATCGGGAGGACGCAGCCGTCCCGGCCGGGGTTCAGGAACTTGTTTCCGTGCCACCCGGTCGCCAAGGGGCCCGTCTCTGCCTCGCCGTCGCCGACGACGCAGGCGACGATCAAGTCGGGGTTGTCGAACGCGGCACCGAATGCGTGCGACAGGGCGTAGCCGAGCTCACCGCCCTCATGGATCGATCCGGGCGTCTCGGGCGCGACGTGGCTCGGGATCCCGCCGGGGAAGCTGAACTGCTTGAACAGCTGCTTCATCCCGTCTTCGTCTTGGGTGATGTTCGGATAGACCTCGGTGTACGTGCCCTCGAGGTAGGCGTGAGCGACGATCGCCGGCCCTCCGTGCCCGGGCCCGATGACGTAGATCATGTTCAAGTCGTGCTTGTTGATCGCGTGGTTCAGGTGCGCATAGAGGAAGTTGAGGCCGGGCGTCGTCCCCCAGTGGCCGAGCAGGCGCGGCTTTACGTGCTCGCGCTTCAGCGGCTTCTGCAACAGCGGATTGTCGAGGAGGTAGATCTGCCCGACCGAGAGATAATTCGATGCGCGCCAGAGAGCGTCGATCTTCTCCAGGTCCGCGCGCTCGCGCACCTTCGCATGACCGTCCGTCCTCTCCTTCGCTCCTCCGTTCCCGGCGTGCTGGCTTCTCATCGCGCCGGCTAGCAGCAAGGAGCAAGCCACTCGGCGTGGTCAAGGGCCGCGTAAGCGTGCGCGCCCGGGGGCACAGCGGTTGCACGCCGGCCTCGACGTGGCGGGGCGACTTCAGAGATTGGTCGTACGTCGCGGTCGTGTGACCGCCGGCGTCTTGGTGGCGTCGTCGACGCTCGCGCTCTTGTCGGTGGCAAGCGGCTGCAACGTCGGTCCCGACTTCGTGGCACCGAAAGTCACGGTGAACGGGGGCTGGCGCGACAGAAACGATCCCCGGCTCGCAACAGGAGCCAGGATCGACCAAGAGTGGTGGAAGTCGTTCGACGATCCAACCCTGAACGAGCTCGTCGAGCTCGCCTACAGGCAGAACCTGCCACTGAAGGTCGCTGGGCTCAGGGTCCTCGAAGCGCGCGCGGTGTTGGGCGTCGCGGTCGGCGAGCAAGTACCGTCGAATGTCCATCCGATCGGGAGCGCCTCGGCAACGAGGCTCAGCAAGGCGGCTCCGAACCAAGGCACGCAAGGTCCGATCGATCACAGCTTCGGTGAGTTTCAGGTGGGATTCGACGTCCTGTGGGAGGTCGACTTTTGGGGCAAATACCGACGTGGAGTGAACTCGGCCGAGGCAGCCTATCTCGCCACAGTTGCGGACTACGACGACGCTCTCGTCGTGCTCACCGCAGAGGTCGCCCGAACCTACGTCGTCATCAGGACCTTCGAGGTGCTCATCGAGCAGGCACGGCAGAACGTCGCCATCCAGGAAGAAGGTCAGCAGATCGCTGATTCGCGCTTTCGAAATGGCGCCACGTCGGAGCTCGACGTCGTCCAGGCCACGAACCTGCTCGAGACCACGAGAGCGAGCGTTCCGAAGCTTCAGATTGGCCAGATACAGGCTGAAAATGCCCTGAGCACCCTGCTCGGGCAACCCGTCGGTCACCTGCGCTCGATCCTGTCCAAGCCCCGAGGGATCCCGAACCCTCCCGCGCAGGTCGCGGTCAGCGTGCCTGCCGAGCTATTGCGCCGCCGGCCCGACATCCGGGGCGCAGAGCTGCGAGCGGCGGCCCAATGCGAGCGCATTGGTATGGCCGAGGCGGAGCTCTATCCGAGCTTCGTTCTGAATGGATCCATTGCCTCTCATACCAGCGTGGGGACGGCCAACGCTACGCCGCTCTTCGGGCTGGATACCCTCGCAGCCAGCACGGGAGCCAGCCTGTTCTGGCCGATCCTCAACTACCCCAGAATCATCGAGAACGTCCGCGTCGAAGACGCCAGGTTCCAGCAGGCAATCATCGTCTACGTCAACACCGTCCTCGTTGCCGCGCAGGAGGTCGAGGACGGGATCACCGGCTACTTGCGAAACCGCGACGCGGTGGGGTTCGAGCAAAAAGCAGTGACCGCAGCCGAGTCCGCAGTCGATCTCGCGCTCGTCCAGTACCGTGAAGGAGCCGTCGACTTTCAGCGCGTACTCGACACACAGCGTGTCCTCTTGTCGTCACAACAGAGCCTCGCCCAGACGCGTTCGGATTCGATGACGAACCTCATCTCGCTGTACAAGGCGCTCGGCGGCGGCTGGGAGATCCGTCTCGGCGACCCGGTGGTCGACAAGAAGACCCAGGAAGAGATGCAGGACCGAACCAATTGGGGCTCGCACTTCGACGAGGCGGAAGAGGAGCGGCCCGAGGGCTCGCTCGCCCCGGATCCGCTCGTGGATGCCGCACGAAAGTAGGAGAACGATGTCCAAGGTCCGCTCAGCATTCTCGAAGCTCCTGTCGAAGAAGTGGCTTCTCGCCCTGATCGCCGTCGTCGTGATCGGAGCCTTCTTCGGCTACCGCCATTGGAAGGCGAAGAAGACGGCCGTGCCGGAGGGGATCGCCTGGGGCAACGGCCGGATCGAGGCCAAGCAGGTCGACGTGGCGTCCAAGCTGCCGCTCAAGGTCAAAGAGGTGATGGTTGCCGAGGGCGACATCGTCCAGCCGGGGCAGGTGCTGGTTCAGATGGACACCATCACCCTGGAGGCAGAGCTCGCCGAGGCAAACGAGAACGTCGCCGCGGCGCGTGAGCAATTGGCGGTCGCCAAGGCCTCGATCAGCCGAAGCAGGAGTGAGATCGAGCTGGCCGGTATCGAGAAGAAGCGATCGAAGGCGCTCCTCGAGGAGCGCGCCGGCTCGCAGCGTGAGTACGACGTCCGCAACATGCGCCTCAAGACGACCAAGGCCGGCCTCGAGGAGGAGCTGGCAAAGCTCGAGGTCGCCAAGCAACAGGTAAAGGTCGCCGAGGCCAACGTCGGAACCATTCAAAGCCGCATCGACGATGCGACGCTGGAGGCACCGGTCCTGGGCCGGGTGCTCTACCGCCTCGCCGAACCGGGTGAAGTGCTCGGTGCGGGGGGCAAGGCGCTGACGCTCGTCGATCTTCAGGACGTATACATGGAGATCTTCCTCCCGGCCGAGCAGGCGGCGCGGGTGAAGATCGGCGCCGAAGCCCGGTTCATCATGGACCACGAGCCCGACCGGGTCGGCGTCGGGAGCGTCAGCTTCGTCTCGCCCGAAGCGCAGTTCACCCCCAAAGAGGTCGAGACGAAGAGCGAGCGCGAGAAGCTGATGTTCCGCGTCAAGATCCAGGTGCCGCGAGAGCTCCTGCAGCACTACATCGAACGCGTGAAGACCGGCGTTCGCGGCGTCGGCTACGTCAGGGTCGATGAATCCACGCCGTGGCCCGAGTGGCTCGATCGAAATGTCGTGCGGCCCGGCCCGATGGAGCAAGCGTCGCGGTGAGCGGAGCCGTCGACGCAACGAGCGGTCCCGTCGTCATCATCGAGGACGTCAGCCATCGCTATGGCAAGGTCGTCGCCCTCGACCATTTCTCGCTCGAGATCCCTCGCGGTAAAATGGTGGGGATCATCGGCCCGGACGGCGTAGGAAAGTCGACCCTTCTGGCGCTGATGGCCGGGTCCAAGCGGATGCAGGAGGGGAAGGTCCACGTCTTGGACGGCGATATGGCGTCCATACGGCACCGCCGCGACGTGTGCCCTCGCATTGCGTACATGCCGCAGGGCCTGGGAAAGAACCTCTACCTCGAGCTCAGCGTCCACGACAACGTCGACTTCATGGCGCAGCTCTTCGGACTCTCGAAAGAGGAGCGCAAGGTGCGCATCAAGGAGCTCCTCGACGCGACGGGCCTCGGACCGTTCGGCGATCGTCCCGCAGGCAAGCTGTCTGGCGGGATGAAGCAAAAGGTCGGCCTCTGCGGCGCGCTCGTCCACGATCCCGACCTGCTCATTCTGGACGCTGATCGACGACATCCGAAAGGGCCGCCCGTCGATGAGCGTGGTGATCTCGACCGCGTACATGGACGAGGCGGAGCAGTGGGAATGGATCGTCGCGATGGACGCCGGCAAGGTGCTCGCGACCGGGACGCCTGCAGAGCTCCTCGCGCGCACGGGGACCAAGAACCTCGAGGAGTGCTTCATCGCCCTCTTGCCCGAAGAGAAGCGCGCCGGTCACACCGAGCTGGTGATTCCTCCTCGGCTTGCCGACAAGGCGGAGCTGGCGATCGAGTCCGACGGGCTCACACGCAGGTTCGGGACCTTCACCGCCGTCGATCACGTCACGCTCTCCATCGAGCGCGGCGAAATCTTCGGCTTCTTGAACTCCAACGGCTGC
>JBGTSH010000505.1:0-5132 GCA_041940405.1 Polyangiaceae bacterium
GAACACCGACTTTCAATACAAGCTCGTCCTGAACGGGACGACATGGATCGCCGACCCGAACAACCCGAACACGGTGGACGACGGCTTCGGTGGTCTCAACAGCGTGTTTACCGGGATCACGTGCCCCGACGACTTCAAGTGCGCGCCGCCGATCCTCGGCTACGACTGGCGTGACGCGATCCTCTACTTCGTGCTCGTCGATCGGTTCAACGACGGCAACCCGTCGAACAACGGTCCCGGCATCGGCGGGGTCGAGACGCCCGCCGCGTACCAGGGCGGAGACTTCGCCGGCGTCACGCAGAAGATCGAGTCGGGCTACTTCGACGAGCTCGGCATCAACACGCTGTGGATCAGCGTGCCCCTCGACAACGCCGACGTCGCGGGCGTCGGCGACGACGGCCACAACTACAGCGCGTACCACGGCTACTGGCCGAAGGATCTGACGCAGCCCGAGTCGCGACAAGGCACGATGGCCGAGCTCCAAGCGCTCGTCGCCGCCGCGCACGCTCGCGAGATCAAGGTCATCGTCGACTATGCGATGAACCACGTTCATTCGTCGTCGCCCGTCTACCAGGAGCATCCGGACTGGTTCTGGCCGAACCAGAACGGCGGCGGGAACTGCGTCTGCGGGCAGGGCTGCGGCTGGGACGGGGCAGAGGGCAAGCGCTGCTGGTTCCGCGACTACCTGCCGGACTTCAACTTCACCAACGCGGCGGCGCGCACCTTCTCGGTCGACAACGCGCTTTGGTGGATCGGCCAGACGGGCGTCGACGGCTTCCGCCTCGACGCCGTAAAGCACATCGAGGACGCGTGGCTCACGGATCTTCGCGCCCGCGTGAAGACCGAGATCGAGCCTACGACGCAGCAGCACTTCTACATGGTGGGTGAGACGTTCACCGGCGATAAGGGCACGATCGCCTACTACGTGAACCCGTCGACGATGCTCGACGGGCAGTTCGACTTCCCCCTCCGCCACGCGCTCGTCGGATCGGTCCTCGCCAGGTCGGCGAACATGTTCGACCTCGACAACTTCCTCGGCGGCAACGACGGCTTCTACGGCGCCGGCGTGATGAGCACGTTCATCGGCAACCACGACGTTCCGCGCTCGATCCACTTCGCGCAGGACCAGCCGGCGTGGACCGACCCCTGGGCCGGCGGAAAAGAGCGTGCGTGGACCAACCAGCCGCAATTGCCGAGCGGCATGAGCGCTTTCGAGCGCATGGCGACGGCGTTCGCCGTGATCTTCACCTTGCCGGGCGTTCCGCTCGTCTACTACGGCGACGAGTACGGGATGCCGGGCGCAGGCGATCCCGACAACCGTCGCTTCATGCAGTGGAGTGGCTACTCCGCAGGGCAGACGTTCCTGCGCGATCGAGTGGCCGCGCTGGCAGCGATCCGAAGCGAGCACCCCGCGCTCCGGCGCGGCACGCGCGAGACGGTCTTCGTCTCCAACGACGCCCTCGTGTACCGGATGCAGGACGGCGCCGACGTGGTGTTCGTCGCGCTCAACCGCGGCGACTCGCAACAGTCGGTGCAGAACCTCCCGTCCGGAACGCTGACCGACGAGATCGACGGCTCCACGCACCAGGGGCCGACCCTCAACCTGCCGCCGCGAACGGCGCGCGTTCTCGTCCCGAACTGACTGCTACGATGCGGCGGTGGCTCGGCCCCCGCCGCCGACTGGAACCAATCGTGCGCGATGGCTCGCGGCGTCGCTGCTCGTCGGCGGTGCCCTGCTCGTCGTCGGCGCGTGCGGGTCGCCGCCGCGGCGGGACTGCTTCGCTCGTGTGTGGGTGAGCGAGTCCGCAGCGGACATCCGGGTTCGAGGCAGCTGGGACGGATGGCAGGGCGCCTGGGCGCCCAAGCTCCAAGAGGGCGGGGGACGCCTCTTGAGGCTGGTTCTGCCGCCGGGCGAGCACCAGTACCTGCTCCAGCAAGGCGGCGAGCTCTTCGTCGATCCGAAAAACCCGCTGACGTCGTTTCGTGAAGCCGACGGGACCGAGGTCTCCTCGCTCCTCGTCGAGGACTGCTCGCGTCCCTCGATCGCCGTCTGGACGGTCGCCGGCGAGAACGACGGAACCGTCAGGATCGATGCGCAGCTGTTGGCCTCGAACGCCGAAGCGCCGCTCGATGAAGCGGCGATCGTCGCTACGACGGCCGCCGGCGAGCGCCTTGCCGTCGAAGGCGTCGACGAATCCGAGGGGAAGTTCTCCTTGCGAGGCTCGGGCCTCGTGCGCGGTAAGCACGTCGTCACCATCGAGGCCGCCGACGCGTCGGGCACCGCCGCAGAGCCGGCGCGCGTCGCGTTCTTCGTGCAGCCAGTCGCGCCGCGGTGGCAGGACGGCGTCCTCTACCAGATCATGATCGATAGGTTTCGTGGCGACGGTGGGACGCCGCTCTCCGCCCCCCCGACGCCGGGATCGCGCGCCGGCGGGACGCTCGACGGCGTCCTGGCAGAGCTCGAAGCAGGCACCTTCGACGAGCTGGGCGTCTCGGCGCTCTGGCTCTCGCCGGTGTACGTGAACCCCGACGCCGCGCGCGAGGGCGCGGATGGGAACCTCTACGAGGGCTACCACGGCTATTGGCCCCTCGAGAGCCGTGCGGTCGACGAGCGGATCGGCGGCGAGGACGCGCTGCGCGCCCTGGTGGATGCGGCGCACGCGCGCGGGATGAAGGTCATCCTCGATCTGGTCCCGAACCACGTCTACGAGGACAACCCGCTCTACGCCGAGAAGCGTGGCGCGGGTTGGTTCCAACCCGAAGGCTGCGTCTGCGGCTCGGCGACGTGCCCGTGGTCCGAGCACATCCAGGACTGCTGGTTCACCCCCTACCTCCCCGACATTCGCTGGCAAGCGGCGGGAACGCTCGGTCACGCAGCGGAGGAAGCGCGCTTTTGGTACGAGGCGTTCGACATCGACGGCTTCCGCATCGACGCGGTGCCGATGATGCCGCGCGCGACGACCAGGCGGATCGCGCGCGAGCTGAGGACGACGACCGATCCGCGTGAAGCGACGTTCCTCTTGGGTGAGGTCTTCACCGGTCCCGAAGAAGGCGCGCTCCTACAGCTCGCCACGTTCCTCGGTCCCGACACGCTCGACAGCGTCTTCGACTTCCCGCTCATGTGGGCGCTACGAGGTGCCGCCGCCGACGGCAAAGGGGGCTTCGATCAGGTCGAGTCGATCCTTGCAGCGGGTGACGAGCGGTTCGCGGGATCGGGCGCCGTCATGGCGCACATGCTGGACAACCACGACACGACCCGCTTCATCTCGGTGGCGAACGGCGACGCTTCGGCCGATCCGTGGGGCGCGTCGCCGAGCGCACAGCCGACGACCGACGAGCCCTACGCGCGGCTCGAGCTCGGCCTTGCCGCGATCCTGACGCTTCCCGGCCTTCCCGTCTTTTACTACGGCGACGAGGTCGGCCTCGCCGGCGGCGGCGATCCCGACTCGCGACGCGTCATGCCGGGCGAGGATGCGCTCTCGGACCGCCAGAAGGCGGTGCGCGATGTCGCGCGCAAGCTGGGCAAGCTGAGGCGTTGCTCGAGCGCGCTCCGTGAAGGCGAGCGCGTCCCGATCCACGCGGAGCCGCGCGTCTGGGCCTACCTCCGCGGCGATCCGTCAGCGGACGATTTCGTCATCGTCGCGATGCACGCGTCGACGGGCCCGTCCTCGGCGAGCATCGCGGGGCTCCCGCCCGGGACCTACGTCGACGTGCTCTCGGGCAGCTCGTTCGACGTCGGGCCAGGCGCGTCTCTCGAGGTGCCCCCGCTGACCGCGCGGGTTCTCGTGCCCGCGGGCTCGGCCTGCTTGTGATACCCCTGTGGGCCCGATGACCGAGCCGGACGTCGTCAAATCTCTCGAAGCGCTTGGGTTCAATCTGAACGAAGGTCGGGCCTACGCATCGCTCCTCGCGCGCGGCGCATCCACCGGCTACGAGGTCGCGCAGCACGCGGGCATCCCGAGGTCGGCCGTCTACGCCGTGCTTCGAAAGCTGGTGGCGCAAGGCGCTGCACGGCGCACCGCCGGCCCACCGGAGCGCTTCAGCGCCACGCCGCCGCAGGTCGTGCTGTCGCAGCTGAAGAAGCGGTTCGATGCTTCGGCCGACGCGCTGCGCGAAGCGGTCACCCGCCTCGAGGTCGCTTCGAACGTCCCCGACGTCTACGGCGTCGAAGGCTACGAGCGCATCCTCGAAGAGGCGCTGACGTTGGTACAGGGCGCCAAGAAGACGCTCGTGGTCAGCGGCTGGCCCCGCGAGATCGAACGGCTCGCCGCCGAGATCGGCAAGGCGGAGTCGCGCGGCGTCTTCGTGGTCGTCTTCTCGCACGGAGCGCTCGCGCCCACGGTCGCCGGCACTCGCTTCAGCTACGGCGTGAACGAGCGCGACCTCGAATCGTTCTGGCAGCACCGCCTGGTCGTTGTGGTCGACGACACGCGCTGCCTCCTCGGCGCCACCGAGCGGCACGCCAGCGATCGGGCCGTTGTCAGCTCGACTGCGGCCATCGCCGAGATCACCGTCAGCCAGGTCGCCTTGGACGTGACCCTGCTCGCCCAGCGCCACGGTCGCGACGTCGGCGGGGTGCTCGCCAAGATGCTCGGTGACCGAATCGGTCGCCTCGACAGCCTCCTCGGCGACGGCGCAGTCCCCGAGCTGGGAAAGCGCGTTTCCTCCGCGAAATCGGCAGGAGCTTCCCGTTCCGACGCGCCGCCGAAACCGAAAGCCTCCCGCCGCCGCGGGTAGCCAAGTGTAGGTGAGGCTTGGGGTTTTCAGCCGAGCAACTCTCCGTCGGGGAAAGGAGCGCCGGCGGCTCCCGTATCATGTCCCGATCTGGAGGAACCCCTCATGCGCGCTCTCGGTCTTCTTGCTTCTGCTCTCTCCGTCGTGGCTCTCGGCGCTCTCGGCCAGGGCTGCATCATCTCGGACTGCGACAACGGTCAGGACAACTGCGTCGAGCTCCAGACGCCGACCAAGTACACCCTCGACCCGGAGACCCAGTCGGCTCCCTGGACCACCGGCAAGCCGGTCAAGGTCGTGAGCGACAACGGTCAGGTCAGGGTGGTTCGCGGCGGCGGGGCCGACGTAGAGGCGACCTTCGAGGCGTTCACCCTCCATGAAGAGGACAAGGAAGACGAAGC
>JBGTSH010000506.1:0-5121 GCA_041940405.1 Polyangiaceae bacterium
CGCTCGCGGCGCAGGTCGGCGGCATCGGCTTCGCGCCCGGCGGCAACATCAACTACGTCTCGGGTCACGCGATCTTCGAGGCGACGCACGGCACCGCTCCGAAGTACGCAAACCTCGACAAGGTCAACCCGGGCTCGGTCATCCTTTCGGGCGAGATGATGCTCCGCCACATGGGTTGGTTCGAAGCCGCCGATCTCGTGATCGACGGCATGGATGGCGCCATCGGCGACGGCACCGTCACCTACGACTTCGCCCGCCTCATGGTCGGCGCGAAAGAGGTGAAGTGCTCGGAGTTCGGCGACGCGATCATCAAGAACATGAAGCGCTGACAGCGTTGTCAAACGGCGGCGTACGGCGCCGTGACCTTCTTGCGGCCGAGCCGCCAGCGGATGAAAAAAACGATCACGAGGAGCAGCGTCAGCGCGCCGGCGGCGGTCACGATGACGGCAGGCACCAGCTCTTCGCGCTCGAGGACAGCGCGGCTCGGGTCCTGCAGAGGTACGAAGGCGGTCACCTGCTTGTGCTTGGTGAGGTAGTCGATTCGTTCGGCGGCGGCCGTGCTGCCCTCGGAGTATTCGTCGTAAGGCTCGTCGGTGGCATAGCGCGACGACGTGTAGGCGCGTCCGTCGACGACGAAGCGATAGGTGACCTCGATGCGGGTCCCCACCCGCGACATACCGTTGCTGGTCTGGTACGGGCTCTCGCTGATCGCGACGTTCACGACGTCCGCGCGCACCTCGGACCACGACGCCTCTTCGAAGGCGTCGATCGCGCTGACCAGGCCGCCGACGAAGAGCGCTCCCGAGAGCACGACGCCCAGGAGCGTCGCGAGCATCACGAAGCGAGCGCGTGAGCGCGAGTCGACGAAGGGGGAGTGCGACATCCGTGGTGTCACCGGTGGGTGGTCGACAGCAGGACGACCGCGCCGACCGTCATGGCGACGACCACGCAGCGTACTTGGTTGGAGCTCACAACATAGAGAGAATCGATATCGGCGCCGGCGAAACCGCGTCGCTCGACGCCGCCGGCATGGTACCGCCGCCGCGAGCAGCCAAGACCGCCGTCTTCGGATAGCGTGCTCGTATGTCGGGCCGCCGAATCGATCTCGTCCGGGTGCTGGGATACGGCGCCGCGGCGGTCACTTTCGTCTGCGGCGTAGGCGCGCTCGTCGCTGCCGATTACTACGAGACCGTGGACGGATCTCTGACGGTCCACGCCGCGCTTGCGAGTCTGCCGGTCTACGCTCTGGTGATCGGGCTCACGAGGCTGGTGGCGCGGCACAGCACGACCGTGCGGAGCGTCTTCTGGCTGCTGGCGGTCCTCGGCCTGATCGCCGCTCCCGGTTTCGTAGTCGCGGTAGCCTACACCCTGAACGCGGAGCTGGACGAAAGCGCCAGGATGCGACAAGTCCAGCTGCTCGAGAAGGGCAGAGAGAGGTCGTCGAAGTCGACGTTCTCCTACGCCGTGATCGCGCCGTGGCCTCCGCTCACGGAGCCGCTGACGATGGGCTTGCAGGGCCCGACCTACGATCGCCTCCCAACGAGCGGGCCCATCCGCGCGCGCATCGGTGAGGGCTGGCTCGGCTACGTGTGGGTCGATGACCTATGGCCGGCCGAAGGAGGCCCGACCGAGGGCGAGCGCGGTGGAGCTCTCCAATGAGCGCCACCTTCGTTCGGCCAGGTCGAGCCGGCTAGGTCGAGCCCTCGCTCTCGCCTCAGCGAACGCGTTCGATCGGAGGAATCCGCCACGTGCCCTCGAGGATCTTCTTCTCCGGCCAGTAGAGCCGGAGCATCACGCTGAACGCAGCCTTTGGGACAGGGAGCCAGTTCTGTTCCTTGTCCGGTCCTGGCGACTCGTTCTGGAGGTAGATGGTGAGCGATCCATCGGGTCCCTGGACGAGGAGGTTGCGATTGCCGAGCGAGAAGCGGCCGATCTTGTTCTTCGCGAACGCTTGGTCGTCGCCGTACACCGAGAGCGACCAGAACGCGCGGACCGGCGGGGTCTGTCCCAGCGCGAAGCGGATGACGTACTTGTTGGAGCCGTGCAACGGCTTCGCGCTCTCGTCCGTTCTGGCGATCGGATGGAGCACATCCTCGGGGAGGTTCGGGCCCAGACTGATGCGCGCGACGGCGGCGCGGAGCTTGTAGTTCGTCGCGTACGTTCCGAGGTTGGTCGCTACATCCCAGCCGTTCTCGATCTTGCCGAGCGGGGATTTGGAGAGCTCGGAGACCCGGTCGACGCCCGCGCGGGCTCCGCGCTCGACGCCGAGGGCGACCGCCGACTCCAGCCCGCGCGTCTCGAACGCGCGGCCGGCAGCCACGCCGACCGCCGCGAAGCGGCGCAGAGCGTCCGCGTCCGCGGCAGCGGGTGGATTCTTCTTCATGAGGGCGTTGAGCCGCGAGAAGAACTCGCGCGGACTGAGGCGGCGCACTTGCTCGGCGGGCGACGAACGCATGTCGATCTTGGAGTCGACCGGCGCGCGGTCCGAAATCGGCTCGCTCGTCGCGCGGCTCAGCGGCGCGAGGCGGAGCTCGTTCTGAAGCGCGTGGACCTCCTCGTAGTCTTCTTTGCCGTTCGTTTGGATGCGGAGAGCAACGAGCACGACGTTCGTCGACGATCGAATCTCTTGAAGGCCAGGCGGCAACGTCCCTTGCCAAGAAGGCCCGACGATCGCGAAGTCGCGTCTGCCACCGGCCGTCGTGCGTTTCCCGACGGAAGCAAACACATTGGACCAACCGTCCAGCATGTGAAGCACGTAGTAGCGGCTCCCCATGTCCGGCACCGACAGGACCATCGGCTCTTCTTCCAGGTCGAGCCAAGCCGACGAAAAGAGCGTGTCGGCGTTCGGGCTGAAGACGTCCCTCGAGGTCTCGTCGGGGAACGCGCGAACGTGGCCGAGGCGGTTCATCGGCGCGCGGCCGGAGTCGGTCGGCGCGGCCACGTTGGTCATGACCTTTCGGGTCATCTCCATCAAGACGAGGGGGTAACCGAAGACGTAGGCGTCGCACACGATCGCGGCCGCGTCGTTGGCCGTCATCTTCATGGATGTCGTCGTCGTCATGCTCTTCTCCTCGATTGCAATTGCTGAAGGCTCCTCAGCCGACACGCTCGATGGGCGGCATCTTCCACATCCCGTCGATGACCGAGCGCTGCGGCCAATACATTCGGAACGCGACGTAAAAGGGTCCCGGTGGAGCCGGCAGCCAGTTCGACTCCTTGTCGGGTCCGGGCGATGTCGATTGAATGGTGATCGTCAAGTTGCCATTGCGATCCACGGTCAAGCGGTCGCGATCGCCGATCGCATAGCGACCGATCGGATTCTTCACGAAGGCCCCATCCTCGCCGTACATCGTGAGCGACCAGAACGCGCGCACCGGCGGCATCTGGTCCTTCGAGAATCGGAGGATGTAGCGGTGCGCGCCGTCGAGCAGCTTCCCGGAGCCGTCGGTTCGCGCCGTGGGGTATACGGCGTCTTCGGGCAGGTTGGCGCCGAGGCCGGTCATGGCGACGGCGGCGCGGAAGAGGTACCGCGTGCCGTAGCTTCCGAGGCTTTGCGGCACGATCCATCCGTCGACACGCTTGCCGGGCAGGTACGTCGCTTCGGTGACGATCCGCTGGTAGCCGGCTCTTGCTCCCTTCTCGATGCCGATTGCGACCTCGGTCTCCGTCGCGTGAAGATCGAAGGTCCTCCCGGGAACGATCCCGATCGCCGCCATTCGTCGAACTGCCTCGGCGTCGGCCGGCGCAGGAGCGTTCTGCTTCATGAGCCGCGCGAGCCGCGAGAAGAACTCGTTCGCGCTCATCCGGCGGACCTGCTCGGCGGGCGCGGTGTCGACGTCGACCCTGGTGTTGAGCGGCGCGCGGAGCTCGGCAGGCGTCTTTCCGAAGCGGCTGAGGGGTGCGAGCCGGTAGCGGTTTTGCAAAAGGTGCACGGCGGGGTAGTCGTCCTTGCCGTTCGTTTGCGTCCGCCCGATCACCCAGACCAGGTTCGTCGGCGCGCTGATCTTCTCGAGCCCCGCTTGCAGCGTTCCTTGCCAGCCGGGACCGACGATCGCGAAGTCGTGCTCGCCGCCTCCCGTGCTGCGCGTCCCCGGTGACGCGAAGACGTTCGTCCACGCGTCGAGCATGGGCATCAGGTAGTAGCGGTCCCCCATCTCGGGCACGCTGAGGACCATCGGCTCGCTGCCGAGGTCGAGCCAGGCGATCGAATACAGCGTGTCGGCGTTCGGGCTGACGACGTCCTTGAACGTGTCGTCAGGGAACCGACGGTGGTGCGCGAACTGGTTCATCGGGGCCTTGCCCCGCTCGCTTTCGCTCTCGACGCCGGTCATGACCTGCCGGCTGACGTCCATCAGCACCAGCGGGTAGCCGAACACGTAGGCATTGGTCGCGATCTGTGTCGCTTCGCCGGTCGTGAGCTTCGTGACCGTCGTCGTCGTCATCGATCCCCCCCGAGCTACGCCGCAAACACGACGTGGCGACCTCGCGTGCAAGTCGCCGGCCAGTCGCCACAGCGTGCGCGCCCGCGCGGCTCTCGGCGGATTCCGGCGCACGCTCGCGTGGCGTGGCGCCGTTCCTCGGCCGCGCTGCCTCAGCACGCGGCGCCGCCGCAACCTTTGACAGCCGGACCGTGGCCGTCTTATGGAAGATGCGCGGATGACCCACGGCGCCGCCGACGATGGCGTGATTTTCTGCCGTGACCTCGTGAAGCGGTACGGCGACGTCGAAGCCGTGCGTGGGCTCGATCTCGACGTCGTCCAGGGAGCTCGTCCACGCCACGCGCTCGCCGGGCTCCCAGACGGTGATGCGCGCGAGCTCGAGGCCGTCGCCCGTCTTCTCGTCGTAGACCTCGACGATCCGGCCTCCGACTCCAGGCTCCATCCGCATGTAGTACGCCCGAGCGGTATCGAAGAAGTTGATCGGGCCCTGGATCCACCAGCAGTCGAGCTCTTCCGTGAAGACCTCGAAGGCGGTGGCGGGATCGACGGCGACCTCGATCGACGAGCTCACGGAGCGGGGGCCAGTCATCTCTTCTTCCTCCGTTCGACGTGCCGCTTGAACGAGCGCAGCTGGGCGTCCCACTCCTCCTGGAGCTGGTCCAGCCAGTCGTTCACGGCCCGC
>JBGTSH010000507.1:0-5043 GCA_041940405.1 Polyangiaceae bacterium
GATGACGCGACGCTCGAGCGCGACGACGGCGGGGCCGGACTCGAACGCCGCCATCCCGTTGTTGAGGATCTGCGCGACCAGGCCGAGCAGCGCTGCGCGCGGAATCGCCGGGCTGACTTGATGACCCGTGTAGCGCGGGTGGTGCTGCGACGGAGAGCGCGCGAGGACGTCGGCAACGAACGCGGACAGGTCTTGCGAGGGCTCCTCGGAGAAGCCGGCGGGCGTCATCGCGAGGAGCTCGGCAGGTGAGGGGAAGCCGCGTGTGACCGTGCCTTCGCCCGCCGTCGTCCTCGCGAGGTGACGCGTGAGAGCGCCTACGACGATCGCCGCGTCCGCCTCGAAGGCCGATGCCGACCACGTGCCGGCGATGCGCTCGGACGGCGTGCGGGCCGCGCGGCCGCCCGACTCGCCGCCCGGCGTACGAAGCGCTTCGGCGCATGCCGCGCGAAGCTCGACGTTCTCGGGCACCCGGTTCAGAAAGCTGTGCTTCAGGGCCGGATCGGCGATCGATGCCGCGCGAGCCTCGAGCCGCTCGACGGCGCGCGCCGCCGCGCTCCTGCTCGCGTCGCGATCGCCGATGGCTCGTGCCGCCGTGATCGCCGCGCAGAAGACGAGCGCCTCGAACTCCTCGATGCCCTCGTACTCCTCGAGGATCGCCAGCGCTTCTCGCGCGGCGAGGTCGGCCTCGATCGCAGCACCGAGGTCGAGCTGCGCGAGGGCGCGCGCGGCGAGCGCGCCGGCGTAGGCGGGCGGTGACGGCTCGAGCGCCTTCATCGCGTTCGAAGCGTTCTCTACTGCTTCTTTGGGGTTCCGGAGCGCGCGGTGGATCCGCGCGAGGTAGATGCGCGTCCATCCCTCGAAGCGGTCGTCGCCGCGAGCACGAGCATCGAGGGCGACCGCCTCGGCGAGCGCGCGCGCAGCTTCGAGGTCACCCTCGGCGAACAGCGCGAGCGCGAGGTTCTGGTTGGCGCGGGTCTGAACCGGCCCGAGGCCGAGCCGTTCCGCTTGCTCGAGCGCGCGTGCGAGGTGATCGCGCGCCCGCTCATGATCGCCGAGCTGGATGTACGAGAAGCCGACGCTGACGAGCGCGTTGCAGGCTCCGCGGACGTCGCCGGCCCGCTCGTAGGCCAGAAGCGCAGCGGAGTACCCCGCCAGGTCTCCGGCGACGTCGCCACGATGGCGCGCGCGCGCACCGAGGAGGCGCTCGACCTCGGCGACGACGCGCGGCTCGAGGGAGTCGCTCCGGCTCGCATGCTCGGTGCGTACGAGCTCGACCACCTCGTCCGCCGTGTAGTCGCCGAGCGCGAAGAGCCGCCGTCCGACGGCACAGAGCGCGAGGAGCCGAGCGCCCGTCGCGCCGGGATCGTGACCCACGCCGGCGATGCGCTCGCGCCAGAGCACCGCGGGCCGGTAGTTGCTGTGCATCCCCGCGATGCTGGCGAGCTGCTCGGCCGCAGAGAACCAGCCGGCCGTTCCGCTCGGCAGCGTGTCGAGCGCACTCTGCGCGGCGACCTCTGCGGCGGCGAGGTCGCCGCACCAGCGGTGCGCCTCGGCCTCGAGGAGCGCGATCTTGCCCGACATCTCGCGCCCGGTGTCGCCGGCTCGCGCGCGCGTCGTCAGATCGAGCGCGCCGCGAAAGTCGTGGCCGTCGAGCGCTTGTGCCGCCGCGTCGATGAACCACCGCGCCGCACGCCCGGGCGCGGCGCCGCGCTCGAAGTGCTCGCCGAGCGCACGGCGATCGTGCTCGCCCATGGCCTCGAGCCACTCGCCGGCGAGTCGGTGCCCGGCGATGCGGTCGCGATCGGTGAGCATCTGGTACGCAGCGTCGCGAACGAGCGCGTGCCGGAACGCGATCTCCGTGTGTCCTGCGAACCGGCTCGCGGACCTTGGTTCGACGAGCTCTTCGCGCACCAAGCGGTCGAGCAGGTCGCGACCGTCGCTCGAGGGCGGTGCCGGCCGCTGGGGATCGGGTGCAGGCTGTGTGTGCCCTGCCGTCGAGCTCGTCTCACCGAGCAACGTGGCGACGCCGTCGAGCCAGAATGTGTTTCCGAAGATGCTCGCGGCGCGAAGGAAGCGACGGAGCGCGGGCGGCAGCCCCTCGAGCCGCGTCTGCAACATCGCGACGACGGTCGGCGGCATGACGCCCCCTGCAGGCTCGCCGGCGTCCCGGCGCTCGGCGACGAACCGGACGAGCTCCTCGAGGAAGAACGCGTTGCCGCCCGCGTGATCGAGGATGCTGGAGCGCGCCTTCGGATCCACGCCCTCGAGGAGCTCGTCGACGAAGAGCTCGCAGTGCTTGCGCGACAGCTCGCCGACGACGAGGTGGAGCACGCCGCGCAGGCTCGTGAGGGAAGGGAACAGCGTCGTCGTCTCGGGGCGACCCGTCGCGACGACGCACACCGCGCTGTGGCGGGCGAAGCGCAGCGCGCCCTCGACGAGGCGGATCGACGCAGCGTCGCCCCAGTGCGTGTCTTCGAGGACCAGCACGATGGGTGCCTCCGCGGCCTCGGCGACGATGAAGTCTTCGAACGCGCGCCTCATCTGATCGCCCATCAGCGTCGCGTCGCCGCGGGCCGCGCGAAGCTCGATGCTGTCTTCGTCGGGGAAGGGAACGTCGACGATCTCCCCGAGGAACTCTGCGATGCGTCGCGCGTCGCGCTCGGCGGTGTGTCGTTCGACGCGCGCGCGGATCTTGGCTCGGGCGTGGTCTGCGGCGTCACTCAGCCCCACGCCCAGGACGCTGCGTAGCGCCGAGGCGATGAGGGCATGCGGCGATCCAGCCGCGATCGGATCGCCTCGGCCCAGCCAGATCTGCGGCGGTGTCTCGGAGGTCTCGAGCTTGGCGAGCCACTCGCCGACGAGACGCGTCTTTCCCATACCCGCGGCGCCAGTCACGATCGCGAGACCGGCCGTCGGCTCGGCGACGCACTCCTCGTAGAGCGCGCCGAGCATCCGAAGCTCTCTCGCGCGCCCCACACACGGCGTGGGCCGGCCGAGGAGGAGCCGAGGGCCGAGCGGCGCGTCACGCTCGCTCTCGAGCGAGAGGCCGCGTTCGTCGCTGGTGACGACGAATCGCGCTTCGAGCAGGCCGGAGACGAGCTCGTCGATCCGGATCGCGCCGGCCGACCCCGACCTTCGCAGGAGGAGCGCTACGCGATCGATCACCTCGCCGACCGGGACGCGCTCCGCGAGGGCGCGACCCATCGCGATCGCCAGCGGAAGCTCGGGCCGGCGTGCGCGGAGCGCGAGACCGCAGCGCGCAGCCCGGAGCGCGAGATCCGTCGCGGAGCCGACGCCTTCGAGCACTGCAATGCAGGAGCCGTCGGCGAGCGGAGCGAAACGCGCTCCGAAAGAAGCGGCCTCGGTCGCGAAGTCGTGCGCGGTCATCACCGCCTCGGTCGCCAACGTCGGCGCGTTTTCTCCGCGCGGGCCCTCGGAGCCGGGCGCCGTCGCGGCTACGACCGCCACGAGCTTCTGTTCGCGCGTGGTGAGGGGGCGCGGCGGACGGCTCGACGGAAGATGCAGGACATCTTCGTGCTTGGCGGCATCTTCGGCCACGGACAGGACGAGCTCGGCGACCTCGTCGCCGTTCGCCGGTCTCTGGCTCGGGTCCTTCTGCATGAGACGCGTGACCAGCTCGTCGAGGGAGTCGGGGACGGCGCGCGCCCGCGTCGAGAGACGCGGGGGGTCGTCGAAGAGCACCTTCGCCAGGACGGCCATGACGTCGTCCCCCTCGAAGGGTGGCTGCCCCGTGAGACACTCGAAGAGCAAGCAACCGAGCGCGTACACGTCGACGCGTGCATCGACCTCACGACGGCCTCGCGCTTGTTCCGGCGCCATGTACGCCGGTGTGCCGAGCGCGGTCCCACTGCGCGTCATGAGCTTGGTGCCCATGAGGACCCGCGCGACGCCGAAGTCGAGGACCCGGGGGTCATCCCAGCCGCTTCCGACGAGGAAGATGTTGCTCGGCTTGATGTCGCGGTGCACGACGCCGCGCTCGTGTGCGTGGCCGAGCGCCCGCGCCACCTTCACCACCAGCGCGAGCGTCGCCTCCATCGTCGGAACCGCGTGGGCAAGGCGCTGCGCGAGCGTCTCGCCCTCGAGCCAGTCGAGGACCAAGAACGGGCGGCCTTCGGCGGTAACGCCGCGATCGCGGTAGGCCACGACGTGGCGATGCGAGAGGCCCATCAAGACGCGCGCCTCGCGATCGAAGCGCGCGAGGTCCGAGGGCTCGGCGGTCGAAACGACCTTCACGGCGACGTCGCGACCGTCTTGCCGGTCGAGCGCGCGGTAGACCGCGCCCATCCCCCCGGTGCCGGCGAGCTCGCGGATTTCGTAGCGCCCGACGACGAGCGCGCCCTCGATCACGGCCGCATCCTACCGCTGAAGGCTCTCCCAGGCTCGCGCGAGACGGGCCTCGCGCGCCTTGGACGCGACGCGAAGGAGCGGTTTGTCCCGCTCGAAGCGGCTCCGAAGCTCCTCGGGCGCTTTCTCGAACGCGGGACCGAGACCGGTGACGATCGCGTCGAGCGCGGCGAAGGATCCGCCGAGCGCCACGTGAACGCCCGCGCTCGAGCTATCGCTCGTAGCGACGGCTCTCGTGGCGAGCGCCAGGGCACAGAGGCGCTCGATCCACACTCGCTCGAAGTCATGCCTGCGGGCGACGCCGATCAAATGGCCGATCGCCGCAGAGAGCACGTGCGCGTCTTCGACGGTGCGGAATGGCTTCAGCAGCTCCGTGTAGGCGTCGCCAGGCAGGAGCTCGTCCGGCTCGAGGCGCACTCCGGCGAACGTGACCTTTGCGTGGTGCACCTCGGGCGCGAACGGGACATCGGGCATGCGCTCGATCGTGATCCCAGGCCTCTCGGTCGGGAGCAGGACGGCGCGGATCCGAGGGCGGCCGTCGGGGTCGTACACCTCAACACTGATCGACGGATCATCGAGCGGATTGAACTGCGGATCATGCACCTGAGCGCGAACCCGCACCGTCTGGCCGAGAATGTAATGCGTTCGCTCCAGCATGATGCTGCCGCGATTGTTGCC
>JBGTSH010000508.1:0-5012 GCA_041940405.1 Polyangiaceae bacterium
CAGGATGTGCTCCCCGACGGCGACGCGCTCCAGGTGAAACGATCCCTGCTCTTCGCCCACGGCGATCGCCGAAAAGTCTGTCGTGCCTCCGCCCACGTCGACGACCAGGATCACGTCGCCGACCGAGAGCTCGTCACGGAACGCTCGGCCCTTGGCGCCGATCCAGGCGTAGAGCGCGGCCTGCGGCTCTTCGAGGAGCGTGAGGTTCTCGAGACCGGCGGCGAGGGCCGCTTCGACGGTCAGGTCGCGCGCCGACGCATCGAACGACGCCGGCACCGTGAGGACGATGTCCTGTTCGGAGAGCTCTTCGCCCCGGGCATGGCGGTACGCCTCGGCGAGGTGATCGAGGTAACGGTACGACGCTTCGACGGGCGAAATCGCTTCGATGTCCTGCGCAGCGTGTTGGGGCAAGAGCGCCGAACGCCGGTCGACGCCAGGGTGGATGAGCCAGCTCTTCGCAGAAGCCACCAGGCGCGCGGGCGCCTCGACGCCGCGCGACCGCGCGTACTCCCCGACGGCGAAGCTGCGCTCCTCATCCCACGGGAGCGGGCACGCCCCCTCGCTCTCGTGCGCGAAGTAGAGAAACGAGGGCAGGAGCGTGCGACCCTCGAGGGTCGTCTTCGAGGCGAGCTGCGGGATCGCGACGATCTCGGGTAGCTGCGGCGCCTCGGACGAGCCGTCTTCGATCTCCGCGCGTGCGAGCGCACAGTGCGTAGTGCCCAGGTCGATCCCGATCGCCCGGCTCACAGCTCCACCTCGGCCGGGTAAATGATGGTGCTGTCATGCCCCTTGGTCGGCGTGGGGAGCTTCACGTTCGCCGCCCGCCACCCCTTGTGCCGCAACGTCCCGTCGTAGGGGGCCGAGCCGCTCACGTTCCCCGTCAGCTTCACGCGCCCCGAGGTCTCCGCCGCCTCGACCTTGATCTTGGCGCCCTCGGCCTCGTCGCGGAGCGCGGTGATCGTGACGTGATCTTCGAGGGTCTTGCGACAACCCTCGTGCACGACCCGCGCCGCCGCGCCGACGTCGGCGTCCTCGAAGGTCGCGATGTCTTGCCGCAAGAAGTCGACGAGGCGACCGCTCTGTTGCAAGAGTGAGAGCAGGAGCAACGCGCCGTCGCTCCTGATCGCGGCCTCATCCACCGGCGGCGCTAGACCGACGGGTTCAGTCTGCTTCGCGGGTGGTTGGACCACTGCTTCCTTCTTCTCGGCCATCCCTTCCGGGAGCTCGGTGATCGATTCGTCAGCTTCGCCCAGGAGCTTCACGCGACGCGCGAAGACCCCATCGAAAAGCACGCGAAAGAACAGGGCCCACGCGAGGACGAAGCGCGTCGAGAAGGGGAGCGGCGGTTGCATCGGACGCCAGGTCCATACTGCGGCGCTCGTCGCAAAAGAAGGAGGGCCGCGTCTATCGAGCCGCGTCAGTTGGTGGTAAGGAACTCGCCGACATGTTCGACTCCGCCGAGGCGCCACATCTCGAGTTCGAGGGGGCGACGCTGACCGTGGGCGAAGAGATCGCGTCGGCGATGGCCGACGAGCTCGAGCGCGTCGCGAGCCACGACGCGAGCTCGGAGGCATCGATCGACGCCGAAGCGCACGCGCTCGCGCGCGAGCTGCGGCTGTGGGTCTTCATGGCGTCGGTCTGCGACGTCTCCGATCGCGAGGAGCGAGAGGCGTTGGTCGAGCGCCTCGAGCGGCTCGGTGCGCGCGCCTTCGAGCTGGTCGACGCGGAGGATGAGGAGCACGAGCAGACGGTGGTTCGGGCGTCGCAGCCGATCCTCGACCCGAGGGCCGATCCGCTCGCGACGCCGCTCCCGGGCACCGGTCTCGAGGGATCGCTCGCCCCGAGCTTCGCGATGCGGATCGTCGACATCCACGGTGAGGACGGCCTGGGGTTCGAGGATGAGGTGACCGACGTCAAGCGCGCGCGGTGGGAGCGCAACACCAACCGCGCGCTCTCGCCGACGCCGGGTGCGCGCGCACCCTCGGGCCTCGAGGCGTACCTCATCAAGAACGAAGAGACGCCGCCGGTCTGATACTGATTACGTAGTGCCGTTCGCACAGGCTACGCAGAAGATCGCGCTCGTGATGGTCGGGCTACCCGCGCGGGGCAAGTCGTACATCGCGCGCAAGCTCGCCCGCTACTTGCGGTGGCGCGGCCACGAGACGCGCGTCTTCAACGTCGGGATGTATCGGCGCGAGCACGTCGGCAACAAGAAGAGCCACGAGTTCTTCGATCCGTCCAACCCCGAGGGCGTCGCGGCGCGCCTCCATGTCGCGAGCCTGGCGCTCGACGACATGCTCGAGTTCCTCGCCGCCGGCGGGCAGATCGGCATCTACGACGCGACGAACTCGACCCGCGCACGGCGCGACATGCTCCGCCGCCGGTGCGAGGACGCCGGCGTCGACGTCGTCTTCATCGAGACGATCTGCGACGACGCGGCGACGATCGACCGCAACGTCCGCGAGACCAAGCTGCACTCCCCGGACTACGTCGGCGTTCACCCCGACGACGCGGTGCGCGACTTCCTCACCCGCATCGAGCACTACGCGCGCGCGTACGAGACGGTATTCGACGACGAAGGGCGCTACGTGAAGGTCATCGACGAAGGCCGCAAGGTGATCGTCCACCAGATCGAGGGCGAGATCCTCTCCCGCGTCGTGTTCCTCCTCATCAACCTGAGGACGCGCCGCCGCACCGTGTGGCTGGTGCGGCACGGTGAGAGCGTCTTCAACGTCGAGGATCGAATCGGGGGCGACAGCGATCTGTCGCCGCGCGGCCAGTCGTTCTCGCGCTCGCTGGCGGCGTTCATGCAGACGCGGCGCGGCGACGGCGAGACGCTCAGCGTGTGGACGAGCACGCTCAAGCGGACCATTCAAACCGCGGCGATGCTGCCCGAGCAGAGCGCGTCGTACCGCGCGCTCGACGAGATCGACGCCGGGGTGTGCGACGGCATGACCTACGCCGAGGTCCGGCGCCGCTTTCCCGACGAGTTCGCGGCGCGCACACAGGACAAGCTCCACTACCGATACCCTCGCGGCGAGTCATACTCGGACGTCATCATGCGGCTCGATCCGATCATCATCGAGCTCGAGCGCCACGAGCGGCCGGTGCTCGTCATCGGGCACCAAGGCGTGCTGCGCGCCCTCTACGCCTACCTCATGGACACGCCGCCGCGCGACTGTCCCCACCTGCCGATGCCGCTCCACACGGTCATCGAGCTCGTCCCGAACGCCTACGGCTGCACCGAGCGCCGTTATCCTCTCGCCGGCTGATCATGACGAGGGCGAGCGACTCTTCGATCGGACCCAAGCCTGCCGCCTTCGACGCGCCGCCGGCGCGGTCCGATCCGCCTCCTCCTCCGTTTCGAATCAAGACGATCCACGTCCTCGCCGTGCTGGTCGTCCTGATCGCCCTTGCGCTCCCCATCTACCTCGCCGTGACGAGCGAGAGCGTGAAGGACGCGGGAGCGACGGGCTTCATCGGGATCTTCTTCGGTTGCCTGTCGGTCCTCTTGTGCTTCTGGCGTCTGGCGCTCATCCGTCTCCGGCCGCAAGCGCAGGGGCTTCCGGCCCTCGCCGCGATCGTGGCGGTGCTGGGGCTCGCGATCGCCGTCTTCGGCGCCAACGCCGGCTACGACGACGCGGTCGCCGTGGCTTCGAGCGATCACGCGCTCTCGCCGTCCGAACGCGCCACACAGATCGCCGAGCTGGCGGCAGTGGCCCGCACCACGGCGCGCCTCGGCTTCGCGACCGTGCCGGGGTTCGCCTTCGCCTTCTTACTTCTCTTGATGGTCATCCGCGAGCGCCGCGAAGCCGCGCCGATGGTGCAGGGAGCGGGCAGCTCGCGGGCCCGGCCGACATTCCCCGTCTTCATCTCTCTCTTCGTGACGAGTGTGGCGTTTCTCGTCGCTCTGGTCTTCGCCGTTCGCGCGGCCTTCTAGTCCGAGCATCTCCGGGGTGGTGGTCCCCCGTCGGATCGGGGCAGAATGCGCCGCATGGAGGTGACGGAGCTCCGTTCGCGGATCGAGTCGGTCGTCGTGCACCGCGGCGGCGCCGTCGTCACACGGACCGTGGAAGCACCGGCGTCCGCTTCCGCGCGGACGATCCGCGTCTCGGGGCTGCCGATCCTTTTGGATGACAGTACCGTCAACATATCCGTCGGCGGGGGAGCCGTCGCGCTCGATCTGCGCGTCGCGCTCGAGGCGTCGTCGGTCCTCCCCGAGGCGCCCGACGACCGCCAGCGGCTCCGCTTGGCCTCCGACGTGACGCGTCTCGAGAACCTGCTCGTGCACGTCGATCGCGTGCGCGCCATGGTCGAGCGCACCAGCGTGTACCGGCGCCCGCAACCCGCGGACTCGACGCCGCCGATCGAGGTCGACGTGGCTGCGCGCCTCGCTCTGCTCGATTTTCGCGTCGCCGAAATGGAGCGCCTCGCCGCCGAGCGTGCGAGCGTCGCGCGCGACCTCGAGAAGGCGCAGACGACGCTCCGAGAGCTCGACGACAAGCTGCGGCGCCGCGAAGGGGACCGCCCGGTCCGCCCTGACGAGCTTCGCAAGGCGGCGATCTTCACGCTGAAGCCGGCCAAAGAGGGCGGCGCCGCGAAGGTCTTGCTCTCGTACCTGGTGACGGGCGCGCGGTGGTCGCCTGCGTACGCGCTCCACCTCGACAGAAGGAAGAACGAGGCTCGGCTCGACGTGCGCGCCGCGATCGCCCAGTCGACGGGCGAAGATTGGACGGGCGTTCGCGTGGCGCTCTCGAGCACGGTGTTCGCTCGGCCGTGCGACCTCCCCGAGCTGAACACAAATAATCGTAATCTGGATAATTTTTTCGAATCCACCGATGGGAGGCCGTGAAAGCAAATAATCATCACCCAGATTATTTTTTTGAATTGTTCGGTCAGTGCCGCGAAGACATGGTTGACTAGTAGGATATGTGATTGAGTTGTTTATATTTTATTTTCTTTGATGGGAAGACGAGCGTGTTCTAGACCCAAAAGTTTAGCCTTCCGAAGAC
>JBGTSH010000509.1:0-4969 GCA_041940405.1 Polyangiaceae bacterium
ATCACCGATCCGTGGCTCGACGGCGAGCCGCGCTTCGAAGAGACGCCCATCGTGCTCACGACCACCGAAGCGACGCGGCTGGCGACGGCCGCCGCCGCGGTCGGCGAGGTCTACGACGAAGCCGTCCGGATCGTCAGCGACGAGACCTCGCTGCTCGACGACTTCTTCGCGCTGACCGCCGTGCAAAAAGCGATGTTCGCGGCGAGCTATCCCATGTGGCACGGCATCGCGCGCGTCGACCTGTTCGTCACCGACGACGGTCTGGCGATCACCGAGGTCAACTGCGATACGCCGACGGGTGAAGCCGAAGCGGTGGTGCTCGGCGAGCTCGCGAAACGAAACGAGCCAAAGCTCGTCGACCCCAACGAGAAGCTCGGCGCAGCGTTCGTCCGCATGATCGGCGCGATGAAGGACGCCTTCGTCGGGAAGGACGCGCGGAAGTCTGCAGGCCTCATCTATCCGACCGAGTTCACCGAGGATCTCTCGCTCGTGCGGCTCTACAAACGGTGGCTCGAGGGCGCCGGATACGAGGTGGCGCTCGGATCGCCCTACAACCTCCGCGCCGGCGGCGCAGAAGATCCGACGGCGTGCGTCTTCGACGATCCGGTGAGCGTCCTCGTGCGCCATTACAAGACCGATTGGTGGAGCGAGAGAGCGAGCGCCTGGGACGACGAAGAGCTCGCCGATACGGCGCCCCTGCACCGTCCGCTCCTCGTTGCCCTCGAGGCACAGGCGGCCAGGAAGACGGTGACCATCAATCCGTTCGGCTCCGTCCTGGCGCAGAACAAGAGAATGATGGCGTTCCTCTGGGAGCACATCCATCGCTTCTCGATCGCGGCGCAGGACACCATCCGAGAGCACGTTCCGGTCACCTCGAGGCTCGAGTCGCTGCACCCCGAGCTGCTCCGCGCGACGAGAGAGGATTGGGTCCTCAAGAGCGACTACGGCGCCGAGGGGGATGAGGTCGTGGTCGGCCGGCTGGTGTCGGCCGAGACGTGGGAGGCGTCGCTGGCCCACGCGAGGAAGGGCCGCTGGATCGCGCAGCGCTACTTCGACGCAGTCCTCGACGCGAAGCGAAGGACCACCAACCTGGGTGTGTTCCTCGTCGCGGGCGCGCCTTCGGGGATCTATGCGCGGGCGCAAGAGGGCGCGACGGACACCGGCGCCCTCAGCCTGCCGGTCCTCTTGCGGCCTGACTGACGAACCCGTCAGCGTCGCGCGCGCTTCTCGAGGTCGCGGACGAACGCGCGCTCGAAGACGCCGTCGATCCGGATCGAATAGCGAAAGTACGGATCCGGCAGGACGCCGTGGTAGTCCATGTCGTTGAACCAATACACGCGGCGGTCGACGATCGTGGGCTCGTCGCCCTCGCCGTTCTGCAGATAGAAGCGCTTGTCGCCGCGGGGATCGATCGAGATCGATTGGGCGACGCCCAGTGCCTTCCCGGGCTCGGTGTCGCGATGCAGCGGCGCGTGATCGTTCGGCTCGACGCCGAAGACGACGACGCGGCCGATCTCCGAGAACGGCAGCGTTCGCAGGATCTCGATCGTGCGCGGGAACGACGCTTTGGCTTCGGAGGAGAAATCCTTGCCCGCGCCGGAGTGCTTGTCCTCCCACCTGTCGTTTTCGAGCAGGTGATAGCAGACCTTCCAGGGGAAGTAGACGCGGTGGCGGATCGCCAGCCACCGCTCCTGCGCGCGGCTCAGCGGGTGATCCGTCTCGTCGCCGAACGCCGGCGGCTCGGGCCCGTCGAGATCGACGGCCTCGGGATCGTCGCCGAGCGCGACGAGCTCCTCGAGATCGGGGCGCGACATCTCCTTGATGGCGTGCATCAAGTCGACATAACCGTCATCTATCTGCCACGGCGCCACGACGCCCATCCATTTCAGGCTGCCCCCTGTGTACCGCGTCTCGACCTTCAAGAGCCCGCGCGTGACCTCGCGATCGATTTCGGCGAGCGCAGTCTCGTCGATCAGGTGCTCGAGATCGACGAAGGGCGCTCCGAAGAGACCGATGATCGGTTGTGTCAACGCTCCTCCAAGAGGGACTCGTACGCGCGGGCGACGCGGCGAGCGAACGCGTGCATGCCGTCTTCCGACGGAGCATACGGCCCCGGCTCGTAGGACGGCGAGGTGACGCCGCGGTGCTGCCTCTCGCTGATGGCGCGATCTTCGGCGTTCGTCCGATCCCAGAAGGTGAAAAGGTCCTCTTCTGCGCCGTCCGCCTCGGCGTGCACGTAAATCTCGAACACGACCCTCGTCTCGTCCGGTGCGCGCGGCAGGAGGCGATACGAGAGGAAGTAGTCGGGCTGGAGGCTCGTCAGCCAACCAGGAAAAAGGCACGCGTCACGCACCACACGGCGATCCTCTTCGGCGGCGATGAACGGCCGGCCGCTCGTGCGGCAGGACTCGGAAACCGTCTCGCAATCATCGGCGAGGCGCATCGTGCCGCCGAGGAAGTTGCCGCCGAAATCGTGGCTCTCCGAGTCGGCGTACGGCGTGCGCCGCTCGAGGCTCGGATGGACGAGCGCGAAGTGGTGCGACTCCTGGAAGTTCTGGACCAAGAGCTTCCAGTTGGCGCGTAGGGCGTGCTCCCTCCGGCCGAGGAGCTTCACCGCGTGGAGGCTCGCTCGTTCGAGCCATGGCGGCGCCGGCTCGTCGGCGATCGAGCGCGCTTCGCCCCGCGGCCGAACGAAGACGAACCCGAACCGCTCGGCAACGGCCGCTTGGTCGAGGCTGCGCCGCTCGAGGCAGAGGGCGCTCGCCTCGGGCTCGCGCGCGTCGCCCCGCAGATCGTAGCGAAGGCCGTGGTAAGGGCAGACGAGCTCGAGCCGCTCGAGCCGGCCGGACGGCTCGGTCGAGAGCGGCGTGCCGCGGTGAAGGCAGCGATCGAAGAACGCGCGAAGCTCGAAATCCGCTCCTCGGACGACGACGATTCGCTCGCCGAACACCTCGAGCGCCGCGAACGCGCCCGGCACCCGAAGCGCGGACACATGGCAGACGGGCAGCCACGCGCCGAGAAAGATGGCGCGGTCGAAGTCGAATGCGCGCATCGAGGCGAAGGCCTCGCCGGGCAGCTGGCGCGCCGCGCGGTGCTCTCTTAGCGTGGACTCGATGGCGCTCTTCAAAGAGGGTCCGGAGCGTGAGTAAAGCGCCTCTCGCGGTCTTCGTCGCGGGGTGGCACGCCCGTCGGCGCGGCGGGCGATAGCTGGGCGCCTTCGGTGGAATTGGATGGCGATACTGACAACGCCGTTCGGCCCCTGGTGGAAAGTTCGGACAGCGTAGTTTTCTGAGGGTTTTCTGCCTACCTCGTCGTTGCCAAACCCACTCATGGGCCATACCAAATTGCCTCATGTCAGCCGCGAAGCGATTGGGCTCCACCCCTCGGATCGATCGTTCGCCGAACTCGGGTGTGCGCCTCCGCGTACGGCGTGAGGATGATCGCTCGTCGCTCGAAGCGATCGAGGCGCCGGTCGTCGCGGCGACGCCCGAGCGCATCCGCGTCTCGTTCTACGGCGACGGTGAGCTCGCCCCCGAAGACGCCGTTCCGTTCAGCGGGAACACCGCGATCACCGCGGTCTTCGCTTTCTGCATGACGGCAGCCGGCGCGCTCGTCGCTGCCGGCTTCTATCTCTGACGGCTACTGCCCCTCTTCGGGGTTGTCGCAAACGCCGATGTAGGGCGCCGGCTCGAACGTCGTGCACTGTTGCCCGTCGCAGTTGTTCGGGACGTGACACGCCTTCGCGCCGCCGTCGTTGCACACCGTCGTGCAGGCGCCCACGAGCGCCCCGCCCGATGAACGCTTGACGCAACAGACCTTCCCGCTGTCGCAGTCCTCGGGTCCGTCGCAGAAGAGGATGACCTTGTCCTCGGCGTTCGAGCCTGCGTTGCACGCCTGACCTTCGGCGCAGGCTCCGTCGTTGCAACACTCGATGCATTTCGCGCCGCCGGCGCAGTTGACCTTCTCGAGCGAAGGGTCGTCCTGGTACTGGACGAGCGTGGTCGCATCGTCTGCACACGACACGCCGAGCGCCCAGAGCGGCAGAACGACCAGAGGAAGCAAGTGTGCGCGGGTAGCCATCGTGGGTAACCAGCCTATCAGAAGGCGTACGGTTGTTCCTCGCCCCCTCGCGGGCTAGCTTCCCGCGTCGTGGCTCACCAGTTCGTCTTCACCATGCAGGATCTCCGGCGCGTTCACCCGCCGAACAAAGAGGTTCTGAAAGGCATTTGGCTCTCGTTCTTGCCCGGCGCCAAGATCGGCGTCCTCGGCCACAACGGCTCCGGAAAGAGCACCCTGCTTCGCATCATGGCCGGGGTCGACAAGGACTTCCTCGGCGAGGCGAAGCCTGCCGACGGCATCCGAATAGGTTTTTTGCCGCAAGAGCCGAAGCTCAGCGCGCCGACAGTTCGTGAAGAGGTCGATCTCGCCGTCGCCGACGTGAAGGGGCTCCTCGCCCGTTCCGAAGAGCTGGGCGTCCTGATGGGCGAGAACCCGGACGACATGGACAAGCTCCTCGCAGAGATGTCCGAGGTGCAGGACAAGATCGAAGCTGCGAACGGTTGGGAGCTCGACAGGACGATCGAGCGCGCGATGGACGCGCTCCAGCTTCCGCCGGCCGAAGCGCCGACCGACACGCTCTCCGGCGGCGAGCGCCGCCGCGTCGCGCTCTGCCGCCTCCTCCTCGAGAAGCCGGACCTCTTGCTCCTCGACGAGCCGACGAACCATCTCGACGCCGAGACCGTCGGCTGGCTCGAACAGCATTTGCAGAAGTACGAAGGCACGATCATCGCCGTCACCCACGACCGGTACTTCCTCGACAACCTCGCCGAGTGGATCCTGGAGATCGACCGGGGTCGGCTCTACCCGTACGAGGGCAACTACTCCACCTACCTGGAGAAGAAGCGCGAGCGGCTGGAGGTCCAGGGCAAGAAGGACGCCAAGCTGGCCAAGCGGCTCAAGACCGAGCTGG
>JBGTSH010000510.1:0-4953 GCA_041940405.1 Polyangiaceae bacterium
ATCAGGGCTTGCAGGGCATGTGTTTTGGGTAAATTCCCGGCCGGATGCCGGGTCAGCAAATCGCCGAGCCGCAGGGCTTCTTCGCAAAGCTCGCGGCGGATGACCGCGGTATCGGAGGCCGATTTGTAGCCTTCGTTGAACAGCAGGTAAATCGCTTGCAATACCGCGTCGAGGCGGGTCTGAAGCGCAGCGCCGACCGGCACTTCGAGCGCAGGATTTTCCCGGCGAATTTTTTCCCTGACCCGGTACAGGCGCTTGGCCACCGTTTCTTCCGGCTGTAAAAAAGCGGCGGCAATTTCTCGAACGCTCAGGCCGCACAAGGTGCGCAGGATCAGCACCAACTGGCCCTCCGCCGGAATCGCCGGATGACAACTGGCGAACATCATGCGCAGTTGGGCGTCTTCGATTTCGGTGTCGAGAAAAACGTTGGAAAGCCAGGGCTCCGAATCGGCGTCGGCGCGCAGCCTCGCGGGCGCGCCGTCGTCGAAAGCGGCGAGGACGTCCTTCAACGTCTCGCGCGTGCTCTTCAGCCGGCGCGCGACGTAGGCGGCGATCGAAGCACCGGGTCCGGCGAACGTCACACCCGCCTCTCCCAGCAAGCGCTCCCACTTCCGCAGCGAAGGTCGCTCGAGCGGGCCTTCTTCCACGGTCTCGTCCGCATCTTCGGGCCGATCCGCGACGTCGCCGAAGCGGCCGAGCTCCTCGGAGGCCGGGCCGACGACCTCTCCCGGCGGAGGCGGTGGCGTGCGGCCGAGCTGAGCCGTCGCGAGGTACTCTGCGAGCCTTCTTCCGGAGCCGCGCTCGGCGCGACAAGCGAGAAGGAGGAGGAACGCTCGGCCGGCCGGATGAGGACGCCGCGTCCCGCCCTCGAACGCGGCGGCAATCCCCGCACGCCGGAGCGCGGGCTCGAGGTGGCCGGCGTAGACCTCGCGCGACGGAACCGCGACGGCCATCTCGTCGAGCCGAACGCCGCGACGCGCCTCGGCCAGGATGCCGCGCGCTATCTCGACAGCCTCGATCGCCTCGCCCGGGGCGGCGACGATACTGACAGCATCGTTTTTATGGATCGCGCTCTGTAGCTCCTCGGCAAAGAGGCGCGCTCGGAACGCCGGGAGCGGCGCCTCGGGATCGCTCGCGCCGCGCCGCTCGATCGAGAGTCCGAGGGCGGACAGGCTCGACAGGGTCGCCTCGTCGCCGTCGGGGACGAACAGCTCGGCGCGAGGCGCTCGTTCGAGAAGCGCAGCGAGGAACATCCACTCGAGCCGCCTCTCGACGGGCGCATCGAGCAGGAGAAGAGGCAGGCGCGACCAAGGCGCGGCGCCGGCACCGGCCGTGGCAGCGCGAAGAACGTCGGCGCGATCGGCGAGGCCGAGGGCTGCGAGCTTCGCCTCGAACCCTGCCTGCAGCCGCGCGAGCTCGGCAGCGATGTCGCCGATCGGTCCGATGCGCTCGTGGTCGACGCCGGAGAGACGCACCTCGAGCACGGTCTCCGAAAGCGCGCGCGCGAAGCTCGGGCTCTCCGCTGCGCTCCGCGGCGCACCGCGTGGCCTCGCGGCGAGGCGCGGGATGGTCCCGGCGCGCAAGGCTTCGGCGACGACCTCGTGCGCGACGGCAAGGAGCGACAATGGCGTCGCGAGCGTCTTGCTCTCGGCCGCGAGGAGCGGCGCGGCGATCTCGGCTGCCAGACCGGTGAGGGTCTTGCGATGGATGCCGAACGACGCCGAGACCCGTCGCGCATGGAGGATCGCGAGCTCGTCCAGCGCGGCGCGCGAGGGCCCAATCACGAGCGCCTCGGCGTCTCGAGGGAGCGCGCCGAGGAACGCGAGCGCCCCGTCGACGCGGTCTCTCGCGCACGGTGAGACGATCGCGCGGGCGCCGGTCATCCGCGGAGCGCCTCGACGACCCGAAGGAAGTTTCCGCCGAGCACCTTCTTGATGCGCTCCGGCTTCCAGCCGCGGGCGAGCATGATCTCTACGAGCTTCGGCAGCTCGAGGCACGTCGGCATGTCGCGCGGGGTGACGATGGCGCCGTCCCAGTCGCTGCCGAGGGAGGCGTGGTCTTCCCCCGCGACCTTCACGATGTGATCGAGGTGATCGACGATCCGCTCGGCGCGACCGCTCCACTTTCCGTCACCGAGGAACGTCGCTTCGTACATCACGCCGATCGTGCCGCCGCTCGCCGCGACGGCGCGGATCTGATCGTCGTCGAGGTTTCGCCAATGGTCGTGGACGCCGCAGACGCCCGTGTGGGTCACGAGGATCGGCTGCGTGCGGTCGTGGACGTCGAGCGCATCCCAGAACCCTTTGCGCGACACGTGCGCGAGGTCGACGAAGACGCGGTGCGCGTTGAGGCGCTCGACGTAGGCCTTGCCCTTGGCGCTCAGACCCCGATCGGCGCCGCCGAGCGGCGAGCTCGTCGACCCGAGGGTGGACGTGGTGAGATGCACGAGCGTGACGCGAAGGATCGTTCCGTCTGCGAGCGCTCGCGTCGATTCGTCGGAGGCGTCGAGGGCGTTGCCGCCTTGAACGCCGATGAACGCGCCGTGCTTCTTCGCCGCACGCGCGGCTCGGTACTCGGTGGCGTTCTTGACGACCGCAAACTGATCCGAGACCCCCGAGAAGATCGCCAAGAGGCGCTCGAGGTTCTCGTGAAACGCGGTCTCGCGCTCCGACGACACCTTGAACGGGTTCGTCGTGATGATCCACGTGGCGCCGGTGATCTGCGCCTCGAGGATGCGTGGGAAGTCGACTTGCGAATAGAAGCTCGCCGACAACAGGCCGCGATCGTGCCGCGCCGTCAGGTCGTACCCCCAGATCCGCGTCCAGATGAACGAGTCGATGTGGAGATCGATGACGTCGGCGTCGAGGTAGATCTCGATCGCCTCACGCGAGATCGACAGATCGTCGGCCCAACGTGCGGGGTCTTCGCGGTGGTCGACGAACGTGAGCGGCACGGACGCGAGGGTGCGACGAGGTCCGTCCCGTGGCAAGGGTCGTGCGCAGGTCAGCGTACGCTGATCGCCACGATCTTGGGTTTGCCGTCGTGCTCCTCGAGGTCCGCGGTGACGGCGCCGCGGCACTTGGTGCTCCTGAGCGTCCCGATCGCGAACGATCCCGAGCCGCTCGTCGTCGCGCCCCGGCCGAGGCGCCACTTTCCGAAGCCTCCGCTCGAGCAGCTGAAGCTTGTGCTCTTCACGCGGACGCCCGCGTTCTCCCAGGCCTTGCCCAGCGCCTCGGGCGAGCCGACGTCCTCTTGCAGCTCGTCGGACAAAAGCTCGAACGCCCCTTCGTAGTTCTCTTTGTCGAGCCGCCTGAAGAACTTGTCGACCACCTCTGCCTCGTCGTTGGTGACGGAGAACGCGAAGATGAAGATGAGCGGCAGACCGACGGTCATCGCCAGCGCGCCCAGGATCAACCAGCCGAGGCGCATGCGGTTCGAAGCAGCGATCGCTTCCGCGATGCGCGGCGGCACCTGCCCGGGCGCCGCGACCTGCACGCCGAACGGCTGCATCGGGCTCTGGCCGCCCCAGATGGGCGACGCCGGGACCTCGAAGATGACAACTTCGTTAGGATTATCGGGTGCGACGACCACCGGGACGCGCGTCCCCGGCGTGAGCCGCTGGATGTCGCTGCTCGGGTACCAATCGCGAGTCTCGACGTCGTGGGGCATGAAGCCCGGGACCTCGACCTTGAGGAAGACCAGCGCTTTGCGATACCGGCGTCCTCCCGATTTGGTGCTCCCCATCATCGGCTCGGCGGCGACGATGTCCGCCCACGCACGCGTGCCGTTCGCGATCACGTGGCGCAGGCGCTCGATGCGCGCCTTCTTGCGGAACGCAGCTCGAAGGACGAGCAAGATCGGGATGTAGGCGACGACCGAAGCCAGCGCGAGCGGGATTGCGTATTCCTTCCCGAACTGCAGAGCGAGCACCGTAGCGGCGACGCCCGGTGCGGCTGCATGGATCAAGAACGCGAGAGCGAAACCCCAGCCGAGACCGTCGCAGCGCTCGACGGCCAGGTCCTTCACTGCGCCGGCGCTCCTTGCTTCAGCTTTCGGTCGAGCCAAAAGGTGCCGAACGGCAAGAAACCGGCGACGAACGCCTCGATGGCCAGCTGGCCCGTCCAGCGCTTCTTCGCGACGAAGAACGCGATGAACGCCACGTAGGCGATGAAGAGGCCCCCGTGCGCAGAGCCGGCGACGCGGACCGCCATCGGAATGTCCGCGAGGTACTTCAGCGGCATCGCGATCCCCAGAAGGACCAGGAACGAGACGCCCTCGAGGAGGGCGACGATCCGGAAGTACCGGAGATCGCGGAGCGGCATGCTGCCGAAACTAGCAGCTATCGGCCTTCAGGCGAGATCGAAGAGGAGCACCTCGGCGCCGTCGACGCCCTCGATCTCGATCTTGCCCGCCGCCTCGGTAGAGGCGCCGTCACCAGCGGCCAAGAGCTGGCCGTTTACCTTCGCTCGACCGCGAGCGACGTGAATCCACGCGCCGCGACCGGCGACGAGCTCGTGGCTGACGCGCTTTCCGGCGTCGAGCAGCGTCGCATAGACGTCTGCGTCCGCGTGGATCGAGACGCTGCCGTCGCGACCGCCGGGCGACGCGATGAGCCGCAGCTGGTCGCGCTTGTCTTCCTCCGAGAAGGCCTTCTGCGCGTAGCTCGGCTCGATGCCGCGCGCGTTCGGCATGATCCAGATCTGATAGAGGTGGACCTGCCGCTCTTGCGAGGCGTTGTACTCGCTGTGCGTCACGCCGGTTCCCGCGCTCATCCGCTGGAACCGCCCAGGCGTCAGCGTCGAGCCGTTCCCCATGCTGTCGCGATGGGCCAGCTCGCCGTCGAGCACGTAGGTGATGATCTCCATGTTGTCGTGCGGATGGGTGCCAAACCCCCGCCCCGGCGCGATGAAGTCTTCGTTCATCACCCGCAGCGAACGGAAACTCATGTGCTGC
>JBGTSH010000511.1:0-4932 GCA_041940405.1 Polyangiaceae bacterium
TGTGAGGTCGCGCCAAGACTGATGGGGTTATGGATTACGGCGCTGTCATGCATCGTGCGCGTTGGGGGGCATGACCAACCCCAACGACCCTCGCGCTGCCGCCCTTCCCCACCACAAACTGGTTGCCTACCAGGTCTCGCTGGAGTTTCTCGCTGCCGTCCGGGCTGCGGGGATCCGGGACGCCGACTTGCGGGACCAAGCGATGCGGGCTGCGAAGAGCGCTTGCTTGAACATCGCCGAGGGGGCCGGACGGAAGTCGCGGGCTGACAAGGCCCGGGTGTACGCCATCGCCAGGGGTGAGACATGTGAGGCGGCGGCGGCGGTGGAAATCGCGGCGGCGGCTGGGGACGCTGGCGGGGAAGCGGCGCGGGAGGCCGTCAGGGTGGGTGGGAGGTTGGTGGCGTTGTTGACGGGGTTGGTGGGGTGAGCGCGTCGCCACCCCCAACCGCGTGCAAAGTGGACCAAAGCCTTCAAATTCCTCCAGTTGTAGGGACCCTAGGGACCTCGAGGCGCTCGGACGACCCCACGTCCGCACAATCGCTGGCCCGACCAGTACGTTAAGAATGCTGGCAAAATGCCAGCTTTCTTAGTCCACGCTCGCGGCGTCTCGGAGGACGCGCTGCAATCCATGGCTTAGCTAGGTACGGCGCTGATGGGCAACAAGAAGACGCAGCTGATGCGGGGAGATCGTTACGGCCTGCTGAAGGCCGCCGAGCTAGCTGCGGAGCTGATCGGCGACTACGAACGCGGCCGCGACGGAGCGAGCTCCATCCGAGTGGAGTCCCTGGACGACGATGCATGGGATGACATCGAAGTTAACTATTCAACAAGGATTGATCGCTGGCAGGTAAAGCGACTCAAGGAAAAGCTCGAGGCCGCGGATGCTCTAAAGCTGCTAGAGACCGCCGTCTCTAACGATGGTGGCCGACGGAGACTCGGTGTTGCGGCGTTTGTACCCATAACAGACGGCGCAAAACTCCTTTGCGACCTCCGTGATGTTGCCGAGCTATGTGACGAGGCGCGAACGCTGGGAACCGACGCCCGATTGTTCGTCAAGCAGTGCCAAAGGAAGAAGGCGTTCAAGTTCATCAAGCACTGTCTACCCACCGGCGCCACCGACAGCGTCGCACTCGCCATCCTTCAAGACTTGCACGTCGAAGAGCTCGGTCTCGAAAGGGCGCTTCGTGACAGGGCCCACACGCATCTCCGCGACCTTTTCACCAACGCGGAGACCGTCGTCGAGGAGATCTTCTCTTGGTTCCTAAGGAATCCAAGCGGCGCGATAACGGTGGACGCTGCGCTTCTTCACGGAATTGTCGAGCGCGTCGGCACGCGCGACCCCGCCAGACCCCAATGGATCCATCTTGAACGGGATCCTGTACGCGCAACATGGGCGTGCCGAGGGCCAGTAACCCGTGACGACCTCATCGAGCGGAGCTGGGGGAGCGGAAACATCCGCATCCAACTAGCGACCGCTCCCCGGGTCGGCGAGCAAGCAACCGCGGCACTCGCGCGTCTAGCTCTCCACCGCGTGGGGAGCGCCAGCATGCAACTATCCGCAGCGGACGCGTCCGAGTGGGACCAACACTCTGCCACGCTTTGCGGTGCAACGCTGGGCAAGAACGCCACACCGGTTCGCTTTGGCTGTCAGCCCTTAGCCCTCGCGACTCCACCACACGCGCCACGGCTCGAAACGGACTCCCCTAGCTTCGCGGCTCAGCTTAATGGCGCGATGGACCAGTTCGTTTGGGAGGCACTAGTTACTGCCGTTGACGAGCAGCTAACTCGATTGAACCTTGAGGACGACCTCCGGTCGAAGATGCGAACCGTCTGGAGCACGTGGCACACCCGGCTCAATGCCGACTCGAGTCGCCGGGCTTACTTCCTCCGATCGATGCTTGCAACGGTCGAGGAATGGACGCGCGCAGGATTCAATCCATCGCTCCGGCTCGGCCCAGGGCTCATCGAGGAACTCGGACGCACCACAATCGTTGCACTTGCCATCACAGCTGTTTTTCAAGACAGCGCATTATTCACCGATGTCGGGACCAGCGGCGGGATTCACAACCTCGCACTAGGAGAAGTGCCGACGCATATTCTCGCGCTCTCGGTGGCATCACATCCCGAAGAACGCACCCCCTATCGCATCGTCAACGCAGCTGGCCCCATGCTCACCTGCGAGACTGGACTAGCGATTCTTGGGACCATCGACGCGTCGGCCCGCGACCTGTTCGACGTCGCCACCGAGGACACGGCGCCGTTCCACGCATCAGCCCTCGCCTCCCAAAATTTCCGACATAGCGGCCCACCACCGCCCGTCTTGACTGCGAACCCAAGATTCTACGAAGCGCTTTCTCGCGGCATGACCGCGCTCAGAAGTCACCTTGCCGAGATGCTCGGAGGGATGAACCACATCCGCCTCAGCAGTCTTAGGTCAGCCTTGAATGGAGGCCAGAATGTCTGAAACACTTACGCAACTCGCGGATACACTAGAAGTTGCGCTACGTGGTCGCGCCCGAAAGTGCGGCTGGTCGACCGTTGCAAGCCCCTCCGCACTCGTCGACCAAGGCGACCTCGGAATAGATCAACTTCTGAATGCTCTCCCAAATCGGGCACCGGAGGCCGGCACAGAAACGCTGCCGGCTTTTCGACGTGCATTTGATCTCGAGCCAGCAGCCGTCAGCTTGCTTGTCTGTGGACTCGACGCGGAGGAACCGGAGCAATCATATCGCTCGGCCTTGTGGTGGGCCGGCCTCATCCGGGCGCGGACTACTCCGATAAAGCGTGGCGACCTTCATCTCTTCCTAATCGGGCCAGTAGGCGCAGATGGAGAATCGTCCTGGCGCAGCCGGCGGGCGCTGGTTGAGTCCGACGAGCGCTTCTGTCGGAAGTTCGTCTGGCTCCCGTCTCGCGCTCCAACGCCTGATGAGGTGAGCTCCTTCCTCGACCGAACATTCCTCGCCGAACCCTGGGCGGGAGAGAGCGCGGAGCCACGGTCACTCGATCCTCTCGAGCGGCTCATCGAGGACGTCGGCAGCAATGGCTCACTCAGCATCGATGAGGCGAAGCGCTGGATCGCGCGGCTGCAGACACTCGGCGACGGCGGTCTCCAAGAAGTCGCGGAGGACCTCGTCAATATACTGAGCGAGCGTCGATGAGCGCCCAGCATGCGCTTTTTAGCACCGGGATTTCGCTCGAAAACTTCCGCGGCTACGGGTCGTTCCGCTTGGAGATTCCTCCGCAGCCATGCGTTGTACTGCTAAGCGGCCCTAACGGACTCGGGAAGACGTCACTCTTTGAGGCAATCGAGTGGGCGCTGACAGGTGCCGTCAAGCGACTGGACCACGTTTCCGGTGGCAAGGCGAATCCGCGCGACCTGGCTCGTCGCGCCACCGACGTCGACTCATTTGAAGCTTCACTAGCCTTTCGCGACAGCGACGGCCAAGAGGCGCGCGTGACTCGGGCCCAATTGATTCCCAGGGCGGGAGCGACCGTACCAGCGTCAGTTGGCACGCCCCTGGAGGACGTCGCCCGACTGTTGGCGTCCGGAGATCCGAGGTGGAACGTCAATGCGGAGAACCTTAGCGACTATCTCCATCTCACCCATCTGCACGCGCAGGTTGCGTCCCTGAGACTTGTAGCATTCGACGCGAAGGAACGGTGGCTGCGCGTCAGTCCTCTGGCCGGCGCCGATCGCTTTGAGCGCGTTCGAACCAATTTGACGAACAGCAAAAAGGAACTCACAGCGCTACAGAAGCGAAGAGAGAGAGCACACGCGGAAGCGGTGACGAGGCGAGAACATTGGACCG
The DNA here is from genome assembly GCA_041940405.1 of Polyangiaceae bacterium. Lineage (GTDB taxonomy): Bacteria > Myxococcota_A > Polyangia > Polyangiales > Polyangiaceae > Xiheicaenibacterium. Next base: position 3,810 of record JBGTSH010000511.1, read on the forward strand.
CTCGGTTACTCCGACTAGATCAACTGCAGAAGCTTGCAACTGCGGTCCAAGATCTTCTGTCGCCTTCCGACGTTTCGCGAGCCGCCAGCGAGCAGCGCTTGCGTCTCGCGCTTCGTCCAGTAGACGATGTGTTTCAAGAGGATAGCCTCGAGGCCGCGAGCGAGAGGCTGCGGCAATTGCGGCTCGACATCGAGGCCGAGCGGAATGCGACGGACCATCGCCTCCAAAGTCTGGCAGCACTACGCGCGCTTCCACAATTGGTGGCCGACATGCGAATACAGCAGACGACCGCGAAGGCGCGGCAGGTCTCGCTAGGTGCAGAGAAGAAGGAACTGGAAGCCCTGTTGATAACGCAAGGGCAAGCGACCCTCTCGCACCGCGAAGCACTGCAGACCGCCATCGAGGCCCAGCGAACCTCGTCCGAACGGCACGAATTGATCCTGCGGGCTCAACAGGATCGAAGCGACCTCGGAGCGTTCGAGCAGCAGCTTGTGGAAGCTGAGTTGGAACACACGGCGGCCAAGCAACTCCTGGATCAGCTGGAACTCGAAGCCGGCGAGAGAAGGCTCGAACTCGAAGCACATGAGGCGTTGCTTGCAGAACTCGAGAAGGCAAGATCAGGCCTCTCACGCACCGAACATGCACTGTCCGCCCTGACGGAGAGCGAAACTTTGGAGAAGCGTCTGCGCGAGGACCAGGCAAAGCGCGACCGCCTCGGGCTCCGCATTGAGGAACTTGACGCCAGCATGGAATCAGCCGCAACCGAGATACGCAGTCGGACTGAAGCCACCACCGCACTCGCCGTCGAACTCGGAGCTCTACGGCAGGCCTTTGATGGCTTCCAGAGAGCCCTCCTCACCATCGCCGATCACCTCGGACCAGACGACACTGAATGTCCTGTATGTCACACGGAGTTCAAGCGGGGGATGCTTCGCGGCCTCGCACGGCAGTTGCTCGACGCTGGTGACCCTAAAGCCGCTGTGGTTGAACAGCAGCTTCGGGAAGCGCAGGCGGGGCTGGAGGAGGTCCGAAAACAACAAGCGGAGCGGGAGCTAGAGCGCCGCAAGACGGAGGCGGATCTGCTCGCTTTGAAGGGGAATATCACGCAACTCGATACTCGCAT
>JBGTSH010000512.1:0-4925 GCA_041940405.1 Polyangiaceae bacterium
AGCTGAAGAACACCATCAATACGATGGTCGATCAGCTGAGCGCATTCGCGGCCGAGGTGACCCGCGTCGCTCGCGAGGTAGGCACCGACGGAAAGCTCGGTGGCCAAGCCTCGGTCGAAGGCGTCCGCGGCGTGTGGAAGGAGCTGACCGACTCCGTCAACCAGATGGGGTCGAACCTCACCAACCAGGTGCGCGACATCGCGCGCGTCTCGACGGCCATCGCGCTCGGCGATCTCTCGACGAAGATCAACGTCGAGGTCCGCGGCGAGATGCTCGAGCTGAAGATCATGATCAACACGATGGTCGACCAGCTCGGCGCGTTCGCGGACGAAGTCACCCGCGTGGCCCGCGAAGTAGGCGTCGAAGGAAAGCTCGGCGGGCAAGCCGAGGTGCGCGGCGTCTCGGGAACGTGGCGCGAGCTCACCGACAACGTCAACTTGCTCGCCGGCAACCTCACGAGCCAGGTGCGCGACATCGCCGAGGTCACGACGGGCATCGCGAACGGCGACCTCTCCAGAAAGATCACCGTCGACGTCCGCGGCGAGGTGCTCGAGCTCAAGAAGACGATCAACCGGATGGTCGATCAGCTGAGCGGCTTCGCGGCCGAGGTTACTCGCGTCGCGCGCGAAGTCGGTACCGCCGGTGTCCTCGGCGGTCAGGCCGAGGTGCGGGGCGTCTCCGGCATCTGGAAGGACCTCACCGACAACGTCAACGTCATGGCCCGCAACCTCACCGCGCAAGTGCGTGGCATCGCGCGCGTCGTGACCGCGGTCGCCAACGGCGACCTCGACCAGATGCTGCGCATGGAGGCGCGCGGCGAGATCGCGACGCTCGTCGACACCATCAACGACATGATCGGGACGCTCTCGACCTTCGCCGACCAGGTTACCGGCGTGGCCCGCGCCGTCGGTGTCGAAGGGCGCCTCGGCGGACAGGCCGACGTGCCCGGCGCCGCCGGTCTCTGGCGCGACCTGGTCAACAACGTCAACGAGCTCGCCGGAAACCTCACCAGGCAGGTGCGCGCCATCGGCGACGTCGCCACCGCCGTGACCCGCGGCGATCTCACCCGCTCGATCGACGTCGACGCCCGCGGTGAGGTCGCCCTCCTCAAGGACAACATCAACCAGATGATCCGCGCGCTCGCCGAGACGACGCGGGTCAACCAAGAGCAGGACTGGCTCAAGACGAACCTGACGCGCTTCACGCGCATGCTGCAGGGCCAGCGCGACCTTCTGACCGTCGCGCGCGCCGTCCTCTCCGAGCTGGCGCCCACGGTCAGCGCACAGCACGGTGCCTTCTACATGGCCCAGCCCGCCGACGGCGAGATCAAGCTGCGGCTCTTCGCGTCGTACGCGCTCAAGCGCCGGAAGGGCGTCGCCAGCGAGTTCGCGTTCGGCGAGGGCCTCGTCGGTCAGGCAGCGCTCGAGGGCAAGCGCATCGTCGTCGTCGACGTGCCGCCGGACTACGTCCTCATCGGCTCGTCGCTCGGCCACGCGCCGCCGCTCAACATCGTCGTGGTTCCGATTCTGTTCGAGGACGACGTGAAGGGCGTCATCGAGCTCGCGAGCTTCCAGCCGTTCTCGGAGATCCAGCTGGCGTTCCTGGAGCAGCTCCTCGACTCGCTCGGCATCGTCGTCGCGACGATCGAGGCCCAGATGAAGACCGACGAGCTGCTCCGTCGCTCGCAAGGGCTCGCCGAGGAGCTCCAGGCGCAGCAAGAAGAGCTGCAGCAGACGAACGAGGAGCTCGAGGAGAAGGCGCGTCAGCTGTGGGCGCAGAACGCCGAGGTCGAGCGCAAGAACCGCGAGGTCGAGACGGCTCGCCAGGAGCTCGAAGAGAAGGCGGAGCAGCTCGCGCTCACCTCGAAGTACAAGTCGCAGTTCCTCGCGAACATGTCGCACGAGCTGCGAACGCCGCTCAACAGCCTGCTCATCTTGTCCAGGCAGCTCGGCGACAACCGTCAAGGCAACCTCGACGAGAAGCAGGTCGAGTACGCGCAGACGATCCACCAAGCGGGGACCGATCTCCTCGACCTCATCAACGAGATCCTCGATCTCGCCAAGATCGAGTCGGGGACGATGGGCCTCGAGATCGGCGAGGTGCCCCTCGCCACGCTGCGCGACTACGTCGAGCGCTCGTTCCGCCAGGTCGCCGTCGAGAAGAACCTCGAGTTCTCTATCGACATCGACGACCGCGTCGGACCCTCGATCATCACCGACGAGATGCGGCTCAAGCAGGTCCTCAGAAACCTGCTGTCGAACGCGTTCAAGTTCACCGAGCACGGCAAGGTGGTCCTGAAGGTGGCCCCCACGTCGGCGCCCGGCGAAGCCGAGCCTTGGATCCAGATCGTCGTCGAGGACACGGGCATCGGCATCGCGAAGGAGAAGCATGCCATCATCTTCGAAGCGTTCCAGCAGGCCGACGGCGGAACTACCCGCAAGTACGGCGGCACCGGCCTGGGCCTCAACATCAGCCGTGAGATCGCCGCGCTCCTCGGCGGGACGCTCAGCGTCGAGAGCGAGCTCGGGGCCGGGAGCAAGTTCATCCTGCGCGTTCCGACCAGGGTGAAGCCTCGAGCACCGGCGCTTCCGGCAGGGATGCATCCGCCGTCGCTCCCGGCAGCGTCGCAGGCGCGAGCCGAGCGGCAGGCCCACACGTTCGTCCCCGACGATCGCTCGTCGATCAAGGCGGGCGAGCGGAGCCTCCTCATCATCGAGGACGACCCGACCTTCGCTCGGACGCTCCTCGACTTGGCGCGCGAGCGCGGGTTCAAGGGCGTGATCGCCTCGACCGGAGAGCAGGCGCTCGACCTCCTCTCTTCGATCAAGCCGGACGCGATAACGCTCGATATCGGCCTGCCCGACATGCACGGCTGGGTCGTGCTCGATCGGCTCAAGCACGATCCGCTCACGCGCCACATACCGGTCCACGTCATCACCGCCTGGGATCAGGAGCGCCGCGGCCTCGAGGCGGGGGCGCTGCGTTTCTTGACCAAGCCCGTCGACCGCGACGCGCTCGTGTCGACGCTGGAAGAGATGCAGGCGTTCCTCACGCGTGGCGTCCGCAAGCTCCTCGTGGTCGAGGACGACGAGATGCAACGCGAGAGCATCGCGGTGCTCATCGGCGAAGGGGACGTCGAGACGACGACGGTCGCGAGCGGTGAGGCAGCGCTCGAAGCGCTCGAGAAGGAGCGCTTCGATTGCATGGTGCTCGACCTCAGCCTGCCCGGCATCAGCGGGATCGAGCTCATGCGCAAGCTCCGGTCGAACCCCGAGAACCGGAACATGCCGATCATCGTCTATACCGGTCAGCCGATCTCGGAGTCGGACGAGGCCGGCCTCCGCCAGCTCGCCGAGACGATCATCGTCAAGGACGCGCGGTCGCCCGATCGCTTGCTCGGTGAGACTGCGCTCTTCCTGCACCGGGTCGAGGGAGCGCTTCCCAAGGCGCAGCGCGACGCGATCTCGCGCTCGGCGTCGAACGATCCGGCTCTCGTGGGTCGCAAGGTGTTGGTCGTCGACGACGACGTCCGAAACATCTTCGCGCTCACCGCGCTCCTCGAGCAGTACGGGATCAAGGTCGTCTATGCCGAGAACGGCAACGAAGCGCTCGAGCGGTTGGCTGCGGATCCGGAGATCGGGCTCGTCTTGATGGACATCATGATGCCGGTGATGGACGGGTACGAGGCGACCAAGCGGATCCGCATGCGCCCCGAGCTCGCCAAGCTTCCGGTCATCGCGCTCACGGCCAAGGCCATGAAGGGCGATCGTGAGAAGTGCATCCAGGCAGGGGCGTCGGACTACATCACGAAGCCGGTCGATCCCGACCAGCTGGTCTCGCTGCTCCGCGTCTGGCTGTACCGATGACCGCAGCTCCGCCGGTTGGCTCGCCCCCTGACGGGGGCGAGCTCGAAGTCCAGGACATCGAGCTCGATCTCCTCCTCTCCGCGCTCGTACGGCGCTACGGGTACGACTTTCGGAACTACGCCCGTGCGTCGCTGAAGCGTCGAGTCGCCAAGGCCGTCGAGGCCGAGGGGGTCTCGACCATCTCCGCTCTTCAGGAGAGGGTCCTTCACTCGCCGGTCGCGATGGAGCGGTTCGTCTCGAACCTCACCGTCCGCCTCACCTCGATGTTCCGCGATCCGGAGTTCTTCCTGACGCTGCGTCGGGACGTCCTGCCGATGCTCCGCACGTTCCCGATCATTCGCGTGTGGCACGCAGGATGCGCGACCGGGGAAGAGGCGTTCTCGATGGCCATCCTCCTCATGGAAGAGGGGCTCTATGGGCGTTCGCGCGTCTACGCGACCGACCTGTCCGCCTCGCTCATCGCCAGCGCGAACGCCGGGGTCGTGTCGCTCGCGCACATGCGCGAGAACACGGCGAACTACCTCGCTTCGGGTGGGGTCGGCGATTTTTCGGACTACTACACGGCCGACGACAAGCACGCGCTCTTTCACCGCTCGGTCCGCAAGAACCTGGTCTTTTCGCAGCACAACCTCTCGAGCGACAGCGCCTTCAACGAGTTTCACCTCGTGCTCTGTCGCAACGTGATGATCTACTTCGACGGGGTGCTCCGCGAGCGGGTCCACAGGCTGATTCACTCGAGCCTCGCGCACCTCGGCGTTCTCGGGCTCGGGCTTCAAGAGACGCTCGTCGATACCTCGGTCGCGAGCAAGTACCGGCCGCTCTTCAAGCCCGAGCTGAAGCTCTTCCAGAAGGTGGGCTGACCGCGAGGGCCTAGCTGGGGCGCCTGTTCAAACCAGTCAGGTCCAAAACGATCCCGGGCACGGGCACGGGCACGGGCACGGGCACGACTCGGGTGACGAAGGACGGGAAAGGGGTCGCGGGCTCGAGACCGGGAAACGAAGCACGTTGGACGGGCACGTCAGGCCTTGTCGGGAACGAGGGGCGTCTCGAAGCTCCTCG
>JBGTSH010000513.1:0-4910 GCA_041940405.1 Polyangiaceae bacterium
CACCGATCGCTTGTCGATCTTCATGCCGATGTTGGCCATGTTGATGATGCGGTCGGACTGGCCGATCGTCGCGAAGAACTTCGCGATCTGGTGGTAGCGGCCGGTGACCTTCACCTCCATCGGCACCTTGACGAAGAAGGCGATCGAGAACGCCCAGAAGCAGAGCATCTGCGCGTTCTTCGGGAGCGCGAGGCGGACCAGCGACAGGTAATCGAAAGAGTACGATCCTGTCAGCTTGTAGTAGCTCCACACCATGTAGACGATCGCGGCGAGCATCAGCACGCTGCCGGTCATCGTGTAGATGAAGAACTTGATCGCGGCCTTGATCTTGTCCGCGCCGCCCCAGATGCCGATCATGATGTACATCGGCACGAGCATCAGCTCCCAGAACACGTAGAACAGGAACATGTCGAGCGCGACGAACGCGCCGATCATCGCGCCCTGCAGGAACAGGAACGAGAAGCAGAGCTCTTTGACGCGGTTCTTGATCGAGCCGAAGGCTGCGTAGGCAGCGATCGGCGTCGTCACCGTGGTGAGGATGACGAGCCAGAGGCTGATCCCGTCGAGCGCGACGTGGTAGCGGATGCCGAAGGCGGGGATCCACTCCTTGATGTGCTGGTAGTGCCAGCCCGGGCTCATCCGGTGCTCGAGGAGGAGGAGCGAGCCGACGAGCACGGCGGCCATGATCCCGTAGGTCGTGTAGCGGAGCAGGCGGAGCGCCTGGCGCGGGACGAACAGCACCGCGAACGAGCCGAGGATCGGCAGGAAGATGAGCGCCGTGAGGAGCGAAGGTCGATCCGGCGTCTCGGGACCCTTGGTCTCGCTCGGCCAGAGGCCGACGACCAGCCACACCGAAAGCGCGGCGATGACGCCGAGGCCGACGCGGTGACCGAGGGTCTTGTCCTTGCCGGACGGAACGAGAGCGCCGAGGAGGAAGGCCGCGGCCATCCCGACGAGAAGCGGAAGGCTCATCTCACTGCCCTCCTTGTCGGATGAAGCCTGGGACGTCTTCGCCCTTGAGGCGGATCACCGATGGTGTCGGCGCGGCGCCGCCTGGTTGACCCGGTGGTTGCGCAGGCATGCCGGGAGCCCCCGGCGCGCGCGCCTGAGGCGCTTTGGGCGCGTCGGGCCGCGTGACGGTCACGCTCGTCTCCGACACCTGACCGAAGGCGTTCTTCACGCTGAGCGTGAGGACGCGCGATTTCCCGGCGTCGACGATGATCGGAAACTCCTTCAGCGACGCGGAGTACTTCCCCTCGTCGTTCACGCCTTCACCGCTCCATTTGTAGGAATAGCCCGGGCCTGCAGGCGCCTTGAGCATCGCCTTGCCGGTGGTCTTGAGCTCGGCCTCGTCGACCTCGATCCGGGCGTGGGGGCGCGCGAAGAACCAGCCCATGCCGACCATGCCGACGACCATGCTCGCGGCGTAGACTTGGACGCGGCCGGTGTGGAAGAGGCGCAGGACCGCGCCCAAGCCCTGCGTGAGCAGCGCGGTCAGGCGGGCGATGATGCCGTCGACGATCCACTTGTCGGCCATCGTGAAGATGTCGGCCAGCGCGTCGACCATGCCGATGACGGTGGCGTCATACAGCTCGTCGATGCGCCACTTGTCGTAGACGAGGGCGTAAAACCGCGGAAACCTTTCCGCGAAGGTGCGCTCGGGCTCGCCGCCGCGCTGGTAGTAGACGGCGTACGCACCGAAGATGCCGAGCGCGCAGGCCGCGGCGCCGGGCAGCATCATCAACCACATCTCTTTGCTGCCGTGTGCGTACTTCGTGACGATCTTCCCTCCCACGTCGGCGAAGCCGGTGTCGAGGAAGTGGATGAGCGGCTCGACGTGGATGGGCGCCGCACCGAGGAAGCCGGCGAAGATGGCCATCGCGCCGAGGATCACGAGCGGCACGGTCATCGGCCAAGGCGACTCGTGCGGCTCGGGGCCCTCCAGCTTCTTGCCGGGCTCTTCGTCGTCGTGCGCGTGATGGTCGTGTCCGTGATCGTCGTGTCCGTCACCGTGGTCGTCGTCGTGACCGTGACCGTGATGCGGGTTCGGATCGACCCAGCCCGTGACGATCTTCCAGCCGCGGAACTCGCCGTGGAAGGTCTGGAAGTACGCGCGGAACATGTAGAAGGCGGTCATCGTCGCGCCGATGATGCCGACCCAGTAAATGGCCGGGCCGAGCCAGAACGGCGCCCTCCACATGTCCTCGCGACCGGGACCGGTGACGTAGAGCGAGTAGGCTTTCCAGAGGATCTCGTCCTTCGAGTAGAAGCCCGCGGTCACGAACGGCAGGCCCGCGATCGACAGGCACGAGACGAGGAACGTCGCGTGGGTGATCGGCATGAATTTCTTCAGACCGCCCATGTTCGTCATGTCCTGCGAGCGATCCGTGTCGTGGATGCGCGCGTGCATGGCGTGAATCACGCTGCCGGCCCCGAGGAAGAGACAGGCCTTGAAGAAGGCGTGCGTGAAGACGTGGAAGAAGCCGGCGGTGAACGCGCCGACACCGACGCCGATGAACATGAAGCCGAGCTGACTGACCGTGGAGTAGGCCAGGACCTTCTTCAGGTCTTTTTGGAAGAAGCCGATCGATGCGGCGAAGACCGCGGTCGCAGCGCCGGTGACCGCCACGACGGTCATCGCGAAGGGGCTGAGGACGAAGACGTCCGCCATTCGCGCGACGAGGTAGACGCCCGCGGTGACCATCGTGGCCGCGTGGATGAGCGCAGAGACCGGGGTCGGGCCGGCCATCGCGTCGGGGAGCCACACGTAGAGGGGGATCTGCGCGCTCTTGCCGGCGCAGCCGAGGAACAGCGCGAGGCCGACGAGCGTCGACGCGTACACCGTGTACTCGCGCTCGGGGAGGAACAGGTGCACGAGGCCCTTCGGCCAGATGCTCTGCGAGGCGAACTGCGCGTCCCACACCGCTTCGGTGGGGAGGTTGCCGAGCGGCCAGATCTTGACCTGCGTAAGGAGGCCGTTGGCGTTCTGCTCGATGCCGCCGAAGGTCAGCGTTCCGCAGAAGTAGACGAGCATCGCCATCGCGACGAGGAGGCCGAAGTCGCCGACGCGGTTGGCGATGAAGGCCTTCTTTCCGGCCGCGGCGTTCTTCTCCTCCGTGAACCAGAAGCCGATGAGGAGGTAGCTGCAGAGACCGACGCCCTCCCAACCGACGAAGAGCACCGGGAGGTTGTCACCCATGATCAGGGTGAGCATCGAGAAGATGAAGAGGTTCAGGTACGCGAAGTACCGGTAGTAGCCGGGGTCCTCTTTCATGTACTCGGACGAGTACAGGTGGATGAGGAAGCCGACGCCGGTGACGACGAGCATCATCGTCGCGCTCATCGCGTCCACGCTGAACGCGATGTCGATCGGGATCTGCCTGCCGCCGCGACCCGACACCTCGAGCCAGCGCCAGGCGACCCAGGTCAGCTTGCCGCCGCCCTTCGGGATCTGGAGGAACGTGACGACGCTCGCAAGGAACGAGATGCCGACGGCCGAGAGGGCCATCAGGCGCACCGCTTCTTTGCCGAGGCGCTTCCCGAAGATGCCGTTCACCAGCGCGCCGATGAGCGGGAGCACCAAGACGACGGCGAGGATCGCGAAGTCGTGCTGTGGGAACTGCCGAGAAAGAGCTTCCACCTTAGTTCCTCAAGAGGTCCGCGTCGTCGGACCGCACGGTGCGGCGCACGCGGAAGAAGGCGAGAACGATCGCGAGCCCGATCGCGGCTTCGGCCGCGGCGACCACGATGATGAAGAAGGCGAAGAGCTGACCGGTGTGCACCGGCGCACCGCCCGCCGTCGCGTGCATGCGGTTGAACGCGACGAGCGTGAGGTTCACGGCGTTGAGCATCACCTCGATGCTGATGAGGAGCACCAGGAGGTTGCGCCGCAGCAAGAAGCCGATGCAGCCGATCGTGAAGAGAACGCCGGCGACGGTGAGGAAGTACTCGAGCGGGATGTTCGTCATCGCGCTGCCTCCCGAGAAATTGTCTCCCGACGTGCGTTCTCCTCGAGGCGCGAAGCTCGGACCGCGGCGGGTGACGTCGTGTCGGCCAGCGGCGAAAACGATGCTCGGAGCTTGCCCGGCTCGGGCTTCGGCGCGAGCGGGTCGCCCGGCCCCCTACCCCGCGCGATCGCCATCGCGCCGACGACCGCGATCGTCAAGAGGACGCCCGCGATCTGGAACGGGACGATCTGCTTGGAGAAGAGCTCGCGACCGATGAGCTCGATCGAGCCGAGACCCGCGGGCGGCGGGGGCAGCGCGGTGAGCATCTCGCCGCCGATCCGCATGATCGCCCAGAGCGCCCCGATGCCTGCGACGGCGAAGGCTATCGCGCCGAAGTAGCGGGACACGGCGCCTCGGGCGTCGCTCGTCTCGGCCGCGGACGGGCCGAGGAGCATGATGACGAAGAGGAAGAGCACGACGACCGCGCCCGCGTAGACGACGACCTGAACCGCGGCGAGGAGCTCGGCCGCGAGCATCAGGTACATGCCGGCGATGCCGAGGATGGTCACGAGCAGGCCCATCGCGCCGCGGATGGGGTTCTTCGCCGCGACGGCGACGACGCCGCCGAGGAGAACGAAGAGCGTGGAGATCGCGAAGAACGCGACCTCGATTGTCTTGAGATCCTTCATGACGTCCTTGTCATGCCGTTCGACTCGAAGGTCGGCGCCAGGATGCCCGAGGTGTGGAGGCCCGCGCGCCCCTTCTTTCCTCCCGCCGTTCGAGCAGTCGCGTACGCCTCGAGCTCTTTGCGAAAGTTCTTGATGAACCCGAGAGCGGGCATCGCGGTGCCCTCGCCGAAGGCGCAGATGGTGTTGCCCATGATGCCGTCGGCGATGTCGTGGAGCTGCTCGACCTCTTCCATCGTGCCCTGGCCGGCCACGAGGCGATCGAGGATGCGGGCGA
>JBGTSH010000514.1:0-4875 GCA_041940405.1 Polyangiaceae bacterium
GTGATGGCGGCGTCGACCACCGTCGTGGCCACCGGACTCGTTGCAGCGATCGCCGTGCCTTTCAATCGGACCTACGAAGCTTTCGAGCTCAGCCACGCCGACCTCGTTCGCGCGCAAGCCGTCGCAGACGTGGGGAGTTGGAACCTCGACCTTCGACGCAACGTCTTCGTCGGCTCCGACGAGGCGTGTCGCATCTTCGGCGTCCCGCCCGGCACGACCCTGACCTACGAGGCGCTGATCGATTTCGTTCACCCGGACGATCGAGAGACCGTCGACGCGGCGTGGAAGGCGGCCCTTCGCGGCGCCCCCTACGATGTCGAGCACCGGATCTTCGTCGACGGCGAGGTGAGGTGGATGCGCGAGAAGGCCGAGCTCCACTTCGACGAACAGGGCGAGCTGACCGGAGCCTTCGGCATCACGCTCGACATCACCTACCGAAAGCGCATCGAAGAGGCGCTTCGGCTCTCGGAGGCGAAGGCGGCCGGCATCGTCGCGATTTCGGCGGACGCGATCATCAGCATCGACGTGGATCAACGCATCACGCTCTTCAACGAGGGCGCCGAGACAATCTTCGGCTACGAGAAGGCAGAGGTCCTGGGCGCTCCCATCGAGATCCTGATCCCCGAGCGCTTCCGGGCGAAACATCGCGTCCATGTCGACCGGTTCCTGGCCGGAGAGCGGAAGGCACTCCGGATCGGCGAGCGCGGCAGCACGATCGCCGCACTTCGGAAGAACGGAGAGGAGTTTCGGGCCGATGCCGCGATCTCGAAGCTCGTGTTGGACGGCAACATCGTCATGACCGTCGCGCTTCGCGACGTGACCGAGCAGAAGCGGCTGGAAGAGGAGCAACGGCAACTCGCCACTCTGGGCGCGGCGCTGGCGTCGACCCTCGAGCTCGACGCGATGCTCTCGAGCATCGGGCGCGTCGCCACGAAGAGCATCGCCGACGTGTGCATGCTCTTCCTCGTCGAGAAGGGCGGGGGCATACGGCGCCTCCGGGTGACGGCGCGGCGGCCCGAGCAGACGTGGGCGTGCGAAGCGCTGATGAAGGTTCCTGTCGACGCCTCTCGCGACCCCGAGATCTGGGCGGATCTCCGGGCGAACCGGCCCGTCATCATCGAGGAAGTCACCCAGGAGAGGGTGGACAGGGTCGCGGTGAACGAAGAGCACGCGCGCATCCTCGCCGCCTTCGAGCCGTGCTCGGCGATGGCGTTGCCGCTCTTCGCGCACGGCAAGCTCATCGGCATGATGCTCCTTGTCGCGTCGAACAGAGCTCGACACTACAGCGTCGCGGACCTGCCCTTCGCCAGCCAGATCGCGCAGCGCGCGGCGTACGCGATCGATAACGCGCAGCTCTACGCCGCCGCGTGCCAGGCCATCGAGAGCCGCGATCACGTGCTCGAGGTCGTCGCCCACGATCTCAGAAATCCCCTCGGCAACGTCATGCAGGCCGCCCTCCTCGACGAGGGCAGCGAGCGAGGCAGGGTGATCGCTCGATCCTGCCAGCGGATGAATCGAATCATCCAGGACCTCCTCGACGTCACGCGGATGGATGAAGGCCGACTCGTCGTCGAGCCCCGGCGCGTGTCGGCGCGCGAGGTGCTCGCCGCCGCGCTCGAGGGCGAGCAGCTCCTCGCCAGCGCAGCCTCGTTGGAGCTCGAGCTCGAGGCCGACCGTGACTTGCCCGAGGTTTGGGCCGACCGCGACCGCCTCCTGCAGATTTTCGACAACCTCATCGGCAACGCGCTGAAGTTCACGCCGGCGGGCGGGGCCATCAAGGTCGGGGCGGCACCGACGCCCAAAGAGGTGATGTTCTGGGTCGCGGATACGGGGGCGGGGATCAGCGCGGAGGATCTTCCCCACATGTTCGACCGGTTCTGGCAAGCGCACCGCGGCAAGCGTCACGGCGTCGGGCTCGGCCTCGCCATCGTCAAAGGCCTCGTCGAGACCCATGGAGGGAAGATCTGGGTGGAGAGCGCCTCGGGGCAAGGGACGAAGGTCTTCTTCACGATTCCGATCGCGAAGGTCGCGTCGCCGACGGTCGCGGCTAGCGCACGATCGTGAGCTTGCCGCCGATCCGCGCGAGCATCATCGCGTACGAGACGACGAAGTCGCCGGCGGGCCGGTTGTCCTGATCGGTGATCGCCTGGCGCAGGCGCACGACCTGCGACCAGTCTCGATTGAGCGGGACGAGGATCTTGTCGCCGGCGACCAGACGGAAGTCGAACGTGCGCGCATCGATCGGCAGAACGCGCTCGGGCTCGGTGCTGTACTGCACGATCCAGCGCTCGAGCTGCGCGATGTCCTCCTCGTCGCTCGTCGCGCCGAAGGCCTGCCCGACTTCGCGGAACCGTACCTCACCCAGACGAAGCAGCTCCGCGGTGTCCCCACGCACGATGGCGGAACGGACCGCGTCGCAGAGCACCCGTGCCTCTTCGATCGTCGGCGGATCGAGCACGATCGGCGGCGCCGACTGCCATGACCAGGTGCCGAACCCCGCGCCCGCGTCGAACGTGAGGCTGACGGTTCGTGGCGACTCCTCGGACTCGTCCTTCTCCCCGTACCACTCGCGGACGGCGACGACATTCTGCGGGTTCGGCAGCGGCATCACCGTCTGTCCCCCGGGGAACTTCAGGACGCGGATCAGGGCGGCCGCCTCGGGCTCCGCCTTCTTCTGCCGCCTTTGCCTGCAGGTCGAGGGCGTCCCCTCGATGCCGAGCACGAGCTCGACCTGGTTCAGCCCCGGTACGACGAGGCCGTTGATCGGCAGCGTGTGATCCGTCTCACCCGGATCCTCGGGCACCGAGAAGACGGGCACGCCGTTGACGCACACCTCGCCGGAGACTCGGCGCAGCACGAACTGCACGAAGATCTTTTCGTTCGAGGAGGGCACGGCGCGTGATGGTACGGCTCAGGACTTCTTTTCGCCTACGTTCTCGTCGACTTCCCAAACCGTCTGCGACTCATAGAGGACGTACAGCTTCGCGTCCTCGACGGCGGTACGTCCGTTCACAGCGACGAAGTACCATTGAACGGGCATGGTTTTCAGCTTTGCCTTCACCTTGGTGCCCTCGCCGCTCCACTCGATCCCCGAGTCCAGCTGGAGGCCCGCCTCGATCCCGATCTCGTACTTCCAGGTCTTGACCCAGGTCTCGAGCGCCGCGACTGCATGGAGGCGGCCCGTTATCTTTCCGCTCGGACCCGAGGCGGCCTTGAGCCCTTCGTTCGCGGAAAACTCGGCTTCCGCCTTGTATTCGACCGCGCCGGCCAGCGTCCCGACGACTCGCGCCTCGACGCGACCGATCACCGAGAAGTCGATGAGCAGGCCGAAGCTCGCCTCGATTTTTCCCGAGATGATGGTTGCGGCGATGCCGATCTTTCCCTTCCAGCCGCTCGAGATGTAGCGCTTGTTCGCCGCAGCGAGGATCGCCGAGCTGGTCTCGTACTCCTTGCCGCTGCCGGTCGAGAGCGACATTTCGAACAGACCTTCGAGGAAGCTCCACTCGACGGTGATCTTGAACCCGCACTGCGGGAACTTCTCCATCACGCCGATGAGGGAGGCGACGAAGTCGGCCGCCTTCCAGACGCGATAGATCTTCGCCGCGATGACCACGGCCCCCATCGCGTAGGGGAGCAGCGTGTTCGCCTTCTGGGCGGCGGACATCTTGCTGAGCTCACCCGACGGCGGCGCGCCCTGGTTGGTTGCCTGGTTGAATGCCTGCCTGATGGCGACGAGGGAGCCGGCAAGGGCCTCGGGGAGCTCCTTTTCGCGCATCTCCTTCACCGCGTTGAGCGAGAGCTCGACGTCGTTGAGCTTGATGTAGAAGTCGAACTCCTCGATCGCCTCGGTTTCCGTCCCGCCCTGCCTGGTGCTCTTCGGGTGCTTGTAGGTCGTCGACGTCGTCTTGGAGAGGCCGAGGTTCGAGGTGGTCGAGGTCTCGTTCTTGAACTGGGCGCTCGTCTTCTCGAACTTCTTGAACGGAGGGATCTTGAAGCCGACCGCGATCGACGTCTCGCGGAAGATCCGGATCAGCGCGGCGAGATCAGGCGGATCGAGGGTGGCTCGGTCCTTCTTGCCGCACGTCATGAGGCGCAGCTCGAGCTCCATGGGGTCGAGGAACGCGAAGCCCATGCGGAGCACCTTGATGATGCCGGTCAGCGGATTCGAAGCCGTGTTGACGTCCGCGTCGATCGACGGCGCCATCACGTCCTCGAGCAGGATGGTGCGCGTCTTCTTGTTCCAGGTCGCCTCGCTGAGCTTGAAGAGGCCCCCCGTCTTGCCCTTCGGCATGGGGGTCGTCTTGACGCTTTGGTTGCCCGTGTAAGAGAGCGGCTTGATCGTGACGTAGTCGTGCGACTGGGTGGGGCACTCGCCTTCGGCGTCGACCTCGATCTTGATGTCCACGGTGTTGACGCTGCGCGCGCCGCCCTGCGAAAACGACGCGTTCGAGTCGCCGTAGAAGCTCGCCATCGTGTTGATGACGATGTCGTACCGCTGCAGCCGCTCGAAGATCTTGCGATCCCAGACGTTCAGGATCCTCGCGTGGGTGATCTCGATGGCGGCGTTCACGCCTTCGCCCATCGCCTTCTTCTGCTCGGCCGTCGGGCCTGTCGGGCCCTGCACGCCCTTGAGCGAGCGGTTGTCGATGGTCTGCTTGACAGCCTGCTTCGTCTGCGCCCCGGCGTCCTTGACCGACTGCTTGACCGCGTTCTGGCCGTTCGTGACCTGGTCCTGGTAGTGCTTCTTCTTGGCGGCATCCTGGATCGGCTTGACGATCCGATTGTTGGTCAGCGACGCCTCGAGCTCGTGGCGCGTCGCGCCGTCCGGCGGCTCCGCCAGATAGGCCTCCAGGGCCGCGCGCCGCTCCGCCTGGG
>JBGTSH010000515.1:0-4800 GCA_041940405.1 Polyangiaceae bacterium
AGCGCGTCGCAATCGCTCGCGCGATCGTCAACGATCCCGAGCTCGACGTCGCCGACCAGCCGACCGGCGACCTCGATCGCAAGAGCGCCGACGCAATCCTCGATCTCTTCGATCGGCTCAACCGAGACCTCGGCAAGACGATCGTAATGGTTACGCACGACCCCGCGGCCGCCGAGCGCGCGCGTGTGGTTCGCCGCCTCGACAAAGGAGCCTTGCAATGAAACCGGAGGGCGAGATGCGAGCGTGCGAGCACCGAGACCGAGGTAGGCGCCGACTGACGGCGCAGCCGGAGGGAGCGGAATGACGCTCACGCGATTGGCCCTGCGGAACGCGCTCCGCAACAAGGCGCGCTTCTTCATGACGCTGGCCGGAATTGCGGTCACCATCATGACCTTCCTCACGCTCGAGACGGCGCTCGGCTCATGGGATCATGCGCTGAAGCTGGCGCGCCGCGATCGGCTGGTGACCCGGCACAAGGTCAGCTTCATCCTTCCGCTCCCCAAGCGGTACGTCGACGAGATACGCGCCGTGGCCGGCACCGACGGCCAGCCGATGGTGACACACGCCACGTTTGCGAGCTGGTTCGGCGGGCGGGTCCCGGGCCGCGAGCGCGAGTTCTTCGCCACCTACGCCGTCGACGCCGCGACCTACGCGGACGTCCATGACGAAATGGCGATCGAGACGGACGCGCTCGACGCGTTCAAGGCCGACCGCCGCGCAGCGCTCGTGGACGAGCTCCTGGCCGCTCAGTTCGGGTGGAAAATCGGTGATACCGTCACGCTCGAGAGCACCATCTACCCCGCACCCGACGGCGCTCCGTGGACCTTCACGATCGCCGGCATCTACGGGGTGAAGTCGCAGGGCTTCGCGCGTCAAACCCTGCTGTTCCATTGGGAGCTGCTGAACGAGGCGCTGCCGCCTGCGGAGAAGGACAAGGTCGGCTGGATCGTCAGTCGCACGAATGGTGACAAAGCGGCAGAAGCCGCGACTGCGCTCGATGCCTTCTTCGAAGACCGGGACAGCCAGACCCTGTCGCAGGACGAACGCGCTTGGTCCACCGGATTCATCGGAATGATCTCTGCCGTGCTCGACGTCATCGGCGTCCTCGCCGCGGTGATCCTGGTCATCATGGCGCTCATTCTCGCGAACACGATGGGAATGAACGTACGCGAGCGGACGAGCGAGCTCGCGACGATGAAGGCGGTCGGCTTCAGCCCGCGCCACATCGCCTACCTCGTCCTCGCCGAAGCGGCGGCGCTCGCGGCCGTCGGCTCGGCGCTCGGCCTCGTTGCCGGGCTCTTCTTCATCGACTTCGGGCTCGGGGGCTTCTTCGAACGGCAGCTGTCCAACTTCTTCCCGTTCTTCCGCGTCGAGCTCGGGCCCGCGCTCTTCGCGTTCGCCGTCAGCGTCGCGGCCGCGCTCGCGGCCGCCGCGATCCCGGCCATTTCGGCTTCTCGCCTCGATGTCACCGAAGCGCTGCGGCGCGTTGCCTGAGGTCATCACGATGATCCCCATTTCGTACAACCTGCGCAGCCTCGGCGTTCGCAAGCTCACTTCCACGTTCACGATCCTCGGCGTCGCCTTGGTGACGCTGGTCTTCGCAGCCTCGCTCATGCTGGCTCGCGGCGCCGATCGCGCCATCTCGACCAACGGGCGAGATGACGTCGTCGTCATTGTAAGAAAGGGAAGCGACGCCGAGCTGCCCAGCGTCCTCGGCGCAGACACGGTACAAGCCGCGCTCGCGAGCCCCGGCGTGCGGCGCGACGAGGCCGGTGACCCGATTCGCGCCGCCGAGGTCGTGGTGGTCGTCGCCCTTCCGAAGAAGGGCTCGGTCGGCGTGAGCAACGTGACGATCCGCGGCGTGGATCGAGGGTCCTACGCGCTGCGGCCGAGTGTCCGCGTCGTCGAAGGTCGCGCTCCGACCCCGGGGACCGATGAAGCCGCGATCGGACGTCGCATCCGCGGCCGGTTCCAGGGGCTCGATCTCGGCGGCACCATCGAGCTACGCAAAAATCGCCCCCTGAAGATCGTCGGCGTGCTCGACGGAGCGGGCGACTCTGCGGATTCGGAGCTCTGGGCCGATCGCGACACCCTTCGGGGAGCGTTCGGGCGCGAAGGCACGGTGTCTTCGGTGCGCGTCGCCCTTACGTCCGAGGCCGAATTCGACGGCCTCAAGACGGCGCTCGAGACGGACAAACGCTTCATGGTGTCGGTGGAGCGCGAGCGCGCCTTCTTGGAGCGCCAATCCGAAGGGCTCGGTCTCTTTCTGCGCGTGATGGGAATGGTCGTCGCCGTGATGTTTTCGGTCGGCGCGATGATCGGAGCGACCATTACGATGCACGGGGCGATCGCCCATCGTATGCGAGAGATTGGCACCCTGCGTGCGCTGGGATTCTCGCGCGGGGCCATACTCGCCGGGTTCCTCATCGAGGCGACGCTGCTGACATTCGCCGGTGGCATCGTGGGCGCGCTCCTCTCCCTCTCGCTCTCGTTCGTCGAGGTGTCGATGGTCAACCAGGCGAGCTGGTCGGAGCTCGTGTTCAGCTTCTCGCCGACGCCCGGAATCGTGATTGCGGCGCTCGTCTTCGCGGCGGGGATGGGTCTCTGCGGCGGCTTCCTTCCGGCCGTGCGGGCCTCGCGGATCTCGCCGCTCGCTGCCCTACGTTCCTGAAGGCTCGCGAACGATCTCCACCCGTGGGTCGAGCAAGTAGCCGTCGTCTCGGGTGACCAGCACCGCGAACAGGCCGAGCTTTCTCAGCGCCCAGACGGTCGTCCGCACACGGCCGAAGCCGGCCTCGACTTGGACGCGCTCGCCGGGCCAACCGGCTTCGAAGAGCTCGCTCCACGACAGGGCATCGCCGGGGCGCTCTTCTCGGTGCGAGATCAAGCGGTGGAGGATCGCGCGCTGCGCCCGACGCCGAGAGAAGTCCACCGTAGGGTGCTCGCCGAGCGTGATTTTGCGACCGTCCGCGCTCAGGCGAATGACGAAGGCGGCGCCTCCCGGCTTCACCGGCGCGGGCGGCCGGAGCTCCGCTTCGCCGTCCAGCGCCAAGCTGACCACGCGCTGCGCGTGGCGGACAGCGCCCACTTCGATGGAGGACGACTCGCACCGGGCGCGTGCCTTGGCCCGCAAGATCCGAGACGTCTCGTCATCCCCGCGTGCTTGGGCCCGGTTCGCGCGCGCGATGTCGACACAGCCTTCGAGGATCTCGACGGCTTCGGGGACGCGCATCCCCTCGTACCGCCCGGCGCCCTCTCGAGCGACGCGGATGAGCTCGGTGGCGCCCTCGAGGTCGTCGCGCATCGCCAAGGTCGCGGCTCGATAACCGAGCAAGAACGCCTCGGCCTGCGCATTGGCAGAAGCTCGAGCAGCCTCCAGTCCGGCGGCCACGAGCCGGTCGGCCTCCTCCCAGTCGCCTTGCTCGATCCGGAGGCGGGCGAAATGGCGAAGCGTGAAGCTCTCGGTGTGCTTGTCGCCGATCGACGAATGAATGAAGAGCGCCTGCTCGAAATAGGAGGAGGCGGCCGGCAAGTCGCCGGCGTCCAAATGGGCCGCGCCGATGTGCGCCAATACCGCGCCCTCGTTGCGGCGCATTCCCAGCTCGCGGTACGTGCCCAATGCCGTCTCGAGATGTCGCATCGCCTCGTCGATGCGACCTTCGTCGAGCAATTGGTAGCCGAGGTTGTGCGTGCAGAGCGCCTCGTTCATTCGATCGCCCGCCTCGCGCAGAGCCGAGAGCGCACGCGCCAGGAAGCCGTGGTTCTCCTTCGTCCGCCCGGTGCGAAACGCCAGGTGCGCGAGGCGGTTGTATTCCAGCCCCTCGGCCCGCTTGTGGCCGAGCGCGCGATGGATCGCCAGCGCCGCTTCGTGGTGCTCGCGCGCCTCGGCGAACTGACCGAGCGCCTGCGCGATCGCCCCGAGGAGGCTCAGCGCGAGTCCCTCGCGTGCGCGATCGTTGCTCGACCGAAACAGCTCCAGCGCTCGTCTTGCGTCGGCGCTCGCGTCCACGTGGCGCCCTTCGAGCCAGAGCACGCTGGCTCGCTGGTAGAGCGCCTCGCCTTCGAGCGCGCTTCCTTTCGCGGCTCCGTCGAGGGCCTCATCGAGGTCGCGAAGCGCAGGCGCATTGTCGCCGAAGCTGCGCCACGCCTCACCACGTGCGACGAGCGTGCGTGCGACGAGCCGAGGGTCGTTCGAGGCGCGCGCCGCTCCCACTGCGGCGTGGAGCAGCGCGACGTGCCGCCCGGCGGGACCACGGGCGCGAAAGAGCGGATGGAGCGCCAGCGCGGCGCGCGCCGCGAGGGCCGGGTCGCGCTCGAGCATGCGGCGGTGCGCCGCGAGCAGGTTGTCGCTCTCCAGGGCGAGGTCGAAAATCGCCTTCGACTCGGTCGCCGTGTACTCGGCTGCCGCCCATCCCTCGGCGCGCTCGATGTAATAGGCGGCGTGCCGGGCCTCGACCGCGTCGGCGATTCCGAGCGCGGCGAGGCGCTCGCTGACGAACTCTCGGACCGTCTCGTAGAGCCCGATGCGAAGTGGGGCATCCGACGCTCCCGGCTCGGTCACGCGAAGAAGCGACTTCTGCCGCAGCTCGCGCACCACCTCGAGCGTGGACGGAGATCCTTCCTCGAGGACGACCACCGCTTCTGCGGCGTCGAACGTGAAGCTCCCGTGGAACGCCGAGCACTGCGCCAGGCCCAGCTGCTCGTGCGGCGTGAGCATGTCCCACGACCAGGCAACCGCAGCCCGCATCGTCGCGTGGCGCGCCGGCGTGTCGCGGCGATCGTCACGCAAGAGGTCGAACC
>JBGTSH010000516.1:0-4769 GCA_041940405.1 Polyangiaceae bacterium
GAGCTTCCCGGTCGCCGGCACGCTGATGATCGAGCCGACCGAGAGCGAGTCGAAGGAAGAGCTCGATCGGTTCTGCGACGCGATGCTCCTCATCCGAAAAGAGATCCAGCAGATCGAGGACGGCAAGCTCGACCGCGCCGACAATCCGCTCAAGCACGCGCCGCACGCGGCCGACGTCGTCAGCGGCGACGAGTGGGGTCACGCCTACTCGCGGCACCTCGCGGCGTACCCCGCGCCGTGGACGCGCGAGCACAAGTTCTGGCCTCCGGTCAGCAGGATCGACAACGCCTACGGCGATCGCAACCTCGTCTGCACCTGCGGTCCGCTCGAGGACTACGCGGCGACCTGATCCGGCGCCTTCTTCTTCTTCTTCTTCTTTCGCCTCGGCCTCTCTGGCGGCGCATCGCGTGCGACGTCGGCCAGCTTGTTGATGCGATATTGGAGGTAGTAGATGCTGAAGAAGAACGTCGCGGCCGCCGACAGGCGGACCGGCGCGCCCATGGCGATGCGCTCCGACTCCAGAATGGACCGGACGCGAAAGAACGTGATGATGCCGGCGACGCCGTTGGCCGCTGACAAGAGCGTCGCAAACGACTCGCCGGCGAAGGCGAAGGCGCCGACGAGCGCGATGACATTCGTCGCCGTAAAGATCACCGGAAGCTGCCCGAGCGTCTCTTTCGAGCGCAGGCTCTCCAAGAAGGGCTTGCGCTTGAACAGCCAGAAGATCGGGTAGAGCCCGCACGTCACGGCTGTCAGAGCGAGGCAAAACAGCACCGACTCGCGCTCCGCCTCGTAGTCCACCCCCGCGCGCGGCTTGATGCCATTGTCGTCGTCGTCGGGGCCGCTCACGCGTTGGGCGTGCGGCTCATCGCTGCCGCGCACCGGCGGCGCGTACGGGTTCAGCTCTTGATCGGTCATGCGTCTCGTTCACGAGTATCCGACTCGCGAACGCGCCGATAGCGCCGCTCCCACCCACATCGGATGCTGCCTTCCCACTCGCGATGGGGGGAAACAGTTCCGGGCGGGCCTCCGATCCCATGGGCCCGTTCGCGGCTGCGAAATCCCCTGCGTTTCCACGAGAGAGTAGCCGGTATGGCCCTTGCTGTGCGCCGTCCGCGCGTTGCGCCGACGACGGAAGGACCACCGATGCACCTCCGAATCTTCAAGACGCTGATGGCCCCCGCGCTGATTGCGGGCCTGCTCGCGAGCTGCGCTCCGGAGGCGCCGCCGTTGCCCTCCGAGGAAGTGCTGAGCGGCGAGGACAGCGCAGCTCTGCAAGCAGACGAGGTGCTCGCCGAGGACGGTGAAGCCCTCGAGGACAATGCCGAGGATGGACCCTTCCCGTCGGGGGGTGACGAGGCGCCGCCCGAGGTCCAGGCCGAGCTCGAAGCGCTGGAAGCAGAGGAGCAGAGCCTTGCGCTCGACATCGCGGAAGACGAATGGGCCGTCGACGATCGCGACGAGTTCGATCGGCTCCAAGCGATCTCGATCGCGAGCGAGGCCATCCTCGAAATGGGCAACGCCGAGCTCGACGAAGAGAGCGCCGAGCTTGCGTGGGACGAGCAGCAGCCCCCCGACCAAGCCGCGGAGGAGGAAGAGGAGCTGGACACGGGAAGCGGTCCCACCGTCGGCCGCAAGCAAGCTCCCTGGGCGGAGGGCCGGATCATCCGGATGAACGAAGACGGTTCTGTCGTCGGCTGGGCGTGCGACACGCGGCGCGCGAAGCAGCCGATGGTCGTTCTCGTGTCGCTACGCGACGACGAGGGGATGCGCACGCGCCAGGTGCTCTTGGCGGCAGAGACGCCTTCGGCCGAGTGGCAGAAGGATTGGATCAAAAACAGGTGCAAGGGCAAGCCGGGGCACCTCTTCCGCGCGAAGCTCGACAAGAAGATTCGCGGTAAAGACAAGGTCGTCTTGAAGCTCGTGGGTCACGACGGGACCCGCGTCCTCCTCGAGAAGCGCGTCTACCGCCACACGCCCATCGGGACGGTGAGCCGCTTCAAGGTGAAGGACCGCACGATGAAGAAGATCACCGGCTGGGCCTGCGACATGGACACGCCGGGCGAGCGCGTCACCGTCGAGGTCGTGTCGAATCGCGGCGTCGAGCGGACGAAGAAGACGGACAAGGTGCACGGCCGCAAGGTCCACCTGAAATGTTCCGGTGGTACCAAGCATCGGTTCGAGTTCGATTTCGACCGCAAGCCGCCGTGCGGCAAGTCTGAGGTCTACCGCGTCTTCGCCTACAACACCGGGGACGTCGGCAAGAACCGCGTCCTCTTGGGCAAGCGCACGGTCCACGGCGGCTCGTGCTACGACCCGACGCCCGACACGGTCAAAGAGCTCGCGCAGGCGCTGCTCAACAGCCCCAACGTCTCTTTCCCCTACACGAACGACGCGCGCGTCGTGCTGCAAGAGCTCGCCAAGGGTCACGAGGCTCCCGTGAGCTGCAGCAACAACGCGACCGGCACCGGCACGCGTGTCGCCGTCAGCAAGGACATGCTCAAGTTTCTCCACGAGCTGAGCAAGTCGGGCGTGGTGCCGATCAACGCGATCACGGATCGCTGCCACTCGCCCTACTCGAACCACTACCGCGGAAGGGCCGTCGACTTCGCGTGCAACGTGAACATCTCGAAGGCCAATCAGGTCGCCGCCAAATACGGTGGAGCCCACAACTTCGAGAACTGCGCCAACAACGCGCATTGGCACTTCGACTTCTGACTAGATCTGGAGGAGCCGCGGCAGCACGCGCGCCGCGTCGGCCGGCCGACAGCCGAGCCATGACGCGACAGCAGCTGCCGCCGGCGGCTCCTCGAGCGCCTTGAGCTTTCCGAGGACGCGCTCGAGCACATCGGCGCGAACGGCGATCCCTTCGATCGGGACGTATCCGACGGCGAGGTAGGCGTCCTCGGGGGCGGCGGTCTTTCTCGGTAGCGAGACCTCACGCCCGGTGGGCCACTTGATGTCGGCGTGGAAGAACACGCCGGCAAGCGCCACCCGCTCGTCGATGGCGTCGGGCTTCGCCAAGCGCGGGACGTAGAGAGCGGCGCGTCCGAGCACGACGCCGGCTCGCGCGAAGATCGCGCGGTCCTCCTCCAACAGACTCCCGAGCTGCACGGCGACCGGCGCCGCGAGCGCTGTGCCGAGCCCGCGAGCGATCACGTGGGCGACGCCCCGCCCGGAAGCCGACAAGGCTTCGAGATCCCGAAGCTCGCCACCCAGCTCGCCGGCGAGATCCCGCGAGAACGCGAGCAGCCGACGAGAGATGCGCAGCCGCGCGCCGGGCTCGACGTCGAGGGTTACCTGCACCTCGGGAGCGTCGAGCGTCTTGCCTGGCTTGAAGCGGCCCACCGCGCTTCCGTCACAGGCGATCGAGCCCGAGCGGTCGACACGAAACCTGTCGTGCGTCGCCTCGACGATGCTCTCGATCCGCCTCGCGGCCGAGGTGACGGTTTCGCCCTCTGCGCCGCCGACCTTCTCGCGGAGTCTCTCGAGCGCAGCGAAAGGCGAGCTCGGCTCGGCGCGCGGAGCCTTCGCCAGGCTGGTGCGCTTCTTGATGGTGACGAACCGCGCGACCAAGAGATCGTGGAGCCGATCGCTGAGCGCGTCCTCGATCGCCCGGGCGCGCTCGCCGACCTCCGCGCGCTCGTCGGTCCATCCCGGCTGGTTCGCGGCGTAGGCAAACAGCCGCACTTCGGCCAGTCGAAACATGAGCGTGTCGATGTCGTCCGCCGGGCGACCGATGCGCGACAGCTCTCGGCTCGTCCAATCGGGATCGATGCGCGCTCGGGGGCCCGTCAGATCCAGGTAGAGGCGCGCGAGCACTTCTACATGATCCTCGAAGAGCAGCTTCTTGTAGTCGGGTAGCGCGCACACTTCCCAGAGGAGGCGAACCCGCTCCTCGTTCGTCGCGCGTTCTCGCACCTCACGTCGCGCCGCGAGCGCCGTGAGCGCGCGCTCGTCGTCCGGCGTCTCGACGCGACGCAAGAGCGGATCGGGCGAGGGAGCGCGCAGCGATTCGATGAGCGCGTCGAGGCTCGAAGTGTCCAGCGCGCTGCTCCGCCAAAAGAGCCTCTCGACGCGCGGCACCTCGTGCTTCTCCAGCGCGCGGACGACGCGGTCGGAGAGCGGACCGAGCGGAGCGAGCGTGCCGAATGTGCCGTCCCGCACGTGTCGTCCGGCGCGCCCGGCGATCTGCGCCATCTCTCCGATGTCGAGATCTCGGACCTCGCGCCCGTCGAACTTTCGCAGGTCCGCGAACGCGACGTGCGACAGATCGAGGTTCAGGCCCATCCCGATCGCGTCGGTCGCGACGACGTGGTCGACCTCACCGGCTTGGTACATCGCCACCTGCGCGTTTCGTGTGCGGGGCGACAGCGCGCCGAGGACGACCTCGCGCTCGTCGATCGCATGATCGAAGACACCCTGCAACGCGAGCGAGAACACGGGCAGCGTGAACTGGAAGCAGCTTCCCTCGCCCTGCTTGCCTTCCTGCTCGGCTCAACTATCGGCTTTCTTGCAGCGACAATACGCGGCACAGCTGATGCGATTCTTAGCCGTATCGTCGATGCGCTCATTTCGTTTCCTTCGATCATGATCGCGCTGATCGTTGTAACAAGCCTAGGCTCAACATTCACAGTTTTGATTATTACGGTCGCGCTCATTGATGCGACACGCGTGGTCCGCGTTGCACGTGCGCTTGCCATGGATATCATCGTACAAGACTATATCGAGGCCGCCACAGTGCGTGGCGAAGGCCTCGGGTGGATCAT
>JBGTSH010000517.1:0-4753 GCA_041940405.1 Polyangiaceae bacterium
AGACGACGTCGCTGAAGGCGTTCAGCGAGCGTCTCGGGAAGCTGACAGCAGCGCAGCAGGCGGAGCTGAAGGGGCTGCTCGAGAAGATGATGGGCTGAGCCTCGCGATCGCAGCGCCCGCGAGCGTCCACCCCACGATCAACGAGACCTCTCGGTCAACGCTCGAACATCAAGAGTGCCCACTCGTCGAGGCGAGCCTGCCGGACGAACGTGAGCCCCTCGCGTGCGTAGGCGTCCCGGAGCACCGGCGTCTGGCGCGGTGTGAAGCCGCTGAGCAGGAGCGCTGCACCGGGGGCCATGGCACGGACGATGGCCGGCCCGAGCTCGATCAGAGGTTGCTCGAGGATGTTGGCGACGACGATGTCGAAGCGCGGGCCCCACGCGTCCGGTGGCCGATCGTCGATCTCGATCGTCACATCGTGCTCGTCCGAGCGACATGCGTCGCGCGCAAACGCGATCGCCGCGGGATCGATGTCGGTCCCGACAACGAAGCGAGCGCCGCGAGCTCGGGCGATGCGGGCGAGGACGCCGGTGCCGGTGCCGACGTCCAGAACCGCTCGGGGCCCGCGCTCGCGACAGAGCAGGTTCAGGGCGCCCGCACAGAGCCGTGTGGTCGGGTGTGACCCGTCGCCGAAGACGGCTCTCTCACGCGTCATCGACGATCACTCGCGCTTCGGCTCGAACGCCTCGCTCGTGCCGAGCTCGGGGGGGAGCTCGACCTCCGGCCCTGACGACGCTCGCTTGCGTGCCACGAGGGCGACGAGCTCCTCGAGGGTGACGCCGAGGCGCGCTGCGGTCTCGGCTGCGAGTGAGGTCTTGGCGACGCCGGGAAGGAACGCATAGGTCGGCCGGCTGCGCGCATCGATCCCCGCTTGGAGAAACTCCATCCCTTGCGCCGGGGGGTTTTCTGCGAGCTCTGCGGCGAAGGAGAGGAAGTGCGTGGTCACGAAGACCTGGGGTCTCAGCTCGTGGAGGAGCTCGAGCACGAGACGAATGAGCGCCTCGGCTTCGGACGGGTTGGTGCCCGAACAGAGCTCGTCGATGAGCGCCAGATCGCCGGGCGCGACCTCCTCGAAGAGCTCGCGGATGCGCGCCAGCTCGGTGCCGAGGCGGCCCTCGCTCTGGCCGGAGGTCACCTCTTGGAACAAGGAGAGGAAGAGCCCCTCGGTCCAGTGCAGCCGCGCTTCACGCGCCGGGACGAAGAAGCCACCCTGGGCGAGGAGCTGCGCGATGCCGATCGCCTGGAGGAGCCGCGTCTTGCCGCCCGAGTTGGGCCCGGTGATCATGACGATGACGTCAGCCGACTTGCTCTCGATGTCGCAGGGCTTCGGGGCGCCGCGGCTCTTGAAGAGCAGCGGGTTGAACAACCCGACGAAGCGGCGCGGGCCTTCTTTGGCGATCTCCGGCAGGCACACTGCCAGCCCCCGCTCGAGCGCGAGGTCGCGAAAGCCCAGGCAGCCGAGGTAGACCTCGATGTCGGCGCCGAGCTGCATCATCTCGACGATGCGATGCTCGAACGGGGTGAAGACCTGATCGAGGGCGCGCGAGAGCAGCTCGGCCTCGCCGAAGCGATAGCCCCTGAACCAGAGGAACACTCGGGTGACGAAGCGCCCGACCGGGCTTTTGTAAAACGGGCTCTCGCGCAGCTCGCGCGCTTCGATCATCGAGAAGGCTCGGATCGAGCCGTCGCTCCCGACGCGCAGCCGAACGTCGACGGTCGCGAGGCCGTCCTCGTAGTCGAGGAGCGACGTCAGATCCTCGAAGACCGGTTCTTGCTCGAGGGTCTTTCCGAAGGCGCGCATCCGCGACAGGCCCGAGGCAGCCCCGTCGAATCGGCTCGCCAGACCGGCGATGACGGTGCGAAGCGCGCGCAGCGTCTCGACGCGATGCTGGTGCTGCTCCAGAAACGATCCGTGCGCCGGGGTGGTCATCCGATCGCGCAGGGCTCGAATGTCGCGGTACGTCGCTTCGAGGTCGCCGCGGAGCTGGGGCTTCGCCACGAGCTCTTCGAGGACCGCGCGCCGGAACGCCACGCAGGCTGGATCGCGAGGTGGGTGCGCGATCGCTCGCACCAGGTAAGCGGTGTCGGCGTTCACCGCTTGGCCGGCGACGACGACCGGGAAGCTCCGCTTCACGACGTCCTCGAGGAAGAGCCCTGCCTCGAACCGACTCGGATCGAAGGTGCTCGAGCACGGGAGAGCTTCGGCGATCAGCCGGTCGATGGCCATGCCGCCTTCACCGGCGGCGAACGCGAAGACGATCGCATCCCGCATTTCGCGCCGATCGACGCGAAGCTTGGGGTCGACGTCCAGGAGGTCGGGGACTTGAGGGGCGCCGTGCACGAGGCCTGTAGGACAAGCCTACTCCCGTACGGTTCCTTCGCCCGTGCACGTTATCGTGAGCACTCAGCCCCAGAACTCGGCGACTGCCTCGGCCGGGTGGAGGCTCTCGTACACGCGACCGCACGCCACACGCACCCGATCGTCCGCGAACGTGCGGTCCGCGGCGCGATAGAGCCACTCTGCCAAGCGCTCGGACGTGGGGGTGAACGGGAAAACGGCAACCTTGATCCCGCCGGGGTGCTCGTTCCGCGCGCCGGCGAGCTCGCCCTCGATCGACTCGGGCGCCGCGCCGAGATGCCCCAGTGTCTCTTTCCGGGACCCGACGAGCGCCGTACCGAGCGGACCGAGCAGGTCGCGGCTCTCGGCCCAGGTGCTCTCACCGATCGCGAGGCTGTGATCGAGCAATCGATGAACCGGCACGAGCAGCCGCTCTTGGACGAGATCGAAGTCGACGACGAACCCCTGAGAATCGAGCGCTCGCGCTTCGAGCACCACCTCGAACTTCCACGTGTGGCCGTGGATCGAGATGCACGGGCCGGCGTGCCCACGGACATGGTGGGCGAAGTGGAGGTGGATGCCGAGGCTTGCCTTGTACATGGCGTTTACGACTGTCGGGCCTGGCCGCGATAAATGACGCGAGAGACGTCGTTCTCTCGGAGGACGAGCTGAGACAGCCCTGGCAGCTTGGGCTTCAAACGGTCCCAAATCCAGGTCACCAAGACCTCGCTCGTCGGGTTCTCGAGGCCCTCGATGTCGTTCAGGTAATGGTGATCGATGCGCTCATAGAGCGGCTTCATCGCGCGCTCGATCTCGGCGAAGTCGAAGACCCAACCACTGCTCGGGTCGAGCTCTCCCTCGACGTGGATGTCGAGATAGAAGGCGAGCCCGTAAACGTTGCGACACGGGTGGCCTTCGGGTGCCTTGGGTAGGCGCCTCGCCGACTCGAATCGCACCGTGTGCACAAGCTCGTACATCTTTGCGCTCCTATCACATATTTCCGCGCAGTGCTTCCGAGCGCGTGCCTATGATGCCCGGTCTTGCCCGAAGACGAGCCTCACTCGCGACAGGTCCGCGGCGTCCTCTTTGTGGACTACGTCCGCATGGTTCGGGGTCGCAAGGACATCCGATGGGCTGACCTGCTGGAGGCCGAGGATCTCATGATCCTCGCGCAGAAGGTCGAGCCCACCGGCTGGTATCCGATGGACACCTTCGAGCGCCTCGGCGTCGCGATCCTCAACGAGATCGCGCACGGTCAGCTCGACGGCGTCCGCATGTGGGGCCGCTTCCAGCTGCACGCCGTTCGCAAGGAGTTCCCGATGCTGGTCGCAGAGAACGATCCGCGCGAGACGCTGATGCGCTTCGACGTCCTCTCCGACGGCTTCTTCAACTACGGCGCGCTCGGCGTCGTCTCGGTGAGCGACGGGCACGCCTTCGTCTGGATAAATTACAAGATGGGAAGGGTCGCTGAAGAGACCGCGTCGTACCAGACGATGGGCTTCTTCGAGGGCTTGCTCGAAGCCGCCGGAGCGCAGGACATCCACGCGCGGTTCACGGCGAAGGTGTGGGACGGCTCGGAGCGCTCGATGCTCGAGCTGCACTGGACCGAAGAGCCGACGAGCGGACGGACGCCGACGCGCTGACGGTACCGTCAGGGCTCGCGGTCACCCTTGGCGCAGAGGCCGAGCTCCGCGAGGCCGGCCAGCGCGGCGAGGCTCATCGGGTGGTACGGCGGACGCGGCGTGATCGGGAGATCCGCCTTGCCGCCGCGCTCGACGAGGAGGCGCGCGCAGGCGGCGAGGCAGTACTTCCCCTGGCACCAACCGGTGCCGAAGCCGGTGTATCGCTTCAGAGACTCGAGGTCGTCATGACCGCGCTCGATCGCGACCTCGAGCTCGTGGAGGGTGACGTCTTCGCACCGGCAGGCGAGCGTCTTGCCCACGTGACTACTTCTTCTTCTCGGCGTCCTTGGCGTTGAGGTCCGCCTGCTTCTCGCGCCACTTGGCGAGGCGCTTGGTGTCGCGGGCCTTCTTCTTCTTCCGGACCATCGGCTTCTGATGCTGCGGCATGACGTTATCCCTGCGCTTCCATGCTTAGAGGTCTGTGCTGCACTTTCACCCCCCCGACCCCCCTCACTTCGTGTGGGGGGAGTCCGTTGACGGAGTTCCCCCTCCACGAAGTGGAGGGGGTTAGGGGGAGGAATCTACGAGGAGATGGATCCCAGAGGCGTGACCTCTCAGGTCCTTTGGTCAATGGCGATATAGTCGCGGGCGTTCTCGCCCGTGTAGATCTGGCGCGGCCGGCCGATCTTGGTCGACGGCTGGTCGTGCATTTCCTTCCAGTGGGCGATCCAGCCGGGCAGGCGGCCGAGCGCGAAGAGCACCGTGAACAGGTTCGTGGGGAACCCGAGCGCGC
>JBGTSH010000518.1:0-4731 GCA_041940405.1 Polyangiaceae bacterium
GGGGCTTCTCGAACCGCATGATCGACCTCGCTTCGCTCGTCGCCAAGAAGGGCGTCTGATGCGCACGATCGAAGACCTCGCGAAGGGGCCCGCGGGCGACGGCCGCGGGCTCGAGGGCAAGCGCGTCTTCATCCGCGTCGACTTCAACGTCCCGCTCGACAAGAAGACCGGCACGATCACCGACGATGCTCGCATCCGCGAGGCGCTGCCCACGATCAAGTTCGCGATGGAGAAGGGTGCCAAGGTCATCTTGGCCTCGCACCTCGGCCGGCCCAAGCCGGGCAAGACCGACGGGCTGAGCCTCGAGCCGTGCGGGGCGCGCCTCGCCGAGCTCACCGGGTACGAGGTCCACGTCCCCGAAGACTGCGTCGGCGACGCCCCGAAGAAGGTCATCCACGACCTTCGCGCCAACCAGGTGTGCCTGCTCGAGAACCTGCGCTTTCACCCGGAAGAAGAGGCGAACGACGAGGGCTTCGCCAAGCAGCTGGCAGAGCTCTGCGACGTGTACGTCGACGACGCCTTCGGAGCCGTGCACCGCGCGCACGCGTCGGTCCACGCGCTGCCGCTCCTCGTCCGCGATCGCGCAGCCGGCTTCCTCCTCGAGAAAGAGCTCAAAGCGCTCGGCCGCGTCGTCAACAACCCCGAGAAGCCGTTCGTCGCGATCCTCGGCGGCGCCAAGGTGAGCGACAAGATCGACGTCGTCGAAGCGCTGCTCGCCAAGTGCGACGTCCTCTGCATCGGCGGCGCGATGGCGAACACGTTTCTCGCCGCGCAGGGCCTCGACATGCAGAAGTCGCTCGTCGAAAAAGACAAGCTCCCGCTCGCACGCACCATCATGGACAAGGCGCGCGACAAGAAGGTCAAGCTCGTCCTCCCTGTCGACCTCGTCGTCGCGACGGGCACCGACGCGACGAAGGGTGAGATCGTCGAGACCAACGCCGTCCCCGCCGATCACATGGCGCTCGACGTCGGTCCCAAGACCACCGCGCTCATCGAGAAAGAGCTCGGCCGCGCCAAGACCGTTCTCTGGAACGGACCGATGGGCCTCTTCGAGTCCAAGCCGTTCGCCGAGGGCACGCTCGCCGTCGCCCGCGCGCTCGCCAAGGTCTCGGGCTTCACCGTCGTCGGCGGCGGTGACAGCGCGGCCGCGGTCAAGCTGGCCGGAGAAGAAGTCGTCAAAGGCATCGATCACATCTCGACGGGCGGCGGCGCGTCGCTCGAGCTGATCGAAGGCAAGAAGCTGCCGGGCGTCGCGGCGCTGGAGGGTGGATGAATCCGTTTCGGCGACCTCTCATTGCGGGCAACTGGAAGATGAACGCCGGCGGGAGCGAGGCATGCGGCCTCGCTCGCGGTGTCGCCGACGGCACGCGCCGCTGCGATCGCGTCGACGTCGTCGTCGCGCCGCCGTTCACCGCGCTCGCCGCCGTCGCGCACGAGATCCACGAGGCGCGCGGGAGCATCGACGTCACGCTGGGTTTCGGCGTCGGCGTCGCTGCCCAGAACATGCACCACAAGGAGTCGGGCGCGTACACCGGCGAGATCAGCGCCGGGATGCTGCACGACGCGGGTTGCACCTGGGTCATCATCGGCCACAGCGAGCGCCGCCAGCTCTTCGGTGAGACCGACGAGAGCGTCACGCTCAAGACGGCTGCCGCCATCGAAGCCAAGATCAAGCCGATCGTCTGCGTCGGTGAGACCCTCGCCGAGCGCGAGGCGGGTGAGACCTTGGCCGTCGTCGAGCGCCAGACGCGAGCGTTCATGCAGCTCTTCGCCGGGACGCCGGGCTTCGGTGTCATCGCCTACGAGCCCGTGTGGGCCATCGGCACCGGCAAGGTCGCGTCGCCCGAAGACGCACAAGAGGTCCACGCCCACATCCGCGAGCTCCTCGTCGAGGTGAGCGAAGAGGTCGCCGAGGCGACCCGCATCCTCTACGGCGGCAGCGTCAAAGCCGACAACGCCGGCGGCCTCCTCATGCAGGACGATATCGACGGCGCGCTCGTCGGTGGCGCTTCGCTCGATCCCGCCGGGTTCTCCAAGATCGCGGTCGAGGCTCAGCAGATCGCCACGCGCATGTCCGACGCGCCCACCGGCCTCGACGAGGACGCACAGGCCGACTCCAGCGAGCAGGACGCGGTGAGCACCCCGGCTCCTGAGATCGGCGCGAACGCCGCCGACGAGGTCAAGCCGGCCAAGAAGCCCCGAAAGACGCGCACCGCGGTTGCGAACGACAGCGACGGCGACGGCTGACCGTCTTCCGAGACTGATAGGTAGGAGTGCTGGGACCAGGATCCCTGTGGTTTCCTCCCCCCCGGCCCCCTCCACTTCGTGGAGGGGGAGTAGACTGATCAGAGATGGCCGATCCGGCTCGGAAGGGTGCGTCCTACGCCGACCTGGAGAATCTTCCGCCGAACGTGGTGGGCGAGATTCTGTTCGGCGTGCTGCACGTGTTGCCGCGCCCTCGACTACGCCACGCTTCGGCGAGCTCGCGGCTGGGAGCACGGCTGAGCGGGGCGTTCGACGAGGGCAGCGGCGGGAGCGGTTGGGTACTGCTCGACGAGCCCGAGCTGCACCTCGAAGAGGATGTGCTCGTACCCGACATCGCGGGTTGGCGCCGCGAACGCCTTCCTGAGCTTCCCGACGCCCCGTTCCTTTCGCTAGCGCCCGACTGGGTCTGCGAGATCATCTCGCCTTCCACGAGCAGCCTCGATCGCACCGACAAGCGCGCCATCTATTTCCGAGAGAACGTGCGCCATCTCTGGTTCGTCGACCCCTCGGATCGCCTGCTCGAGGTGCAACGCTGGAGCGAGAACGGTTACGTCACTGTCGGTGCGTGGCGTGGCGATGTATCCGTTCGCGCCGAGCCGTTCGAGGCCCTCGAGCTCCCGCTCGGGGCATTGTGGGCAGGCTGACGTCATCTCGAGACTGGGACGAGGGGGTGCTGGGAGTTTTCTCCCTGTGATCTCCTCCCCCCGGCCCCCTCCACTTCGTGGAGGGGGAGTATGCGCGACGGATGGCGCGTAGGATGAGGCCCATGCTGGTCCGCATCCTCCGCCTCGCTGCTCGCCGTCCCCTCGGCGCGCTCGCCTTCGTGATCTTCTTGATCGGCGCCGCGATTGGAGCCGCGGTCTACCTGGCAAGCGACGACTGCGAAAGGCCCGACCAGGCGGAGCTCGTCGAGGTCGACGTCAACCCGAGGCTCATCCTCGGCCGGGTCTGGTTCGACAAGTATCCCGAGAAGGCGACCGATGAGGTCGACCTCTGGATCTTCCTCGGCGGCGGCATCGGCATCCACGAGAAGGGCTCGCGGTACAAAGCCGAGTTCGAGATCTTCGACCTCGAGCGCCAGGGCTCGAAGCTCGACATCACGTACCTTCACAACAACAAGAAGGCCTCGGCCACCTTCAAGGTCGAGCAGTGTGAAGAGAAGCGGCCCTTCAACGCGTGCCTGACCCTGAACGGCCTCCCCGGCGGGACTGTGAAGCTCTACGGCTTCCTCTACGACGACGAGATGGATGCGGCGATTCCTTGGGGCAAATCCCGGATGGAGGCCGCCAAGGCCCTCTTGGCTGCGCCCCGCTGAGAGAGGAGTAGAATCGAGCCACCATGTCGGCTCGCGCTCCTAGGCTGGCAACGATCGAGGACTTTCTGGCCCTTCCCGAGGAGCGCCGTTCAGTCGAAATCGTGGGTGGCGAGATGGTCGAGAAGGTCACGTCCCCTCGACATGCTGGCGCGCAGTTTCAGGTCGGCGCACTGTTGGCGCCCTACAATCGGCGGAAGCATGGGTCGGGGCCGCATGGCTGGCTCTTCGCGACCGAGGTTCCGGTGCTCTTCGAGCCGCATGAGCTTTACAAGCCTGACGTCGCGGCTTGGCGTCGAGAGCGGTTGCCGGCATTCCCGCCGGACCCCGTCCTGAAGATCACCCCCGATTGGGTCTGCGAGATCCTGTCGCCGTCGAACGCGCGCAACGATCTCGTGAAGAAGAAGCGGGTCTATCACCGGGCGCGCGTCGGCCACTACTGGATCCTCGATCCCCTCAACGAGACCCTCACGGTTTACCGCCACACGCCGGAGGCCTACCTCGAGGCCGCGGTCGCCGGCCGCGGTGAGCGGCTCCGAGCCGAGCCTTTCTCGGACGTTGAGCTCTCCGTGAGCGAGCTTCTCGGGCTCGAAGACGACCCGGAATCCCAGGAATGACTCTTCTGGCGCCTCGGTTGGTTTCGCGGTATCACGCCGCCTCCCGAATCGCGCCATGCTGCATACGTTCCTGAACGTCCTTCACGTCTTCGTCTGCCTTTTCCTCATCCTGGTGGTCCTCCTCCAGCAAGGGAAGGGCGGCGGTCTCGGCGGTTTGGGCGGCGCTGCCGCGACGCAGGTGTTCGGCGGTCGCGGTGCCGGCAACTTCATGACCCGGCTCACGGCGATTTGTGCGGTGATCTTCATGCTCACCAGCATCGGGCTCGCGTACCTCTCGTCCGGTGGTGACCGGGCGCTCCGCGACCTGGCAGCCGAAGAACAAGTGCCGTGACGCCGCGGGGCGTGCGAGCGCTCCTGGCGCTCGCCCTCCTCAAGATCGGCATCTCGGTCGTCGTCATCGGCTTCGGCTTCCACGGCGTCAGCGACGACGACTTCGCGCGCATCGTCATCGCCCAAGAGTTCGCGCACCAGCCCAAGCTCGATCCCAGCGGCACCAGCTGGCTCCCGCTGCCGTTCTGGATCACCGGCGGCGCGATG
>JBGTSH010000519.1:0-4704 GCA_041940405.1 Polyangiaceae bacterium
GCGATCTCGGTGTTCACGTACTCGCGATCCCGGCGTTCAAGTGCTCGCGATCCAGGTGTTCAAGTCCTCGCGATCCAGGCGTTCACCGGGACGCGAGATCCGCACTCGAAGACTCTGAAGGGCGTCGACCGTGGCGCGAAGCTTCGCCGGCGCCTTCTCGACCGCAGTCTCGATGGCAGCGTCGAACCGTGCGATGCGCACCGCCTGGTTGTCGACCTCCATGATGAGGTCGAGCAGCACGATGTTCTGGCAATCCTCCGCGAGGGTGACGGCTCGCACCCACTGCCACCACGCGGCCGTCCAGGCACGCGTCCCCTTCGCGGGCCGCTGACCGTACCGAAGCAGGTACTTCGTCAGCCGATGCTTGGCGCGCGTCTGATCCTCCTTCGCCGACTCGCGAGCTCGGACCAGGTCGCGCAATGCTTCGTGGGCTGAGTCAGGGACCCAGACCGCCGTGAGGTCGCCGCTTCGATGCGCTCGAGCCAGGCGCTCGGCGTCGCGGCGGTCCGTCTTGATGCGATCGCCGGCCTTCGTCGGGACGAGCGACGGCGCGACGACGTCGCACGCGATGCCCATCGCGACGAGCTGCCAGTAGATGACGTAGCCAGTGGGTCCAGCTTCGTAGCAGACGCGGAGGTGCTTCCTGGGCCCGAGCTTTCCGAGCACACGGCGAATCGCTTCGGGAGTGTTCGGTACGACTCCGAGCGAGCGGACGCCATCGCGCCCCTGCACGGCTGCAACTGCGATCGTGTCGGCGTGAACATCGAGGCCGACGAAGGTAAGATCCTGCTTCATGGGAACTCCTGGTGCTGCGGTGCTGCCTCGACCGTCGGCGAGAGCCCCCGCCTCGGTCGCCTTCGATCGTATCGCGCAGCTCGAGCCTGGCGCGGCGCTCGCCCTCGAGACGCCAACCCGATCTCGAGATGCGAGCGTCGTGACAGGCCCTCCGTCGCCCGCGGCCGTGACGAACGGTTCATCTGCGCTAACCTTCTTCTCGACCGGCTCGCTTCCCCATGCGGCTCTGCTCCGAGGTCACACTCGGCGTAACCCGCGACTTGGTGAATGCGAGCCGGTCGTTCTATTGTGACTGGCCAGACAGCGACGCCACTATGCAATTGACGCCCCCTACTGTCGCTGCGGCGCATGCGCTTCTTGCGCAGCTAGGAGCACCTGCTCGGCTGCTTCGCCACGTTCAATTGGTTGGGGAAGCGGCGGAGCTCATATTGGCTGCGCTCTCCGAGCTCGGCCTCGAGATCCAAGCCGATCTAGTCCGAGTGGGTGTAGCGCTTCACGATTCAGGAAAGATCCTTCATCCCGACGAGCTTGATCGTGCTGGCGGAGAGCATGAACCTTCGGGCGAGGCGCTTCTCTTGCAGCACGGGGTGTCTCCAGAGGTTGCGCGAATCTGCCTGTCACATGCGCGCTGGGAGGCCATGACCGTCTCGCTTGAAGAGCTTCTGGTCGCTCTCGCCGATAAGCTCTGGAAGGGTGTTCGCAAGCCAGAGTTGGAGGAGCGCGTGATCTCAGAAATAGCGGTCAGGCTCGCGAAGGACCGGTGGTCGCTGTTCATCGAACTCGACAGTGTGTTTGAGAGCATCGCAGCCGAAGGCACGGATCGCCTCGAGCGAAGCCGCGTCTGAAGGCGGATGTGCTGGCCAACCGCGCGTTGGACCAGACAGCCGTCTTCGCTCGGGGAACCTGCGGTCCCCTCGCTCTGGACGGCTGCAGGTCAACGCGTGATACGTTGGGCAACCGGCAACGTCGATGGATCTGGGCACCGAAGCAGACGAGCTAGCTCTAGCGCTTTTGCTTGGGCTCGCGACTGTTGAGGAGGCAATTTCCTGGGCGGACGCGGGTATCCGTTCGTCCAAGCGCGTCGCTGTCGAACACCGTGCTTCCGCGTATGACCAGCACCGGAGGTGCCGAGAATGCGAGGACGATCGCGCGCGGGGTGGACGGAGCTTATTCGGGAGTGGCGTGAAGGCGGCCTGAGCGCCAAGGAGTTCGCGGCAGCGAAGCAGGTGACCGAGAAGACCTTGGTATGGTGGGCCTCGCGGCTGAAGCGCGAAGCCAAAACGGCCACGCCTCGGCCAATCGAGTTCGTCGAGATCACGCCGCCAGCGGGACGTCATCCGAGCACTTCGAGGTTCATCTCGGCAACGGTCGGTGGATCGTTGTTCCGCCGAGCTTCGACGGAGCCGCGCTCGCTCGACTAGTGTCCGTCGTCGGGGCGGCTCGTTGATCCCTTCGGCAACACGCATCTTCGTGTGCACCGAGCGACAAGACATGCGTCGCTCCTTCGACGCGCTGTCGGCCGTCGCACAGCAGCAGCTCGGCGAAGATCCGCAGAGCGGAGCGATGTTCGTGTTCGCGAACCGGCGCGCGAATCGTCTGAAGGTGCTGTGGTTCGATCGCAACGGCTACTGCATCTTGTACAAGCGGCTGCACCGCGCGCTCTTCGAGCTCCCCGATGGAGGCAAGCAGCAGAAGGTGAAGATCGATGCGCGCGCACTCGGCCAGATCCTGCTCGGTGTCGCAACGCGAGCCCGAGCGAAGAAGTCTTTGCACGACGGTGCCTGACGCGAGATCGGTGCTGCTTACTGTGCAGCTGTGACCGACGTCGCCACGCTCGCGCGTCGCCTCGACGAGATGCTCGAAGAGCAGCGTCGCATGCGTGTCGCGCTCGAAGAGATGGCGGCTTCGCGCGCAGAGGCTGAGCGACAACGCGACGAGTACCATCGGCTGTACCTGGAGTTGCTCGAGCGCGCACGGAAGCTCGAGCTCGGCCTCCGCGGGCAGTCAGCCGAGCGACTTCCCGCATCCGAAGCGCAGATGACGCTCGGCGTGCTCGGCATGATGCTCGGCGCAGAGCGGGCGATCGACGCGACGCACGTGCCCGAGGAGAAGCAGACGGTCGAAGCGCACGAGCGCCGAAAGCCAACGGGCCGCCAGAAGATCCCTGCCAACATCCCGCGCGTCGACATCCGCGTCGTGCCGCCTGAGGTCGAGCGGCTCGGCCTCGACGCCTTCGACATCATCGGCGAAGAGACCACCGAGATCCTCGAGCGCCGACCAGCGTCGTTGATCGTCGCCCGCGTGGTGAAGCCGAAGTTTCGCTACAAGCACCGCAAGATTGGCGAGCCGATCGAGGTGCACACAGCAGGGACGCCGCCGCTGCCGATCGATCGGGGCCTCGCCGGTCCCGGGATGCTGGCCGATACCATCGTGCGCCGGTGGGAGGACCATACGCCGCTCAACCGGCTCGAGAAGGTGTACGCGCGGGACGGCATCGAGCTCGCGCGCTCGACAGTCTGTGGTTGGCACATCCAGCTCGTCGATCTCGTAAAGCCGCTCGTTAGCGCCATGCGTCACGACGCATTCCAGCAGCCATACCTCTGCGTCGATGCGACCGGCGTGCTCGTGCAGGCAAAGGAGCAATGCCGCACAGGGCACTTTTGGGTAATGGTCGCGCCCGAGCGGCACGTGCTCTTCGAGTTCACCTCAAAGCACAACAGCGCCGCGATCGACGTCGTCCTCGCGGGATATGAAGGCTACCTCGTCGCCGATGCGCATGCCGTCTACGACCACCTCTACACCGACGGCAAGGTGACCGAGGTGAACTGCTGGGCGCACGCTCGGCGCTACTTCTTCAAAGCGATGTTC
The DNA here is from genome assembly GCA_041940405.1 of Polyangiaceae bacterium. Lineage (GTDB taxonomy): Bacteria > Myxococcota_A > Polyangia > Polyangiales > Polyangiaceae > Xiheicaenibacterium. The sequence goes on from JBGTSH010000519.1 coordinate 3,664, forward strand.
TCGGATCCCGAGCGTGCTCGCGCGGCGCTCGGGCTCATCAATGCGCTCTTTCGCATCGAACGCGGGCTCGCCGGCGCGCCGCGGAAGAAGCGCGAGACGATCCGACGGGCAAAGTCGAAGCCCCTCATCGACCACTTCTACTCGTGGTGCGAAGCCGAGGTCGACAATGTCCTCGACGACACGCCGATCCAAGCCGGCATCCGATACGCGCTCAATCAGCGCGTCGGGCTGTGTCGCTTCTTAGAAGACGGTCGTCTCCCGATCCATAACAACGCGAGTGAGCTCAACCTCCGCCACCAGGCGGTCGGCCGAAAGAACTGGCTCTTCGTCGGCAGCGATGACGGTGCCGAAGCGAACACCGTCTTCGTCTCTCTCCTCGCGAGCTGTCGCCTCCACAAGGTGGAGCCTTGGACCTACCTGCGCGACGTCCTCTGCTTGCTCTCGATCGGTTGGCCGCAGCACCGCTTGCTCGACCTCGCCCCCGTCTCCTGGGCGAGGACGATCGCCAACGACGACGTCCAGCGACTGCTCGCCGCGAATCCGTACCGAGCGCTCACGCTGCTCGCGCAGTAGCGAGCGGGGCGTCACGTCCGCCGGGTCGCGTCAACGACGCGACTCGTCGGACGGATACGACGCGGAGATCATAGCTCTCGACCCACCACCATATGCGTTGATTGAGGTCCCCTCCGCCAGTCGCGCGCCGCTAGAAGAGGTGGCAAATCTCCTTCGTTCCGTGCCGGGGCCGAGAGACCCTCAAGTGGTAATCCGGAGAGTGCTCAACAGGATCGCTCGCGCCGTCCGAGATGGTCGACTTCGACCCGCTCATGCCGCCCGCTTGCTGTACGACATGTTTCTGAATGGCTACTCTCCCGGAGCCGAACGGGAGGGGGACATGGCTCGTCTGGACGATGCGTTTACACCACGACCCGCTTGCGCTGATCGACGCGGCATGATCAAACGCGGTCATGGGCAACGCCATCTCAACGGATCTCCGTCGTCGGCTCGTCGCTGCATACGATCGAGGCGAAGGCACATATGCCG
>JBGTSH010000520.1:0-4652 GCA_041940405.1 Polyangiaceae bacterium
TTCAACCTCGACGAGTACTGGCCGATGGATCCCGGCTCGGTGCATTCCTACCACCGCTTCATGCGCGAGCACCTGTTCGACCTGGTCGATCTCGACCAAGCCGTGACCGACCTCTTCAAGGAGCACCCAATCGGCCGCTCGCTCAACGGCGACTCGCTCCACGACTCGCGGGTCTCGATCCACAACGTGGACGCCTACCGCTGGCTCGACGAATCGAAGACGCTCTCGTACGACCTCGCGGTCGTCGATTTTCCCGACCCGTCGAACTACTCGGTCGGCAAGCTCTACACCGACTCGTTCTACACGCTCCTTCGCGAGCGCCTCGGCGTCCGCGGCGCGGCGGTCGTCCAGGCGACGAGCCCCGGCTACGCGCGCCAGACCTTCTGGTCGATCGTCGCGACGATCGAGGCCGGCGGCTTCACGACGCTGCCGTACCACGCGTACGTCCCCAGCTTCGGCGACTGGGGCTTCGTCCTCGCGGGTGCGCCGGGAATGAAGGTGCCGTCGCGGCTGGAGATCGACGCGAGCCGGCTCAGGTTCCTCGACGACCAGGTGATGGTCGAGCTCTTCAGCTTCCCCAAGGACCGCGATCGGGTCGACGCACCCATCAACCGGCTCAACGATCAAAAGCTCGTCGCGCTCTACACCTCCGAGTGGGGGGAGTGGTCGCGGTGACGACACGTCGCGCGGTGCTGCAGGCGACTGCCGCAGGATGGCTCATCGGGCAGCTCGGCGCCTCGCGCAAGTCTCTCCCCGGCCAGACCATCGGCGCGTCGCACGAGATCGGCCATCTTCTCCGCGATCCGAGCCGCGCTCGAGACTTCCCCAAAGGCCCGAAGGAGCGATGCGACGTCGTGATCGCGGGAAGCGGCGTCTCCGGCATGTCGGCCGCGTGGCGCCTCGCGCCGGCCGGGCTCGACGTCCGTGTGCTCGAGCTCGAGTCGTTCGTGGGCGGGACGAGCTCGTGGGGGGAAGACGGCGCGGTCGCGCACCCGTGGGGCGCGCACTACCTGCCCGCACCGAACCCCGAAGCGCGCGCTACGGTGCGCCTGCTCGAACAGATGAGGGTCATCACCGGCACGGACCCGCGCGGCCTGCCCATCTTCGACGGCCGTGCCCTCTGCCACGCGCCCGAAGAGCGCCTCTTCTATCGGGGGAAGTGGCACCCGGGCCTCGTGCCGGCTGCGGCGCTCTCGACGGAGGAGCTCGCGGACCTCGAGCGCTTCTCGGACGTCGTGCACGGGCTCGCCGAGCGCCGCGGAAACGACGGTCGCTTCGCGTTCCACATCCCGCTCTCGGAGTCGTCACGCGATCCCGACCTCCTCGCCCTCGACACGATGAGCATGACCGCGTGGCTCGATCGCGAGGGATTCACCACGGACTTTGTCCGCTGGTACGTGAAATACGCGACCCTCGACGACTTCGGCGGTCACCCCGACGACGTCTCGGCGTGGGCCGGGCTGCACTACTTCGCCGCCCGAAAGCTGAAGACGCCGCAGCTCGAAGGCAGCCACTTTCTCGTGTGGCCCGAAGGCAACGGCCGCTTGGTGCGCGAGCTCAAGGAGCGCTCGGGGGCACGCGTCGCGACCGGAATGCTCGTCATCGGCGTCGAGCCCACCGATCGCGGCGTCACCCTCCACGCCGTCGATTGGGCCGCGAAAGAGCGGCGCTCGATCGAGGCGAAGGCCGTCGTTCTCGCCGTCCCCGCCTTCGTTGCGCGGCGCCTCGTTGCAAACACCGTCCCGCTCCCCGAGCGAGCGAGCTCGCCGTGGCTGGTCGCGAACCTGCACGTCGACAGAAAGCTCGATCCCGATTCGGCGTGGGACTCGGTGCTCTACGACGGCGCAGGCCTCGGGTACGTCGACGCTTCGCACCAGCTCACCCCACCGCGGGAGGCGACCGTCCTCACCTATTTCCGCGCGTACGGCGCACGCGAGGTCGAAGCGACGCGCGCCAAGCTGCTTCGCGCGCCGTGGGAAGGCTTGGCCGACGAGGTGTTTCGCGATTTGCGACCCGCGCACCCGGACCTGCTCGAGCGGACATCGCGGATGGATATGGTCGTCTGGGGTCACGCCATGCCCAGGCCGCGTCCAGGCTTTCTGGGGGAGCGGCCGTTCGGGAACGAGCAGCTCCTCGCCGAGCGCGTCGCGTGGGCCCACAGCGACGTAGCAGGAATCGCGCTGTTCGAAGAAGCGCAGCGCGCCGGGGTGCGGGCCGCCGAGCTGCTTGGACCTGCAATCGGCGTCGAGCTCGGCGCGACCTGGACGTAGCGGCGTCCTCCTACCGGACACTGTGTCCGGATTTGCGGCTCCGATTCACACCCTCAGGGTGCCTGAATTGCCTTGCGCCAAGGTGCGATCGCGCCTTTACTTCGTGTGCCTTTGGGCCGTTACGCCAGAGTGCGGGGACGCGGTGAGAGCTCGTTTTTCGGGAAAGACCGACGTCGGCAGGCAGCGCGATCAGAACGAGGACGCTCTGCTTTTGTTGCCGGACCTGGGCGTGATGGCGGTCTGCGACGGGCTGGGCGGGCATCGTTCGGGGCACCTCGCGAGCCAGCTGTGCGTCTCGACCCTCACCGACTTCTTCCTCATCACCGTCGCGAGCGACGGCACGTGGCCGTTCCCTTACGACGAGGGCTTGTCCGATGAAGAGAACTACCTCTTTACGGGCATCCGCCTCGCGAACCGTCGCATCTTCGATCGGTCGCTCAAGAATCTTTCCGACTTCGGGATGGGGACGACGTGCGTCGCGGCGATGTTCGACAAGGCCTCCTCGCACGTGAGCATCGCGCACGTCGGCGACAGCCGCTGCTACCGAGTCCGCGACGGCGAGATCATCCAGCTCACCCGCGACCACTCGCTTCTGTCGGACGCGCTGACGCTGGCGCCTTGGATGACCGAAGACGAAATCGCCCAGCTTCCTCCGAACGTGGTGACGCGCGCGCTCGGTATCCGCGAAGAGGTCGAGATCGACATCCACCGCGAGCAGTCGAAGCTCGGTGACATCTATCTCCTCTGTTCCGACGGCCTGTCGAGCCTGGTAACCGAGGAAGAGATCCGCGACATCGTCCTCGAGGACCTCGAGAAGAAGGAGCCGCTCGCGGCGACGTGCGACAGGCTGGTCACCGCGGCGAACGACTACGGTGGGACCGACAACGTGACCGTGGTGCTGGCGTACGTCGAGTAGGGCGTACGTGGAATGAGCGCCGCCTCTCAGCCGAGCTCGTCCGCCATCGCGTCGACCATCGGGTAGAGCTCTTCGTTCTCGCGCTTGAGCCGCAGCTTGAGCCGCTGGAGCTCCATCATCGTCTCGCGACAGAATCCCTGCGGATCGCCTTGAATCGACGCAGCGTCGGGCCAGCGGCCGAGGAACGAGAAGAAGGCCTGGTAGATGGGACCGATCTCGTCGTGGAGCTCCTTTGCTTTGGCCGCGACAGCCGGGCTCTTGCTCGCGAGGAGCCGCGGATAGAGCGCCTCTTGTTCCATCGCGGCGTGGACGCGAAGCCGACCGGCGAAGGTCGCGAGAGCCCGTCGCGCTGCCGTCGGATCCTGCTCGAGCGATCGCGTGTCGAGGCTCGAAAGCAAGCTCTTCGACAGCTCGACGATCTCGGCGTGCTGGCGGGCGAAGCGCGCCGTCTGACGCGACCTCGGCCCGGGGTCCTGTTCGCCTCCGGCCATGTTGAGCGATTACGCTCCAACTGGGCGGCCGGTTGCGCCCGCTTCGCTGCTAGCCCTTGGCCCGGCGGGCTGCCGACCGCTCGCGGTCGCGCGCCTTTTCCTTGCCTCGGCGGCCTCGGAAGCGGTCCCGGCGGGCCGATTCGTCGTTGGCCTTGATCGAGCCGAGGGGCCAGAGCGTGTTCTCGATGCGGGCGAGCCCCGCGTCGACCACCACGCCGACGACGTCGCTCGCTCGCTTGTAGCAGGCGTTCGACTCGTCGAGCGGGACCTCGCCGTCGAGGTTCACGAGGATCCCGTCGGCGCGGTACTGCTCGTTGACCTTCTCTTGCGAGAGGAGCTTCGACGCCTGGCCCCGCGACATACGGCGGCCCGCGCCGTGGTTGACGCTGTATCCGCTCTTCGACGCGCCCGGGAGCGGCCGCAGGATGTAGCTGTGGTCGCGGTTCGAGCCGGGGATGAGGACCGGGTGCCCGACGTCGGCCCACCGCGTACCCGCGAGCTGCGGATGGCCCGCGGGGAGCGCGCGCGTCGCGCCCTTGCGGTGGACGAAGACGTCCCCGAATTCCTCATGAGTTTCATGCTGCACGAGGTTATGGCTGATCTCGTAGACGAGCTCGAGCGGTTCCTTGAAGACCTTCTCGAAGGCTTCCGCGACGGCCTCGAAAATCACGAGCCGGTTCACGATCGCGAAGTTCGCACCGGCGGCGACCGCCGCGAGGTACTCCTCGTAGTGCGGCGAATCGGGCTCGAAGTAGCCGAGATCGATGTCCGCGCCGCGCTCGGGGTGCTCGTCGCGCGCGAGCGCGAAGTAGTTCGTCGCGAGGCCGTGACCGAAGCCGCGGCTGCCGGTGTGGAGCTGGACGAACAGGGTGCCTGTCTCTTCGCAGCGCTGGAGCTCGATGAAGTGGTTGCCGCCGCCGAGGGTTCCGAGCTGGCGCAGTCCACGCTCGGGCTCGCCGGGCCCACCCCAAGGGA
>JBGTSH010000521.1:0-4593 GCA_041940405.1 Polyangiaceae bacterium
GTGTCGGCGACCGGAATCCTGTCGCGCTCGGCGAGGCCGCGCTCGATGCCGAGGCCGTACTCGTGCGCGTAGTGCTCGGCGCCGCCGCGGACGATCTCCTCGAGCTGCGACTTGGAGAGGTTTCGGAAGCGCGTCCCCTCGCCGCCCGGGCCGAGCGCGACCCGGTCCATGACCTCACGGTTGAACGCGAGCTTGCGATCGTTGGTCGCCATCTCGGCGCGAACCGAGCTCTTGGCGCTGACCATTCCGCAGCCGATGTCGAACCCGACGGGTCCCATCGCGACCGCGCCGTCGGCCCGATCGGTGAGGATCACGCAGCCGACAGGGACGCCGTAGCCGTAGTGCACGTCGGGGGTCACGACGACCAGGCGCGTCCCGGGAAACCGAGTGGCATTGACGATTTGGCGATACAGCGTGGGCTCGGACTCGCCGAGGAGCGTGTCGCTCAGGAAGAGGCGAACGGGGACGTCGCCGACGTCGCGGGTCTCGAGCTGGTAGTAGCCACCGGCGGCGTCGAAGCGCGCGAGGCGCTTCCAGTCGGCTTCATCTTGGAGGGCGTGTCCCATGGCCTTCTCGTGGGGTGCCACGGACGCCGGAGCATGGCCACCCTGACCCCCGGCAGCACGAGCGTCGTTCTGGCCACACCCGTTAGCGGGCGCAGGGTCGTGCACCGTGCGCGGATTGACGGACGGGCGAACGCCTCGGAGCCCCGGCGCGGTTTTCAGGCCGAGAGCGCACGATCGTCGAAAGTTTGGCCCGTGGCACGGATGCTGCTCCTTTGAGAGTCATCATGAAGCTCTCGGTCGCCTCTCTCGCATCCGGCATCGCCGACGCGATGCTGCCCGCCGGCCCGCTGGCAGCCGCCGCGCAGGTCCGGGTCTATACGGCGACCATCCTCGATCTCGACGACGACGACGTCCCGACGACGATCCACGTCGGCGCGGCGAGCTCGAGAGCCCGTCCGGTCCTCCGCAGCGCCATCGTCCTCCGCTGACGCGTGACCGAGGCACGAGCCCCCCAAGAGCAACCGATCGCCGCCGAGCCCGACGCCTGGACGCCGAGCATCACGGCGACCTGGTTCATCGCGCTGCCCGTCACGGCCGGTCCGTGGTTCGAGAAGCTTCCGCCGCCTGCCGACAAGACGAGCATCTTCCATCCCGAGGATCTGCACCTGACGGTCGCGTTCCTCGGGCGCGTCGGCGAGGAGCGCGCCCTCGCGGGTTGGGACTGCTTTCGGTGGCCGCTCGGCCCGACGACGGTGAGCCTGGGTGAGGTCGTCGGGCTCGGCGATCCGAAGAGGCCGAGCGCGCTCTCGGCGCTCCTCGTCCGTGGCCGCGAGGACGTCGAGCGCGCCATGGGCGAGAGCCGGGGCGCGGCGATCGAAGCAGCCGGGGCAGAGTCGGACGAACGACCGCCGAAGGCGCACGTGACGCTCGCGCGCCCGTCGCGCTCGGCGAGCCGAGGCGAGCGAGCGCGCGCGGTAGCCTGGGCCAAGACGATCGATCTCCGCGGCGCCGAGATCGCGCTGGGTAGCGTCGCGCTCTATGCGTCCGGCAGCGGCCCCGGCGGTCGCCGCTACCGCCGGGTGCGAACGATCACGCTTTCGCCGGCGTAGGTGGGGCTGCCCCGGCCTCGACGGTGTCGGGCTCGCGACCGTCGAGCAAGCACGCGACGTTGACGTCGCCGAGCACGTTGATTGTCGTGCGGCATCGGTCCAAAAACCAATCCACGGTGAGGAGGAGCGCGATGTACTCGGTGGGCAGCCGCACCGCGGTGAACACCAGCGTCATCGTGACCAGGCCCGCCTCGGGGATGCCGGCGGCCCCGACCGAAGCGATGACGCTCGTCACGATGATCAGCACCTGATCGGTGAGCGACAGGTGGTGACCGAGCATCTGGGCGATGAAGAGCGCGCTCATCGCCTCGTAGAGCGCCGTGCCGTCGTTGTTGAAGTTCGAGCCCACGAGCGCGCCGAGGCTGGCCGAACGATCGCGCAGGCCGAGGCGCTTCAGCCGCTCGTAGGTGACCGGCATCGTGGCGGTAGAGCTCGCCGTCGAGAACGCCATCACCAGGGCGTCGCGCATCGCCGCGAGCATCGCGAGCGGCCGCACCCAGGAAAAGAACCTGATCCGGCCGAGGTACCAGACCGACTGGATGAGGAGCGCGACGATGACCGCGAGCACGAAGGCGCCGAGCGCCTTGAACGGCTCGAACCCTTTGGTCCCGACGATGCTCGCCACCTTGCCGAAGACGGCGAAGGGAACGAGCGCGATCACCCAGTGCAGGACGGCGATGACCACGTCGAAGGCGACCGAGACGCCGCCTTCGAGCAGCTCGCGCTTCTTTCCGACGAGCGAGCGACCCGCGATCCCGACGGCGATCGCGACGAGGACGACGCCGATGACTTTGTTCTCGACGAGCGGCCGGAGGAAGCTGTCCGGAATGTTGTCGAGCAGCTGACCGACGACGTCGGCCTTCGGCGCGTCGGTCGGCTTCGACGGCGGCGCGAGCGACGCGCCCGCGCCGGGCCGAAGAACGTTGGCTACGCCGAGCCCGACGACGATCGCGACGAGCGTGTTCAGAACGAGCAGGCTGCCGAGCCGCACCGCCGTGCGGCCGCGAACGTCCGCGGTGAGCAGCGCATGGATGACGGCGAGCAGGACGATCGGCGGCGCGAGCGCGCCGAGCGCGCGGAGCACGAGGCGCGCCGGGACGTCGAACGACGCCGCCTTCGGTCCGAGCGCCACGCCCACGACCACGCCGAGCACGAGCCCGGCGAGGATCCGGAGATAGAGCGGCGTGCTCGACCACCAGCCGAACATGCCTCCTGACTTCTTCGCTTCTCCCCCCTCACCCTCCGAGGGGGGCCGGGGGGGTGAATCCAAGGCCATGTGCCCTCCGTCGGCTGAGTGTCAGAAGCTAAAGATGTCCTCCAGCTTGGGGACCTCGACGCTGAGCCCTGGGAGCTTGGCGAGCTCGGTCTCGACCTCACGCTGGAAGATCGGCTTGATGTGGTAGAGGAGCGTGGGCACGCTCTCGACGTTGGGGAGCTTCTTCAGATCGGCGGCCAGCGTCGCCGGCGTGTAGTGGCCGCTCACGGTGGCGAGCGCGGCGTGCCGATCGGGGAAGCTCACCTCGACGAGCATCGCCTTCAGCGACTTCGTCTGGGCGAGCACCTCCCAGAGACGCTCCGTCGGACCCGTGTCACCGCTGTACGCGAGCGACGCGCCGTCTTTTTCGATCACGAAGCCCGAGCAGTCGATCGTGTGCGAGACCGGGATCGCGACGACGCTGCGGCCCGCCACCATCGTCGGCTTCTCGAGCTCGAGCTCCAAGAACTCGATCGTGTTGCCGCCCGCGGCTGTCGGGATGCGCGAAAAATCCGGCCAGAGCACGCCGTTGAAGAAGTGCCTCTTCAGGCTCTCGAGCGTCGCGCGCGTCCCGGCGACCACCAAAGGCGCGCTCCCGAGCTGGCAGCGGTTGTCTGCGAGCGTCGCGAGATCGCGGACGTGATCGAGGTGCGCGTGGCTCACGAGGCACGCCTCGAGCTTTCCTTGCGCGTCGATGTCGAGGCCGCGCGTCACCGCGCCGGCGTCGATCGCGAGCGTCCCGTCGAGCAAGAACGAGCTCGCGCGGTGTTTCGGCGTCTCGCCTCCATGGCAACCGACGACGTAGAGCTCCAACGGCTCAGCCCTTCTCCCCACGCGTCCGCGGGGGGGACGAAGGTAGAGCCGTGGACGAAGGCTCGCCAGGCCAGCTGGGCGACGGCCCGCTCGGCGAAGGTGGAGCGCTGGGATCGTTCTGCCCCGGGACCTCGAGGAACTCGACGAAGTCGCGGAGCCGCGAGACGTCGGTGACGACCACGCCGCCCTCTTCTTCGTGAGCGATCCCGAGCCGGCGGACGCGCTTCATCATGTCCTCGGCGACGCGAACGTCGACCGCGACCTCATCGGCGATCTCGCGGACGCTCGCGCGAACGCGTACACCGCCGTCGAACTCGTCGCCGAAGGTCTCGGCGTGGCGCGAGAGCGCCATGAGGACGCGCGCCTTCGGATCGCGATGCAAGAGGACCTCGACCAGGGTGTCGGCCGAGTCGAGGCGCTTGGCCAGCTTTTTGATGAGCCGCAGCGCAATCTCGGCGTTCCTGACGACCATGTCCTCGAGGGTCTGCGGCTCGATGACGAGACAGCGCGTGGGCTCGATCGCGGTGGCGGTCGCCGTCCGCGGCTTGCCGTTGAGGATCGCCATCTCGCCGAAGAACTCGCCCGGGCCCAGCACCGCGAGGAGCTTGTCTTGCCCGGCCACGTGCTTCGAGATCCGGACGGCGCCCGACTGGACGACGTACATGACGTCGCCGCGCTCTCCTTCGTGGAAGAGCACCTCCCCCGGGGCGTATTGCGTCCCGATTCGCGCGGGCGGCGAGTCCGACATCGTTCGGGGCGAGCCTACCAGGGTGGAGAGACTGGGACCATCCGACCTGACTGATCCGTCTATCCCCGCCCTTTCACCCCCCTGGCCCCCCTCACTGCGTGAGGGGGGGAAGCATCACCCCGTCGAAGGAAAACGCTTCACCCCCCGGGTGCTCCCCCCTCA
>JBGTSH010000522.1:0-4560 GCA_041940405.1 Polyangiaceae bacterium
GTAGCGCCGGCGGCGCCTCCTCCTCGCCGCGGGCGACCCGCGGCCAGTAGCTCTCCATCATCTCGTAGGTGACGCGGCCCCAGAGCATTGCCCCGCCCTCGTCCATGATTCGGGTGAAGAACGCGTGTGTCTCGTCGTCGGCGATTCCCTCTTGGTGGTCGACGCAGCCGTCCAGGGTGACGTTGATGCTGAAGGTCAAGAGTCCCATGCTGTCCTTCGTTCGAGATACGTGACGAGACGCTCGGCGTCGACCCCACAGCGCCGGTTCTCGAGCCGGGCGACCCTACCTCGCGAACGGCGACACCGCGCGAACGCGCTCGTCACGTAGAAAGATGCCGAGCCAGATGAGCGTCGCGAAGCCGACGGGCAGAAGCACGGCCGAGAGCGGATCTCCTTGGCGGACGTGGATGCAGACGGCGCCGCCCAGGTAGCCGGTGATGACGAGCGCACCGAACGCGGCCGTGCGCCGAACGCAGAGGAGCGCGACCGCCAGCAGCTGGACGATCGCGAGGGGCGTCAGTGTGGAGGGATCGAAGCCGATCTGCTTGGCGCCTTCCACGGCCTGCGGGTGCCTGGCGAGCTGCATGATCGCACCCCACGCCAGAAAGAGCGCAGGCAGGCCGGTAAGGACGCGGCCGATCCAGAGCCGGGCGGTCGAGGTCTTGGGGAGGGCAGCGAGGGCGGCGGCGTCAACGGTGGTTTCCATGTTCGTCTCCTGGGTTCAGCCCCCGAACGAACGGCCTCGCCCCGGATCGACATCGGCACCGATCTTTTTTCGACAGATCGAAAAACCGGGTGGATATCAGCTACTTGAAGTGGCCGGCCTCGCGCTCGCCGCGTGTGCCTTCAGGCTTGGGCACGCTCCTCCGCGATCGCTTCCTCGAGAGCGGAGTCTTCGATCTCGTCGTTGGCGATCGACGTGAGCGCGATGCGCAACTTCGGGTTCGCGGTCGCTTCGGCGGCGATCCGGATCCGATCACGCCCGGCGTGGCGGTCCTTGGTCGCCAGGACGACCGCCGCCGCGACGCGATGCACAGGACGAGCAGCACCGTCGTCTACGATCTCGGCGAGCTGGTCCTCCGTCAACGTCGTCGTGCGGTAGCTCGTATCGGCTTCCGCCAGATTGCGAAGGCTCGTGATCCAAGCGGAGACCGATTCGCCGACGTTCTCGAGCGCACCGAGGCCGGGCACTGGAGGACGGTCGGCAGACCACGCAGCCTTCGCAGCGCTGATGGCCTCGGCCACTGGCTCTGCCTGAAGGAAGTGCTCGAAGTCGCCGAGCTCCTCCTTGGTTCCATTCGCGAGCGCCAATGTGATCGCCCACATCGACTCAGAACGCCATCGTTCCGTGGGAAGCTCGTACTGCTTCACTTCGACGGATTCGAGCTGATCGAACTCGATGTACCGGCGCTCCGACCCTTTCTTCCAGGATAGGCCATCGCTTGCAATGGTGATGTCGGCGAGCCGACGCGTGAGCAGCCAGCCAAAGAGCGCCAGAAAGGGCAGGAGCACCGCCAGTACGACCCAGCCGTTGAACCCTTCGCTCGCGCCCGTTGCGAGCATTCCCGCGAGGGCAGCGGGCAGCGCCCCAACGACCACCCCCATGAGCACGCCCCCGAAGATCCGCGCGCGGCGCCGCGCCGGCGCATACAGGGGGATTTTACGGTTCATGCTCGAGCTCCAACCGTTCCCGAGCTTCGCACCCTTCGTGCAAGGCCACCAGGGATAGCCGGTGATGCCCTCCTACTCCTGCGGCAACGGCGCTGGCGCGGGAGACGATTCGACCCCGGCCTTGGGCTCGCAAGTGACGTCACCGCGCACACCGAGCACGCACGTCTCGTCGCTTCGGCACAAGTGATCGGAACTATCTAGGGAGGCGCCGGAATCACCCCGTCGAGCGAGAGGCTCGGTGCGCTCGCCAGCTTCCAAGAATCGATCACCGGAACGCACAGCCGCTCTGCGACGGTCGGCTCTGCGACGCATTCGACTTGCGAGCGCACCGCACGCCCGTCGGTCGTCACGTACATCGAGCCGCGCGTATGGATCTGAATGAGATCACCCGACGGCTTCTTTATGCGCGCCGTGTGCTTGAAATCCATCGAGGTCGGTGCGGCCGTCCTGCCGAACTGGAGGATCTGCTCGTCCGGGTGGATCATCGTCTTCTTCATGGCCTCGAGCTGCGCTTCCAGAAACGCGCGCACCGGCGCCCCGGCACCGCTCTTCGCGCTCATCGACGTGTGAGAGATCTGCACCACCGTCGACGGCTGCCCCTTCGGAGCGCGCATCACCGCGATCGTCACCTGCCGCCCGGGCTCGCGACCTCCCATGTCGAGCCTCAGCGCTTCCAGACGCTCCGCCGAGAGCGTCTCGAACCAGCCAGGCACCGCCACGCTGGCCCCGTCGAGCACCAGATCCTTCGTCTGCTCCTCGCGCGGTTCCACAGGCGGCGTCGGTGCCACCGGTCCCGTAAAGCTGCCTTGCGCCGGGCCCGTCGCGACCGGCACGGCAGGCGGCGGCTCAGCGCAACCTCCTGAGCACACCGCGCACAAGACCAGCGCCTTGGCTGTCTGCGAAACCTGCGTCGGCCGCGATCGGTGGGCTCCCATCCGCTCTCCGTCCAAGTCGATGCTCGTCGTCATAATAAGGCGCGCCGCGGTCTCACGGAGCCGTGTTTCGGTCCGGAGCGCGAACGCCGCACGGTCGCCCCGCATTGTGGCAGGAAGGCTCCCCTTCGATCGGTGGGCTCGGCTCCGAGCGCGGTGCTACCACGACTGCATGCGAGCGCTCACGGTGATACCGGGTAAGGGCGGGAGTGCTCGGCTCGACGAGCGGCCCGAGCCACGCGCCGCCGGAGAGATCTTGGTCGAGACGCTCGCGGTAGGAATCTGCGGGACGGATCGCGAGATCGTTGCAGGTGCCTACGGTGTGCCGCCGGCCGGAAGTGATCGCTTGGTCCTCGGGCACGAGTCGCTCGGCTCCGTGCTGGAGAGCCCGCCCGGAAGTCCGTTCGAGGCCGGGGACTTGGTCGTCGGGATCGTTCGGCACCCCGATCCCGAGCCCTGCTCGAGCTGTGCGGTAGGCGAGTGGGACATGTGCAGGAACGGCCGCTACACCGAGCGCGGAATCAAGGGGAGAGATGGGTTTCTCGCCGAGCGGTTCTTGCTCGAACCAGCGTTCGCCGTTCACGTCGATCGCCGCTTGGCGCGCGTCGGCATGCTCGTCGAGCCGGCGAGCGTCGTCGCGAAAGCCTGGGAGCACATCGAGGCCATCGGGCGGCGCGCCCACTGGCAACCGGCCCGCGCCCTCGTGACCGGTGCGGGACCGATCGGGCTGCTCGGAGCGCTCATGGCGGCCCAGCGCGGGCTCGAGGTGCACGTGCTCGATCGCGCGACGTCCGGACCGAAGCCTGACTTGGTACGTGCGCTCGGCGCCACCTACCACGCCGGATCCGCGGTCGACGCCTGCCCGCACGCCGACGTGATCCTGGAATGCACGGGTGCCGGCACCCTCGTGCTCGGCGCAGTTCGCGCGTCGCCTCCCGGCGGCATCGTCTGCCTGACCGGGATCTCTTCCGGCGGCCGAACGCTCGACGTCGACGTGGCCGGGCTCAACCGCGATCTCGTGCTGGAGAACTCCGTGGTCTTCGGGAGCGTGAATGCGAATCGAAGGCACTACGAGCTCGCGGTCGAGGCGCTGCTGAAGGCCGATCGCGAGTGGCTCGAGCGGCTCGTGTCACGCCGCGTTCCGCTCGATCGGTGGCAGGAAGCGCTGAGGCGCGACCAGGGCGACGTCAAGGTCGTGATCGAGGTGCACGCATGAGGAGCGACCGTCGGGATGAGCGTCGCGCCCCTCTCATCGGTGACTACGCGCTCATCGGCGATTGCGAGACGGCGGCGCTCGTGTCACGCGAAGGATCGATCGATTGGCTCTGCTTGCCGCGCTTCGACTCCGCCGCGTGCTTCGCGGCGTTGCTCGGTACGCCCGAGCACGGCAGGTGGCTCCTGGCGCCCGCAGGACCGGCAAGGCGGGTTCGCCGCAGGTATCGCGGAGCTTCGCTCGTTCTCGAGACGGAGCACGAGACGGAAGACGGCGTGGTCCGCGTCATCGATTGCATGCCCATTCGCGATCGCAGGGCGGATGTCGTTCGGATCGTCGAGGGGCGAAGCGGCCGCGTGCCGATGCGGACGGAGCTCGTCATGCGGTTCGACTACGGATCCACGGTGCCCTGGGTCCAGCGCGTGGAACGCGGCATCCACGCAATCGCCGGTCCGGATTCGTTGTGTCTTCGGTGCGACGTTCCGCTTCGCAACGAGAACTATCAGACTGTCGCGGAGTTCTCGGTCGGAGCGGGTGAGCGCGTCGTCTTCGATCTCGCCTGGGCGCCCTCCACGTCGCCGCTCGTGAGAGAGCTCGACGAACGCGCCACGGTGAAAGCGACGGAGGCCTGGTGGCAGAAGTGGGCAGCCGCTTGTAAGCACCCCGGGCCGTGGCGCGATGCGGTCGTCCGATCGCTGATCACGCTCAAGGCGCTGACGTATGCGCCCACGGGAGGCATCGTCG
>JBGTSH010000523.1:0-4559 GCA_041940405.1 Polyangiaceae bacterium
CTCGTGATCGGCGTGCAGGATCAAGAGCAGGTTGATCGCGTCGCGGATGTCCGGGTCGACCTCGTACGGCTCGGCCGGGACGCTGAACATCATGTTGAGGAAGTTCGAGCAGTAATCGAGGTGATTCTGCGGGTAGACGAACGGCTGGCCGACCGACTTCTTGTAGGAGTAGGCCGCGATCGTCGGCACCTTGGCGAGGAGGCGCGCGATCGTGATGTCGAGCACGGCCTTGTTCTGCACGTCGAGCGCGTCCGGGTAGTAGCTCGAGAGCGAGCACACCATCGAGGACAGGATCGCCATCGGGTGCGCGGTCGACGGGTAGCCGTCGAAGAAGCGCTTCATGTCCTCGTGGATGAGGCTGTGCCGCGTCAGTCGCGTCGTGAACTTGTCGAGCTCCTGCTTGTTGGGGAGCTTGCCGTAGATGACGAGGTACGCGACCTCGACGAACGTCGACTTGGCGCCGAGCTGCTCGATCGGGTAGCCCCGATAACGAAGGATCCCCTGCTCGCCGTCGAGGAAGGTGATCGCGCTCGTCGTCGACGCCGTGTTCATGAACGCCGGGTCGAGACAGACGTAGCCGGTCTTCGCGCGGAGCGCGCCGATGTCGACGGCGCGCTCCTGTTCCGTACCGACGACGACCGGGAGATCGAAGGTTTCGTCTTTCCCCCCAACATTCACCGTGAGCTTGGCCTGCTCGGTCATTCGTGTTTCCTCTTTGGGATCGGCAAAAGCGTCGTCGTGCGTGCGCGTTGGCGCGCGTAAGCTATCACGGCGTAGCGTTCAAGTTTTCCCAAACGTCCGCCCCTCGATACCTGATAGGACGAGCATCATCGTGGTCACGAAGGCCGCCGCCCCCACGCACTCTTTTCGCGTTTACGGCGCGCGATCGGGCCACGCTCGGGCCCACGAGCTGGCCGAGAAGGTCCACGCCCTGCTCTTTCGTTACGCCTCGGATGTCGTCGCCGCGTACGGGCTCTGCCCGTTCCTTCGGGACGTCGAGACCGGGATGGGCGCGGTCGGGGTGGTGCTCGACGTCGAGCCTGACGTCGAGACCTCGGTCAAGGCGATCGAGGATCTCGGCGCGAACGTCGTCCACCTCGTGTATCCGATCTCGACGCTCAACGCGTCGGGCTTCGAGAGGTTCGGATCGAAGCTCGCCAGAGAGCTCGACCAGCGCCTGCGCGAGCGCCTCGTGCACGCGACCTTTCATCCGGAGCTGACCGGAGGAACGGAGAACGCCCACCGGTTGGTGGGCTTGCTCCGTCAGGCGCCCGACCCCTTCGTCCAGTTCATCCCGCCAGGGCTCCACGAAGGAGGAACGGTGATGGCCGGCGAAGCGCCACCGAGCGAGGGACGGGCAGAGGCGACCTACAGTCGCCTCTTCGAAGGTCCCGCCGGCTCGAGGGCCGTCGAGCAGGTCTTGTCGAGGCTGGGTGCGCTGCGCGAAGCGCGCAGCGTGGAGTACGCCAGCCTCGCCAACGAGATCAGCCGACCGCTTCCTTGATCGCCTTGATCGGGCGCGCGCGAACCGACTTGCTCGCCGGCTTGGCGGGGAAGGTCATCGGCTGCTTGGTGAAGGGGTTGATGCCCTGACGCGCCTTGGTCGCGGGCTTCTTCACCACGCGGAACTTCGCGAAACCGGGCAGCGTGAAGATGCCGTTCTTCTTCAGCTCCTTGTAACCGACGTCGGTGAGGGCATCGAGAATCGCCTTCACCTGCTTGCGGGACACGTCGCCCGAAGCTTCGACAACCGCGTTGATGAGGCCGCTCTTCGAGAGCGTCGCGGACTTCTTTGCTGCCGTCTTCTTGCCAGCCATGACTCTCCTCTCACGGAAACAGCGATGTTTTCCGTATTTCGCGCGGACTACATCACAACGCGCGACATCGCGCCAAGACAAAACTTGTCGAAATTGCCGGGTAGCGAGCGATTTTTGGCGCCACCCCCGCGCGGCACCGTTCCGGCGCCAGCTCAATGATCCAGTGGAAACGGCTTATTTTAAGGGTCTTTTCGACACCGTCGGGCGGCGAAACAAAGAGAGAATGCGTCCCATGCTCGGCTCGCGAAAGCTCGCCGCGGTCCTCGCCGCGGGCCTCCTCCTCGTCTCCGCCGATGCGCTCGCAGCCCCGAGCGCGAAGGAAAAGGCGGAAGCGAAGCAGCTCTGGACGAAGGGAAAACAAGCCGCCGCGCGCAAGCAGTGGGACGACGCAGCGACGGCTTTCCGATCAGCGAACGATCTCGATCCGAAGGCGCAGTACCAGCTCGACCTCGGCCGTGCGCTCATCGACGCCGGCGCGCTCGTCGAAGCCGAAGAGGTGCTCTCGGGCGTGGCGCAGACGAAGGAGCCGAACACGCAAAAGGCGAAGGCCGTCGCAACGAAGCTCGTGAAGGATCTCGGCTCGCGCATCCCGACGCTCAAGGTCGAGGTCAAAGGCGACGGCGCCGCACAAGCAAAGGTCACCGTCGACGGCAAGCCCGCGACGCCCGGCGCCGACATTCGCTACGACCCGGGCAAGCACGAGATCGAAGCGAAAGCTCCGAACGGCGCCGAAGCGAAGGACAGCGTGTCGCTCGCAGAGAAAGAGAACGCTACCGTCACGCTCAACCTCGTCGCGCCGGTGAAGACCGAAGAGGCGAAGCCCGAGGACAGCGGCGGCGGCGGCACGATGGTGCCCGCCGGGATCGCCTACGGCGTCGGCGGTGCGGCGCTCGCGGTCGGCGCGGCGCTCGGCATCCTCGCGTTCCAGAAGACCGACGAGGTCGAGGAGCTCTGCGGCGGAACCACGTGTCCCGAGGAGTACGCCGACGACGTCGCGCAGGCGCAGGACTACGGAACCGGATCGACCGTCGCGTTCGCGATCGGCGGCCTCGGCGTCGTCGCCGGGCTCATCCTGACCTTCACGGTCGGTATGGACGACTCGCCCTCGAGCGAGAGCGAAGAAGAGAAGAAGGCAGCGAAGATCGTCCCAATCGTCGGTCCCGGATTCATCGGCGTCGGCGGCATCTACTGATCCGCGTTTTCCCCCTCCACGAACCTACCGCTTCTTGCCGATGCCGAGGATGTAGAGCGGCTCTTCGGAACGAGAGAACGTGATCACGTCGCCGAACGCGGGCTGAATGTCGTCGGCTCCGTCGAGAAAGAGCGCGCCCTCGCGCATCTTCGATTTTACGATGGCTACCTGCCTCGGTCCGATGAGCACCTTCTTCAGCTCGTAGCGCTCGCCCATCGGGGTATACGGCTCGCGGATCACGAGCTGGAGCATCTCGCTCTCGAGCGGCAGCACACGTCCGCCGGCCGATCGCTGCGCGGCGGTCGACCCCGCCGCCGGACCGATCCAGAAGCCGCTCGACTTCTGCTCCTCGGACACCTTGCCGATCCGCATCACGTAGCGCGACGTCGCCGCGGGGCTCGAATGACAGAAGAGCGCGTCGTTGAGGACGCGCCCCGACAGCACCTTGCCCTGCAGCGTAACCTTCATCCGGGTGAGCACGCGGCGCTTGAGGCGACCGTCGAGGGCGCGCTCCAGCGACGGAAGGACGTCGCCCGCGCAGATGCCGCAGAAGAATCCGACGGACGTGCGCGGATCGCTGTTGATGCCGACGACCGGCACGTCCGAGACGCGATGCGACGCGCGGAGCAGCGTGCCGTCGCCGCCGATGCTCACGACGAGATCGAAGCGGTCGCGAGAGAGGTCCTTGGTGCGCGGTCCGATCTCGACCGCGCTGACGCCGAGCGACTCGAAGGCCTCGAGGGTCTCGTCGACGGCCCTCAGGTGGGCCTCGTGCGCGGCGCGGAGCCGGCGCGCCGTCGGATCGCCCTTTGCGAAGAGGCGCCGGATGCGATCCTCTTGCTTCAGCTCGGCGAAGGCCTGCCATCCCGAGCGCTTGACGAGGTACGCGATGCGCACCGTCAGGCTCCGTAGATTTCGCGCCCGTCAGGGTGCGAAACAGGAAACAGGTCGGCGAGCCGGCGCAGGGCGAGCTCGGTCTTTGCGTCTTCGACCTCACCGGCGCGACACGCGGCGAGCGCATCGCCGAGCGACACGTCGGCGATGAGCGCCGCGTGCTCGAGCAGCGAGCCGTCCTCGGGTGGGGCTTTGCGTTTCTTGGGATCGACCTCGACGTGAAAGAAGAAGTGGCGCTCGCCGATGACCCCGGGCGACGGAAAGGTCGAAGGGCCGAGCTCGCGCAGGTCGGCTGCGCTCGCCTCGAACCCGGTCTCTTCGAAGAGCTCGCGCGCGGCGCACGCACGGAGCCCCTCGGGCGAGCGCTCGTCCTCTTCGACGAGGCCGGCGGGAACCTCCCACAGCTCGCCGAGCGAGTCCTTCTCGGGCACCGGCCAAATGTCGGGCGGCCGCACGGCGACGGGCGGCCTCAGCGCAGAGCGCATCACGACGATGCGAGCGCCCGTCGGGCCGACGTAGTGAGGCACGACGACGACCGCGTCCATCCGCGAGATGATCATGCCGGGTCTCCTCGTTGCGTTCGTTTGATCGGTTCCTTCTGCCAGATCTGTGGCATTGGGCCGGGCATAGCTGACAGTCGCACCCGGTGCTCCATC
>JBGTSH010000524.1:0-4529 GCA_041940405.1 Polyangiaceae bacterium
GCCGATGTTGCCCTCTTGGATGAGGTCCAAGAACTGCAAGCCGCGGTTCGTGTATTTCTTGGCGATCGAGACGACGAGGCGGAGGTTCGCCTCGACGAGCTCTGCTTTGGCCTTCTCGGCCATGCGCTCGCCGGAGAGGATCGCGTCGTAGGTCGCGCGGATCGCGCTGACGTCGATCTGCATCTCCTCTTCGACCTTCTTCACCCCCTTGTGGGCGTTCTTGAGGGTCTGGTCGAAGTCCTCGAGATCCTCGCGCTCGACGCCGAGCTTCTTGGCGAGGCGGCTCTCGAGCGGCTTGTTGCCGCGGACCTTGTTGAGCTCGCGCTTGAGCTCTTCTCGACGGAGGCCGGTCCGGCGCTCTAGCTCGTGCGCGCCGCTCTCGACCTTCTCGACCTTGAGGATGATGCTCTTCAGCTTTTGGACGATCTTGTCGGTCGTCTTCTTGTTGAGGCGCATCTCCTCGAGGGTCGTGACCATGTCGGCCGTGGTCTCTTGCGCCTCGTCGTCGATCTGCTTCTTGCGCGTGTCCTTGGCGGTCTTGCGCTCCTCGACCAGGTCCTGCTTCTTCTTGTCGAGCCGCTTGACCTTGTCGATGAGGCGGATGATGCGGCGGTCCGCCTCTTCCTCGTCGAACTCTTGATCGTCCGCCTCGGCGTCCTTGATGAGGTCCTTGACGCGGATCTTGTGCTTCCGGAGCTTCTCGCCGAGATCGATGATCTCGCGGACGGCGATCGGCGAGTCGAGGATGGCTGCGTTCACCGCGAGCTCACCGACCTCGATGCGCTTGGCGATCTCCACCTCGCCCTCGCGGGTGAGGAGCGAGACGCTGCCCATCTTCCGCAGGTACATGCGGACCGGGTCGTTCGACTTCGAGTAGTGGTCGTAGTCTTCTTCTTCGCGCTCGGCGCCGATCGTGATCTTCTTCTCGCCGGCCTCTTCGTCGGCGATGCGCTTCGGAGCGATCTTGACCTGCGTTGCGCCGTCGACGATCTCGATGTCCTCGTCGCCGAGGGCACCGACCACGTCGTCGAGCTGATCCGGCGCGACGTCGGCCGGCATCTGATCGTTGACCTCGTCGTAGGTGAGGAAGCCCTTCGCCTTGCCTGCCTCGACGAGCTTCTCGAGGCCCTTCTGGCTGGCGCGTGCGGGCTTGTCGCTCATCCCCTGGCCGAGGCCGGAGAGCTCGTCGAAGTCGGCGTACTCGCCGTCGGGCGGCGGCTCGGACGAAGCGCCGCGCGATCCGCGAGGAGGCGGCGCGCTGGAGCCCCCTCTGCCGGAAGACTCGCGCGGCCACTCGGAAGCGCCGTTCGCTCCTCGCTCGCTGCCGCGGGCCTCTTTCTTCGAAACGCCGTTGAGCTTCGACGGCGCGGCCTTCGGGGCCTTACCGGCTGCCGCCGCAGGCTTCGCTGCGGGCTTGCCGGCAGCAGATTTCGCGGCCTGGGCCTTCGGTTGGGCTGCCTTGCCGGGAACATTGCCGGGAATTGTTGGCGGGGACTTCGCCTTGGTAGCAGCGGGCTTGGTCGCTGCGGTGGAGCTCGTCTTCGTCGACTTGGAGCTCCGCGCTCCAGAAGCAGTCTGCTTGGCCTTCGTCGCCATTCCTGTCACCTGATCCTCAGCGGCACGATTCGCCCCTCGAGTGGCGAATCAAAACTGCATTGCTCTGCCCGAACCGTCGCCTCTGTCGGAGGCTACCCCGCTGTCCCTCGGGCGCTGATCGCGTTCACAACGAACGCAGATCGAAGAGCAAAAAACTATCGTGTCATGAATCGATCCCGCGACGCCTTCGCGCGCGTTCGTACTCTTGTCGAAGCAGCTCCTCGCTCTCGGCATCGAGCGTCGAAGGCGATCGCTGCAGCGCGTCCACGACTCGGGACTTCTGAATTTGCCCGAGTGAATTGCCAAGCTTTTTAAGGTTCTCTAACAAATTGGCTCTCGCTACGCCGACTTCCTCGAAAGCCGGTGCGGCAAGGCGCCCAGCCGCAAACTTTTGGATCGAACTCGGCAGAGCGGCAAGAAAATCCTCGATGCTTCTGATTTCTCTTGCGCCGGCCGATTTCATGCCAGGAGCTTGGCCCGACCCTTGCGTCGGGGCGGCCGTCGTGAACCGACGGGTCGCGACGATCGCGAGGGCCAGGTCTCCTTCGGCTACCGACAGCATTTCGAGGACCTGAGGGTCCGCCAGAAGGTCGGGAAAGTCCAAGATCGCCCCGAAGATTTCTGAGGATCTTCGATCCAGCGGGGTCTCCGCCTCGGTCCGCCGACTCTGGGGAGCCCCGGATCCACCGCGCGCGCCTTCCGATAGGGCTTGATCGACCATCCGCTCCAGCTGTCTGAGGTCGTCCGGGCTCGAGCCGGCGACCACCAGCTTGGCCGAGAGCTGGTCGGCGTAGCGCTTGGCCATGAGGCGAAGGTTCGGGTCGTCCTCCTCGCCCAGGAGCTTCGCGACGGCTCGGACGCGGGCGACGCGCTCGGAGAGCGAGGCGCCTCGGAAGCCCTCGCCGTCGAGCGCGTCCTGGATGAGGTGATCGAGGAGCCCGGTCGCGTCCTTGATGATCGCGAGGAGCGCGGCGGTGCCCTTCTTCTTCACCAGATCGTCGGGGTCGGCCCCATCGGGGAGCACCGCTACCTTGGCTTCGAGACCGCCGGTGCGGCAGGGGACGCGTGCTGCGCGCGTCGCCTTGCGGCCGGCACTGTCGCCGTCGAACGCGATGACGACGGTGGGCGCGAAGCGCTTGAGGAGCTTCGCTTGCTCGGGCGTGAACGCGGTTCCGAGCGGCGCGACCGCGTTGTCGATCCCGCGCGCGTGGAGGCTGAAGACGTCGAAGTTACCTTCGACGAGGATCGCGAAGCCGCGCTGCCGGATCCCGCTTCGTGCCTGGTGGAGCCCGAAGAGCTGATCGCCCTTCGTGTAGATCGGCGACTCCGGGCTGTTGATGTACTTCGCCGGCTCTTCCTTGTCGTAGGACGGCGCGCTCGGCGCGTGCTTCGCGAGGTCCTCCTTCGAAGGGGCGGTGAGCGCGCGACCGCTGAAGGCGACGACGCGTCCCAGCGTGTCCATGACGGCGAACATCAAGCGGTGGCGGAACCGGTCGTAGTGACCGCGGTTGCCGGCGACGAGGAGCCCCGCGCGCTCGCCGATGGACGGTGATACGCCGTGCTGCTTGAGGAACGTGGAGAGGCCGTCCCATCCCGGCGGCGCGTAGCCGAGGCGAAACGCCTGGGCCGCGTGCACGAACGCGCGCGCCTCTTCGGTGCCGGCCGACGCGGAGGGCAGTCCGCGCTTCTCGACCTCGGCGATCGCGTACTTTGCGAGGGGGTGAGCTTGCTTCGAGACGCTCGGGTCGACCGCGATGCCGAGGGTCTGCTCGTAGTAGGTCGCCGCGAGCTGCATGACCTCGAAGAGCTCGTCGCGCTCGGTCTTGCGCGCGCGCTCGGCGCCGCTCTGCTGGCGCTCCTCGATCATGATGCCGGCGCGGTCGGCGAGCATCTTGACGGTCTCGACGAAGTCGAGACCGCTGGTCTTCATGACGAAGTCGATCGCGCTGCCGCTCTCACCGCACCCGAAGCAGTGGTAAAAACCGCGGTCCGGGTGGACGTGGAAGCTCGGCGTCTTCTCTTTGTGAAAAGGACAGAGGCCGAGGAAGCTCCTTCCTCGGCGTGTGAGCTTCACCGACTCGCCGACGAGCGCGACGATGTCGGTGCGGTCTTTGACCTGCGCGATCGTTTCGGGAGCAATCACTGCCGCCCCCCACGAGGCATTAGTGCCCCGGGCCGTCCATGTTCGTGCCCTCTTCCGGGACGGGCGTGTCTTCCGGGATGACGATGGTCTCGTTGACGTCGCGCGACTTGAAGCGCGTGAGCTCGCGCACGAGCGGCTGCGGCGGATCGCCGATGAGCTCGAGCTGCGTGGCGAGCCACTGCTCTTCTTCGATGAGGGCGATGCGCTTCGGATCTTCGAGCTCGCCGGTCCAGCCGAGGAGCTCGTCGTCCACGTCCTTGATGCGCGCACGCACCTTGACGACGTCGACGTCTTCCTTGGTGATGAACTTCTCGGTCAGCACGAGCGCCTTCTCGTGCGCGACCTCGAGCACGCCGTGCGCGATCGCGAAGCGCTGGCCTTCTTCGTCGGATTTGCCCGCCGCGGACTTCGCCGAGATGATCCCGGTCCGGAGCGCGGCGAGGAACGGCACGTGTCCCGGAAGGACGCCGATCTCGCCGTCGAGCGTCGGCGCGCTGACCTCGGCCACGTCGCGCGAGATCGCCATGCCGGTGGGCGTGACGATCTCGAGCTTCAAGGTCTCCGAAGCAGCCATCTTCAGGCCTTCTTCTTCTCGGTCTTCTTGCCGGCGGCGTCGCGAGCCTTCACCTCGTCGATGTTGCCGGCCATGTAGAAGTCCTGCTCCGAGATGTGGTCGAGCTTGCCATCGAGGATCTCCTGGAAGCCGGCGATCGTCTCGGCGAGCGTGACGAACTTGCCCTCGCGGCCGGTGAACTGCGCGGCGACGAAGAACGGCTGCGACAGAAAGCGC
>JBGTSH010000525.1:0-4450 GCA_041940405.1 Polyangiaceae bacterium
CTCACTGCGTGTGGGGGGAGATCGCTATCGCGCATGGAAAGTAAACGCCCCCCACCCGATGTGAGGGGGGTTGGGGGGTGAATCGACAAGAGCGACGCCGAAGTCAGCGCCAACGTTGTAGGTTCACTTCTTTCGTTTGCCCTTGAGGATCGGACCAGCAGCCGTCTTGCGGGCGTTCTCGCTCGCTTGCTGCGCGGTGCGGGCGTCGCCTGCATAGCGGGCGAAGCGACGATCGCCGCCCTGGAAGATCCGCTTGGCGAGCTTGAGCTCCTTGATGGCAACCGTGGCCCGCGACTGCGGAATGCCGGCGGCCTTCGCAACCTCGCTCGCTGCCATTCCGCCGCCGGACTTGATCACGCGCTCGACCACGCCGAGCAACTCGTGGCGATCTGCCCCACCTCGAGCCGCGCGCGCCTTCTTCGGTGCGGCTGCCTTCTTGACGGCTTTCGCCTTGGGCCCCGGCTTGCGGCCCGGCTTTGCGGGAGCCGCCTTCGGAGCGGCGGCGGGCTTGGCAGCAGCAACCGGCGCCTTTGCGGCGGCCGCCTTCTTCGGTCGGCCGCGGCGGCGCTTGCCCGGCTTGGGGCCCGGACGCGCAGCAGCGGCGACGACGGCGAGGCCCTTGCCGGCACCGCGGCCACCCACGCCGAGCTGGTGCTTCACCAGCGCGAGGATTGCGTCGTCCGACATGCTGCGGACCAGCTTCACGATTTGTTGACTGAATGCGTCGAGGGTTGCCATGGGATCTCCTCGCGTCGGTGCCAGACCGGCGCAATAAGCGAGGACTAGGCATTTCGAGTCAACCGGTCAAGCGCTATTCGGCATAACGCCTCGATTCAGCCTCGATACATTGCATTGTGAGGCGAGCTTTGCGAAAACGTCTGCGTGCTGCAAAGCGTCCTCACTCCGGGCTTTCGCGCCATTGTCGTCGCTTTGGGCGCCGGCCATCTCGGCTGCGGTGACGAGCCGCCGCCAACGTCGCGAAGTGCCACAGTGACGGCGGCTGCCACGAACGCGGCCGCCGCGCCGCCGAGCGGAAGCGCGGCCGCGGCTGCGTCCGCCAAAGAGGCGCCGGCTTCCAAGCTCGCCGGTCGATGGTCCGGCACGTACGAATCCAAGAAGGCGCGCGTATCGCTCGAGAAGGGCGTGAAGGACAAAGCCTTGGAGAGCGACGACGGAACGGCAGCCTCGGGCAAAGGAGAGATCGAGCTCGTCGTCGCCGCCGACGGCACCGTGACGGGACGCGTGAGCGGACCGCTCGGTCCGGGTATGCTGTCCGGTTGGGCCGAAGCCGATGGAATCACCGCGACGCTGGCGCCCGAGGATGCGGGCGCCGATGGAGCCATGAGCGGCACCCTCGCGCTCGAGCCGGCGCAATCGGAGTGGAAGGGGACGTTGCGCGCTTCGTCGGGCTCCGGCGAAATCGCGCGAGAGGCCGAGGTTACGGTGAAGCCCGCCTCGAAGTGAGGTGAGCGCGGGCGCCCGGCTGCTCAGCTGCGCCCGGCTATCGCCTTCAGCTCCACTTCGCGAGCATAGAGGATGCCGTCACGCTCGACGCCTTCCACCTCGACGTGCCTGCCATTCGTCACTTCGTCGCACGTCCCGTCTTCGAACCGCGTGGCGTCGTCGGTAGAGACCTTTTGATCGCCGATCAGAAACATCAGCTCCGGACACGTGCCCGACAGCTCGGATACGACGCCGGTCACCTCCATCGGAGCATCGTCCGCGCCAGCATTTCCACCCTCTGCGAGCACCATGCCGCCTGCGGCGGCGACGGCAATCGCTCGGAGGAGCCTTCTTGTGCTCGGTCGCATGCCCTGCGAGCTGCAAAGGGCGTGCCGAAGCTCAGGCTCAGCCCGAAAATCGCATCGACTTCGGCGCGTCGGTGAGGTTCTCCCAAACGCGGGCCTCGATGAAGATCTTCACGAGGTCGCCGTCCACGTGCTGGTCCTTTACCTCGAAGCCGAGAATGTCGAGCGCCTTCTCGATCGGGACGGCGCGCTTGTAGGGACGATCCGAAGCGGTGAGCGCGTCGAAGATGTCCGCAATGCTCATCATCTTCGATTGCAGCGGGATCTCCTCGGCGCGAAGCCGTTTCGGATAGCCGGTGCCGTTCAGCCGCTCGTGGTGCGAGCCGGCGATTTCGGCCACCCGCCGGAACTGCTTCCCCCACGGGATCTGCGAGAGGAACTCGAACGTGTGGGTGACGTGGCTGCGGATCTCGTCGATCTCGGACGGCGTGAGCGACCCCTTGGTCACCGATAGACAGCGGACCTCTTCTGCGGTGAGGAGTGGTCGCGTGACGCCGCCGTACGTCGTATAGGTCTCGCGTGCGATCGTTTCGATCCGGGCGAAATCCCCGCCTTTGAGGACGGTCGGCTCGTTGGCAGCCAGAATCGCCTCGTAGGCCGATTCGATCTCGCTCCTCCTCGCGGCGAGCTCTTCGTCGAGCGCGTCGAGATCCTCTTTCTTCGCGCCCTTCTCGATCATGTGGATCTTGCGGCGAAGGGTGTCCGCCTCGGCGCTCCTCAGCGCAAAATCGAAGCGCATTCGAATGGCTTCGAGCTCGTGCGAAAAGAGCTTCTTCGCCTTGACCAAGACCTCTTCGCGGACGCCGATCTTTCCGAAATCGTGCAGGAGCGACGCGTATTCGAGCTCGCGCAGGTCGTCTTTGGTCCAGGTCACCTTCCCGAAAGTCCCCGTGTCGACGCGCTCCACCGAGCGAGCCAGGCCTACCGTGAGCTCGGCGACGCGTCGCGAGTGACCGCTCGTCGTCGGGTCGCGCTGCTCGATGGCCTCGACGCTCGCTCGGACGAAGCCCTCGAGCATTCGGTTGATCTCGGCATAGAGGATCGCGTTCTCGAGCGCGATTCCTGCTTGCGACGCCAAGGTCATGAGCAGCTCTTCGCTGCGCTCGTCGAATGGGACGACGATATCGTCGGCGTCTGCCGCCTTGGTGATGCGGCGCTCGACGTCACGCTTCTTGTTGATCAGCTGGATGACGCCGATGACGTCCCCGGCACGCGACAGGAGCGGCGCACAAAGCATGCTCTTCGTCCGATAGCCGATCTTGGCGTCGAAGCTCGGATCGAAGCCGAACGGGCTCCGCGGCGGCAAATCGTAGACGTCGGAGATGTTGAGCGGGCACTTGTGGAGCGCCACGTACCCCGACATGCTGCGCGAGCTGACGGGAACGCTGAACTCGCGCCAATCGAACTCCACCGAATCGTTTTGCGTCAGCTTGAAACGCAGCGTGCGGCGGAGCGGA
This sequence comes from Polyangiaceae bacterium, assembly GCA_041940405.1. Taxonomy (GTDB): domain Bacteria; phylum Myxococcota_A; class Polyangia; order Polyangiales; family Polyangiaceae; genus Xiheicaenibacterium. The sequence goes on from JBGTSH010000525.1 coordinate 3,266, forward strand.
TCGGGATCGTCGCCTTCGACGACGTAGAGGCTCCCGGCATCGGCGCCGGTGATGAAGCGGCTCTTCTCGAGGATGAGATCGAGCAGCTTGTCGATCTCTCGCTCGGTCGAGAGCGCCTTGGAGATCTCGATGAGCTCGCCGAGCTCGTACCGATAGCGGCTGAGGAGCCGGCCGCGGCTCTCGGCGCGCGCGCGTGCGTCGAGGAGCTCGAACGCGGCGGTTATCGCGACGAGGAGCTCGTCTTCCGAAGGGTGCTCGGAGAGGAGCGAGGCGAGACCGCGCGAGACCGCGCCGCCGAGATCGGGGTCGCGCGGTCGTCCGGTCACCAAGAGCGCAGCGCTGCCGCTCGCGAGCGCGTCGGCGAACGGATGAAGGAGGTGGCGCGCGCCGTCCCACACGGCGGCCGGCAGGAGCACGAGGCTGGAGGACTCGGCGCGAATCGAGAGAAGGAGCGGATGGGGACGGACGACGGCGTAGCCCTCGAGGCGCGGCTCGGCGCGTAGTCGCTCGAAGAGACGGTCCACGAAAGAGAGCCCTTCGCGCGTGCTCCCCGCGGCCTCGGTCGTCATGTCGTCCCCTTTTCTCTCTCTTTCTCTCGCTCGCGCAAGAGCGCGTCGCGGCGATCATACGCGACGATGATCCGCTGCACGAGCGGATGGCGGACGACGTCCACCTCGGTGAACTTGCAGATCGCTATCCCGTCGATTCCTTGAAGGAGGTCGCGGGCTTCGGCGAGCCCCGAGCGCTGGCCCTGGGGCAGGTCGACCTGGGTCACGTCGCCGGTGACGACGGCCTTGGACGAGTAGCCGAGGCGGGTGAGGAACATCCGCATCTGATCGCTGGTCGCGTTCTGAGCCTCATCCAAAATGACGAAACAGTCATTGAGCGTGCGTCCACGCATGAACGCGAGCGGCGCGACCTCGATGACGGGATTTCCGATGTCCGCGCGGGCCGGTTCGACCAGGCCGAGGAGCGGCTGCGGCGGTTCCTGAACGACTATCCCGGCTCGCCGCTGACGGGCGAGGCGAATTTCTGGCTCGGGGAGAGCCTGTTCATCCGCGGCATCTTCCAGCCGGCGGCGCGGGCCTATCTGGCGGGCTACGAGTCCGACCGCGGCGGCAATCATGCGGCGCAGAACCTGCTGAAGCTCGGGGTCACGCTCGGGCGGCTGGGGCAGACGCTCGA
>JBGTSH010000526.1:0-4409 GCA_041940405.1 Polyangiaceae bacterium
AGCGGACCGAGACCGTCCTGGGTGACCTTCAGGTAGCGACCACCGAGACCGATGTTGAAGACGTCGGCGATCGGATAGGCGAGCGCTACGCGAACGTCGATGAACGAGCGGTCGAGCGACGTCTTGGCGTCGCCGAGATCCAAGAACCCACCGGTGACCGCGACGCCGCCTGCGAGCTTGCTGGTGATCGAGTCGACGATGACGCCGCCGTACACCTGTCTCCCGAACTCGGGCACGACCGTTCCGAGTGCCTCGATGTGGTAGAGCCGGGTGAGCGGCATGTTGGCCGGGTTGGTGAAGACCGCCGTCGTGCCGTTGCCCGCGGCGCGCATCGCACCGCCGAGCGCAGCAGCGCGGGTCGTCTCGACCTCGCCATAGTTGAAGCCGAAAGGAACGGGCGTTTCGGCGGTAACCAGGGGGCTTTTGTCGCCAGAGTCCTGAGCCCGGGCCGGGATGCTGGCGAGGATCGCACCGAGCGCGACTGCGCAGCGGACGAACCCGAGCCACGAGCGAGGGGGCATGGCTCGGGCCCTATCTGGTTCACTCGACCTCGGCCAAGTTCCTGCGTTGACGAGACCGCGGCGGGAGTGTGGCAGAGCGGCTGCGACCCTCCTGATCGCCTCTCGTCCGAGCCCGTTTCAGTTACAAATTGTATACGTTTGAATCCATTCGTTTTTTTGGACTTGACTCCAAACTGTGGCGCGGTTGACGCAAAGTGGCGAAGAACGGTGTTGTCAGCGCCCCAAACGGCCCCTCTGCCGAATGTGCAACCTGTTGAAACTCATCGAGATAATTACCCTTGACGCGGTCTCCACAGGCGTTTTGTGGGACGAAGCGCACCGGCCCAGGCGAGCGTTCGACGGAAGTTGCCAGGATTTCCAACACTTGTGCTTGGGCCGGACCCCCGCGAATGCCTCACAAACGCCCTCGGCAAGCCAATTCAGCATGAAATTCAACAACTTATGCCGTGTCGGAAAGTTGGGGATGGACGCCCGGGCGCGCTCGGTGGTACCTCGGAATGTGCCCAACGTCGCCGGGTGACCCCGGCGCGAAGGGCGAGCTATCGCAGCCTTCCGGATGCGAGCCGCTCCGCTCTCCCAGACTTTTGAGCCATCGAGGCTGGGGGGCGGAACGAGAAGTTGAACCGGCGTCCTATGGGGGGCGAGACGGCGCGGGTGGAGCGTCGCCTGTGGAAAACCTGTTCACGAGTTGCCACTACCCCCTCTTCCATGGACAGATTTCTAAGTAATTCTCATCAGATGAATCGGCAACTCGGAAGCGTTCAGGCATGTGGAGAAGCTGAGGTCCGCGAAGCATGGCCAACGTCCCCCCTTCAAAACCGTGGCCCCCGTCGCACGTGCCTTCACCGGCAGTGGTGCCTTCACCGGCAGTGGCGCGGGCCTTGGGCTCGGACCCGAGCTTGATGGCTAGGTTTTCCGCCCCCCAAGCGTTCGATGAGGCCGTCGCGTACACGCGCAGCCTCTCGCCGGCGACGTTCGACACCTGGTTCGCGGGGGTCCAGTTCGACGACCTCACCGACGGCGTCCTCACGCTCCGCGCGGCGAACGAGTTCGTCCAGGAGTGGATCGAGCTCAACTTCCTCCCGACGCTGACGGCTCGCCTGCGCGAGCTCACCGAGCGGTCGGTTCAGGTCGTCTGGCTCCTCGATCCGCAGCTGCCGCGACCGATCGCGGCCGGTCCGACGGTGACACCGGTGCGGCCGCGGACGCTCCACGTGCGCCCCTCGGACGCGCCTCCGGTCTCGACGGTCGAGCCTCCCCGCTCGGCGCCGCAGCCCACGCGTGCCGCCCACTGCGTCGCGCTCGTCGATCTCAACCCGAAGCAGACCTTCGCGAGCTTCGTCGTCGGTCCGTCCAACCAGCTCGCCCACGCCGCCGCCGTAGCGGCCGCCGGCGGCGGCGGACGCCGGTACAACCCGCTCTTCATGTGCGGCGGAACCGGCCTCGGCAAGACGCACCTGATGCAGGCGATCGCGCACCGCATGCTGAGCGATCGGCCGGGCGCGCGGATCGTCTACGTGTCGGCCGAGCGCTTCACCAACGAGTTCATCCACGCCATCCAGCACCAGAAGATGGATGAGTTCCGCGCGCGCTACAGGTCGCAGTGCGATCTCTTGCTCGTCGACGACATCCAGTTCCTCGCCGGCCGCGAGCAGACGCAGGAAGAGTTCTTCCACACGTTCAACGCGCTCCACGGCCAAGATCGCCAGATCGTCGTCACGAGCGACAAGTATCCGCAGAACCTCGAGCGGATGGAGGAGCGCCTGGTGTCGCGCTTCTCGTGGGGCCTCGTCGCCGACATCCAGGTGCCCGAGCTCGAGACGCGCGTCGCGATCGTCCGGAACAAGGCCGCCCTCGAGGGCATCGCGCTCGAGGACGACGTCGCGCTCTACCTCGCTCAGGTGATCCGGTCGAACGTGCGCGAGCTCGAGGGGACGCTCATCCGCCTCGGTGCCAAGTCGTCGCTCACCGGCCGCCCTGTCGACCTTCCGTTCGCCAAGGGTGAGCTCGCTCTCGCGTCGGCGCACAAGCCGCAGTCGATGAGCGTCGACGACATCCAGCGCCTCGTCTGCCACCACTTCCACATCCGCTCGAGCGATCTCGTATCCAAGGATCGCCACAAGACGGTCGCGTTCGCCCGCCACGTCGCGATGTACCTCTGCAAGCAGCGCCTCAAGTGCAGCTTCCCGGAGCTCGGTCGCGCCTTCGGCGGTCGTGATCACACGACTGTCATGAGCGCGGTCCGGAAGATCGAGGCGCAGCGCGACGCCGATCCGCAGGTGCGCGCGCACCTCGAGGCGCTCGAGAGGAAGCTGGCCGAGAGCGGTACCTGAGCGGGGCGATCAGCGTGGGCGCTCGATGACCTCGGGCGCCATGACGACCGTCCGGCTCTCCACGTCGACCTCGCCGCGCAACACGAGGAGCTCCTCGGCGTCGTCGAACCCCGAGAAGTCTCCGACGGCACGCGCCTCGAACCAGCCGCCTCCGTCGGGTCTGGTCTTCGACTCGTACTCCAGCTTCACGCCCGGCGGCCCCACGCCCGAGTGGCGGAGACACCGCCATCCGGCTCGATGCTCGTCGATGCCGTGCGTGCCCTCGTCGCTAAAGCAGAGCTGGTGCCAGAGCTCGATCGGCAGACTGCACCACGCGCACTCCCGAAGGCGCCGTTGGACCGGGACCGAGTCGTCCCGACAGGGGTCGTCGTCCCGGGGCATTGGACCGGTGCAGGTTGGCTCGCGCTCGTAAGCAGCGACCGCCTTTTGTCCGACCTCTCGAAGCACGGCGGTTGCCGCCTCGCGACGCGATCTGCGCGATAGCGCCTCGTTACCGAGCCACAGAGCAACCGGCACGAGCGCGAGGACGACGACCGCGAGGGCCCATCGGGTCGCGCTGCGCTTCGCACGGCCGGGCGCGGAGCTCACGCGTTGAAACGTAGCACCGCGCCCAGTCGCTCAGCGACGCACCTCGAAGATGAGGTTGAACGGCGCACCGGCTACGAAGATCCGGCGTTCTTCCGCCGCCTCTTCAAGCGGGTCACGGGCATGGCTCCAGGTGCTTACAGGAAGCGCTTCCGGATCCTGATTTCGCTCGTCGTTGAGGCCTCGAAAATTCGGGCCGCATCCGCTCCATGGAGAGATCAATCGCCGCGGAGAGCCGGCGAGAGCGCGTACGCCAAGAGGCCCATCAGCAGGATGAACACCACGTACCCGGCGAAACGCACGGTGCGGTGCATGCCCGCGGCGCCCGGCTCGGTGCGATCGGCCTGAAGCGTCGCGACCGCAATCAGCGCAACCCCGGCGAGGCGCTTCTTGGCATCCTCGATGACCTCCGGAGTCGACTCGACTGAGCTCTCGGTCCCCTCGACGAGGGTGCGATAGCGCCGCGCGGCCTCATCGAGGACGTTCATCTCGCGGCAGTAGGCGATGAACGCCTTGTGGCGCTCGTCCTCGTTCCAGCTGGCGAGCACCTTCTTCCACAAGGCCTCGAGGACGGGATCTGCCTCGATCGTCATTGGGCGTCGCTCCGCTTGTCGAGCGCGACGGCGGCGAGCCGCGCCGCCAGCACGGCGTGACCGAGATCCGTAGCCTCACGGGCGAGATCGCGGGCTAGCTCGCGCGAGGCGCCGCCCGCTTCGGCGGAGAGGGTCGCGCCGACGAGGCTGCCGAGCGTCCAGCCGCGTGCGCGAGCCGCGCTGGTGCGCCGATCGAGGCGCTCCAGCGACTCGGCGTCGTCGGAGGCCGAGAACGCGTCGAGGTGCATCGCCGCCATTTCGACGATCTCTCGATTCCCGGCGGCGCGAGCCGCGCGCGAGGCCTCGGAGAGCGCCGAAAAACGCCGGCCGGCGTCGCCGAGCAGGATGGACGCATACGAGAGCGCCGCGCGAGCGTG
>JBGTSH010000527.1:0-4397 GCA_041940405.1 Polyangiaceae bacterium
CTTCGGCTGCGGCGGCGATCGCGATCCGAAGAAGCGGCCGCTCATGGGTGAGGCCGCGGCGCGTGGCGCCGATCTGGTCGTCGTGACCAACGACAACCCCCGGAGCGAGGATCCGCGGCACATCGCGGACGAGGCCCTGAAAGGCGTGACCCCCGTAGGCACGCCGTATTTCGTCGAGCTCGATCGGCGCGTGGCGATCTTCCGCGCGGTCGAGACCGCGCAGTCCGGGGACGTCATCCTCGTCGCCGGCAAGGGGCACGAGACCTACCAGATCATCGGCACCACGACGCTCGCCTTCGACGACCGGGAGGTGGCCCGTCAGGCGCTCGCGAGCCGCGCGCAGACGCGAGGAGGGAGCCCATGATCTACGAGCTCTTCTACCCGCTGAAGCACCATTACGACTGGCTGAGCTGGCTGAACGTCCTTCGCTACATTCCGTTCCGCACCATCATGGCGACGATCACCGCGATGGTGATCACGTTCCTCTTGGCGCCCTGGTTCATTCGCGAGCTCAGGCGCAAGCAGATCGGTCAGGTCGTCCGCAAAGAAGGACCGGAATCGCACCTCGTCAAGGCGGGAACGCCGACGATGGGCGGTGCGCTCATTCTGCTCTCGCTCCTCGTTCCCACCGTCCTCTGGGCCGATCTGCGCAATCCCTTCGTCCTCGCCACCACGGCGGTAACGGCGGGTTACGGCCTCATCGGCTACCTCGACGATTACCTCAAGATCAAACGCAAGAGCTCGGGCGGGCTGCCCGGTCGCTACAAGCTCCTCGGCCAGACGACGATCGGCGGCGCCGCCATCGGCTACACGTTCCTGCTCGACGATCGGATGCCCCCCGATTGGAACGCGATCAAGACGCACCTCGCCGTGCCCTTCGCGTCGTTCCCCAAGTACTCGTTGGACCTCAACCTGTACGTCTACGTGGCGTTCGCCGTCTTCGTGGTCGTCGCGACGTCCAATGCGGTGAACCTCACCGACGGCCTCGACGGATTGGCGATCGGCCCGGTGATGATCAACGCGGGCACCTACCTCATTTGGGCGTACGTCGCCGGCGCCACGATCGCCAAGCTCTCGCTCGCCGACTACCTCGGCATCCCCAAGATCGCTTCGGCGGGTGAGCTGAGCGTCTACTGCGGCTCGGTCATAGGGGCCGGGATCGGCTTCCTTTGGTACAACACGTACCCGGCCCAGGTCTTCATGGGGGACGTCGGGTCGTTGGCGCTCGGCGGCGGCCTCGGGATGCTCGCCGTCTTCACGAAGAACGAGTTTCTCTCGATCCTCCTCGGCGGGATCTTCTTCATCGAGACGGTGAGCGTGATCACGCAGGTCGTCTCCTTCCGCCTGACGGGGCGCCGCATCTTCCTGATGGCGCCGATCCACCACCATTACGAGAAGAAGGGCTGGGCGGAGCCGAAGATCATCGTCCGGTTCTGGATCATCTCCATTCTCTTGGCCCTCGTCGCGCTCGCGAGCATGAAGTTGAGGTGACGATGCAGAAGCCGCGAGAGCTCCCCAAGAATCGTCCGTCGAAAGCCGACGCCCCCGCGCCGGCAAAGAAGGCGCTCGCGCCCATTTCCGAGCTCCTCCATTCGAGCCCGGACGGCCCGGTCGATTCGCTCCTCGCCGCGATCGTCATTGCGCTCATCGGCTTCGGCATCGTGATGGTGTATTCGGCGAGCGCGGTCGAGGCGACGACCCGCTACAAAGACCCGGAGTTTTTCCTCAAGCGGCAAGCGATTTGGGGCGGCTTCGCCTTGGTCGCGATGTGGATCGCGAGCCGAATCGACTACAGGCGCCTCAAAGCGCTCACCTATCCCATCCTGCTCGTGGTAACGGGCATGCTCGTCCTCACCGTCACCGGCTATGGTCATCGCGCCGGTAACGCGGATCGCTGGCTGGCGCTCGGCCCGGTGCACATTCAACCGGCCGAGCTCGCAAAGCTCGGCATCGTCATGTGGCTCGCCTATTCGCTCTCGAAGAAGGCCGAGCAGATCAAGTCTTTCGCGGTCGGTTTCCTCCCCCATCTGTTCGTATCCGGCGTGCTCATGCTGCTGTGTCTGAAGCAGCCAGACTTCGGCAGCGCGGTAGTTCTCCTCTTCCTTACCTTTACGATGCTCTTCGTCGCGGGCGCCAAGGTCCCGTACATCGCGGCGTTCACCATGCTTCTCGGCTTGGGGGCCGCCGCCGCCATTCGCTTCACGGAGTATCGCTATGCGCGCTACGTCTCGTGGGTCGACATGGAGGCGCATCGCGACGGCTTGGCTTACCAGCCGTTCCAATCGGTGATGAGCTTCGGGTCGGGTGGCACCTGGGGCCAAGGCCTCGGCCGCGGCCTCCAGGTACTCTACCTACCCGAAGCGCATACCGACTTCGTCAGCGCGATCATCGGCGAGGAGCTGGGCTTCCTCGGCATCGCGTGCTTGTCGGCCGCGTATCTGGTCGTCGTGGCCCGCGGCGTGAAGGTCGCGCTCAATGCCGCCGACGACTACGGCAGCTTCCTCGCGTTCGGCATCTCGACGCTGTTCGGCGTGCAAGCGCTCACGAACCTCGCCGTCTCGATGGCGATCCTGCCGACCAAAGGATTGACCCTGCCGTTCATCAGCTATGGCGGGTCGTCGCTCCTCGTGAATGCGGCGGCCATCGGCGTCCTGCTCGGCATCTCGCGACCCAGGCGCCGCATCGCTCCCCCGCCCGAGAAGCAAAAGGCCCCATCCGGCCCGGCGCAGCCGCTCCCCAGCGCGAGCGCGGTCGTCTTGACGAACGCCGGCGAGGGGGCGGCCGGGTGGTGAGCGTCCTCATTGCCGGTGGCGGCACCGGTGGCCACGTCTTCCCGATGATCGCCGTCGGCGAAGCCTTGCGCGCGGTCGCCCCGAACGCCGAGGTGTTCTACGTCGGTACCGCGCGCGGCATCGAGACCCGCGCCATTCCGGCTGCCGGGGGCGAGCTCGAGCTCGTCGACGTCGCGCCGCTTCGAGGCGCCGGCCTGCGCGGATTCGCCCGCGGCGCGATCCAAGCGGTGCGCGGCCTGATGGAGTCGCGCCGGCTCATCCAGCGTCGCCGTCCGGACGTCGTGTTCTCTGTCGGCGGCTACGCGGGCGGCCCCATTGCATTGGCAGCGCGCCTCTCGGGCGTTCCGCTCGCGATCCTCGAGCCGAACGCGGTCCTCGGGCTCACCAACCGAATGCTGTCGCCCTTCGCGTCGCGGGCCTACACCGCGTTCGGCGATCTCGACCGCCGCCTGCCGGAGGGCAAGGGCATCAAGACGGGCGTCCCGCTGCGCCGCTCGATCGAGCCGGCGACCTACGAGCCCCGACAGGGGCGCTTCGATCTCCTGGTGCTCGGCGGCAGCGCCGGCGCCAAGGCCCTCAACGAGCGCGTACCGCCCGCGTTCGCGGCGCTCCTCGCCGCGGTTCCGCACGCGCGGATCCTCCACCAGGCCGGACGCGGTCGCGGCGACGAGACGCGTGAGGCCTACCTGAAGACCGGAGCCAGCGAAGATCGCTGGCGCGTCGTCGAGTTCATCGATGACGTCGGCAAAGAGCTGCGGGCGGCCGACGTCGTCGTGCAGCGCTGCGGCGCCAGCTCGCTCGCCGAGCTCTGCGCCACGGGGCGGCCGAGCGTGCTCGTCCCGTACCCGTTCGCCGCCGATCAGCACCAGCTCCAGAACGCGCGCAGCCTCGAGCGCGAGGGCGCAGCGGTAGCACTCGAGCAATCCGAAGCGTCACCCGAGAAGCTTTCGGGAATCCTCGCCGACCTCGCTGGGGACGCGCCACGTCGGATCGTGATGGCCGAAGCCGCACGGCGCGCCGGCACGCCGGGCGCCGCGCGGGCCGTGGCCGAGGACCTCCTCGAGCTCGCCCGGAGAAAGCGCTGACGATGTTTCGAGGACGTGTCAGGCACATCCACTTCGTCGGCGTCGGTGGCGTCGGCATGAGCGGCCTCGCCGAGATTCTCCGATCGCTGTCGTTCGAGGTGTCGGGATCCGACCTCAAGGCAACCGGCACCACGCAGCGCTTGGCGGGGATCGGCGTCCGGATCGACGTAGGTCACCGGGCCGAGAACGTCGCGGGCGCGGACGTCGTCGTGTTCTCGAGCGCGATCACCGAGCAAAACCCCGAGATCGTCGAGGCTCGCGCGCTCGGGACGCCGGTCATCACGCGGGCGGAGATGCTCGCCGAGCTCATGCGCCTCAAGTACGGCGTCGCCATCGCCGGATCGCACGGCAAGACGACGACTACCTCGCTCGTCGCCACGGTCCTGCGATCGGCAGGGCTGGACCCGACGGTCGTCGTCGGAGGCAAGATGGCGGCGCTCGGCTCGAACGCACGCCTCGGTGCCGGCGACCTCTTGGTGGCAGAGGCCGACGAGAGCGACGTCAGCTTCCTCCGGCTGAC
>JBGTSH010000528.1:0-4390 GCA_041940405.1 Polyangiaceae bacterium
CCGGGACGACGGGCATGTCGGTGAGTGAGGTCGTGGACCACGAGCAGCAGATCCAGCTCCCCGCGATCGGGATGACCGACACCGGTCGCTACGTCGGCGTCGGCGGCGACATCTACGCGTGGGGCGAGCGCTTCATCGAGATCACGCTCGACGAGTCGGCCAAGGTCGTCGCGACGCGGAACGAGCTCTACTCGCTCGGGCTGCCCCACGAGCCGACCCTCACGCCCGTAGGTGGAGACTCGCTCCTCGTGGTCGACGGCCACGCGGCGATCCTCACGCTCGCCCCGCGCTGAGCGCGCACTTCACTTGATGGGGCCGGCGCAGATCACCTGGTCGATACACTGGCCCGTCCAGCAGAATCCGTCGCTCGCTGCGACGAAGCCCGGCGGGCACTGAGGCGGTGGGACATCGCAGCTCGCAGTGCAGACGTTGGCAATGATCGCCTGACAGCCTTGGCACGGTCCACCGGCGGCGCAGACCGCCGGCTCGCAGCCCATCGTCCCTTCGCAGAAGCCGCTGCAGTTCGGGGTGACGCCCTGGCAGACGTACTCGCCGACGAAGCCGCAATCGAAGTCGCCGTTGCAGCCGGCGTCGCGATCGGTGCAGCCGATGAACTCCCAGTTGACGCAGTCAGCGCAGGGTCCCGGCGAGCACTGGGGACAGCAGGCGTCGTCGAAGATGGGGGCGCAGGTCGGGTCCGATACGCACTGGCCGAACGTCAGGCCTGTGCACTGAGCCGGCGTGGTGGTCGCCGTCGACGAGCCGGTCGTGCTCGATGTCTTGGTGCCGCCCGGGCCTTGCGACGTGCCGGTCGTGGTGCCGCTTCCGCCGGCGCCATCGTCCTCGACGAAGACGACCTGCCCACCGCACGCTGCTGCTGCTGCGACGACACCGACGGCGAGCGCGAGCGCACACGCTCGCGCCCGTCGGGACGGTGCGCCGGTCATGACCGCCGACGCCGCGCGGCGAGCGCGAGCCCGAGCGCGAAGAACGCGCCCGCGGGCGCCCAGGGAGAGCCTTCGGTCCGGCGCTCACCGGGAAGCCCGCAGATGCAGCCGCCGGTCGCGTAGACACCACCCTCATCCTCACCGCCCGGCTCGACGGCCATGCAGAGCGCCTCGGTGATGGGCTCCTTCGCGGTGCGAGGTCCGCCTTGCTCGAGCGCGACGTTGTAGTCGCCGGTGTTGTGGTTGTCGTGGTGGAAGCTCTCCCACTCGACGAGGTTGGTGGACGACGCCTTCGTGTGCCACGCGTAGATCCAGCCGCTGCGCGTCCCCACCGCGACCTCGAGCGTGCCGTCGCCGTCCAGATCGCCGACCGCGGGGGTCGAGATGATCCAGTGACCGGTGAACTTGGGGAAGCCCTCGGGCTCGCGGCCGCACGCGTCGATCGCGTGGACGTAGTAGCCGCCGGTTCCGATGATCGCCTCGGGATAGCCGTCGCCCGAGAGGTCGGCGATCGCCGAGCTGTTGAAGAACGTGAAGTCCTCGATGACCATCGGGGCGGCCGGCATCATCGCGCCCGTCGCGCCGCTCCACATCGCGAGGAGGTTCTCGCCCGTGCCCGACGTCGCGCTCTGGAGACCGATGGCGAGGTTGAGCGATCCGCCCGAGGAGAGGACGTCCGGGACGCCGTCCTGATCCATGTCGCCGAGGGCGGGGTTCGAGAAGAGCGGCAGCATCGTGTTCGGCTGTTGCGCCTTGGTCTGCGGGCCGAACGCGCTCGACGGATCGAGCCCGTCCTGGATCGGGGCCTCGCGCTGGGGCAAGAGGTTCGGCGGGTACGCGTTGAGCTTCGTCTGCGGGCCGGGGTCCGCGGGGACGATGAGCGGCGGCGAGGCGTTGCCGTGCACGACCGCCGCGATGGTGTCGTAGAATTTCGCGATGACCGGCGCGTTGGTGATGCCTTCGGCGACGAGCGGGAAGATGTTGAGCGAGGTCATCGTGACCGGCCAGTTCGGCAGGTACGGGCTCGGCGCGTTCATGCCGCGACCGTCGATCGCGTAGACCGCGCCGGAGTTGCCGCCCTCGCCGATCGCCTGGTTCGAGCCGACGACGATGTCGGGGATCCCGTCGCCGTTGAGATCGGAGACGGCCGGCGTCGTGAACACGCGGTCGGGCGGGGGCGCCTCACCGCCGAACTTGCCGTCGTACTTCACCTCGACAGGGAAGCCCGGAAGATCCGCGCCGGTCCTGTCGAAGACGTAGATCTTTCCGTCGAACGCGCCCTGGACGATGTCGAGGTCGCCGTCCTTGTCCATGTCGGCGAGGACCGGCGCCGCGAACGTCCCGCGCGCCAGGCGGCTCTCGGTCGACATGCACGGCTGGGGGACCGGGTTCATCGGATCGAGCGAGCACGACGGAATACGCGGCAGGCGCTTGGGCCAGCCGTCGAGCGGCATGCCGTTCTTGTCGATCACGTAGATCGTGCCGGCGTACGACACGAAGACGATCTCGTTGGTGCCGTCGCCGTCGAGATCGCCGACGGCCGGCGCGCTCGAGGTGATCGATTCCCGCCCGAGCTCCGGCAAGTCGCCGGTCGCGTAGGCAGGCGCCGCGAGGTAGCTCGGCTCGCCCTCTTCTTCGGGCACGGCGTTGAGACCGTCCATCCGCCTGGTGAGGTAGGGGAACCCGGTGAGCTGCACGGGCCCGCTCGGCGTCATCTTGTACACGAGGAGCTGGCCGCCCGCGGTGCCGTAGACGAGATCGCGCACGCCGTCGCCGTCGATGTCGGCGACCTTGGGGCTGCTCTCGAAGCTGTCTCCGACGTAGATCGGGAAGCCCTTTACGAGGGTGTTGTCCTCGTGGACGTAGTAGGTCCGGCGGAGCTCGCCGCGGACGTCGCCGATCGTGCCGCCGTAGTGCGCCGTCGCCGAGATACGAACCGTGATCGTGTAGCGGTTTTCGCCGAGCTTCGAGTCGACGTCCCACTGCTCGGGCGGGATCGGCAGCTCGGTGAGGCTGCGAACGTCGAACGACGCGATCGGGACGTCGCCGCCGACGACCGTGTCGGGCGGGATCATCGTCTGCGACGTGATGGGCTTGAAGGCGCCGTCGAGCGGCTGCACGCCCGGCGCCCACTCGACGACGTAGTCGTAGGTGACCGCGCGCTTCGCGGCGATCTTGCCTTTGATCTCGACCGGGCCGGTGAGCTGGTCCTTGTAGAGGACGGTGAACCAAGTCGGGCTGACGATGTCGATCTCGGGCGGGATCTTGCCGTCGCGGACCATCTCGACGGCGCGGTTCGCGTTGACGCGGCCGTAGCCGAATCGCTGATCGAAGCCGGGCTGCGACCAGCGATCGACCGAGTTCTCGGCGCGCGACTCGGGGACGTCGATGTCGTCGGCCGACATCATGAGGACCTGCATCGCTTCGCTCGCCGTCAGATCGGTCCCCGCCTTGAGGCCCGCGGAGAAGACCAAGCCGAGGATGCCGGAGGTCTGCCCGGTCGCCTCGCTCGAGCAACCCACGCCCGAGGCCGAGAGGAAGTTCTGGCCGCCGTAGTTCGAGCACGGGTGATACTGGAGGAACGTCCTCGCGCTCGTGATCTTCTCGCCGGCGTACTGGATCGCGTGCACCGGGAGCGTGTGGTTCGACACCGTCGGCATGTTGTGATGGCGCGAGTTCTCGTCGGCCATCGACGCGATCATCAGCACGTTCTTTTCCCAGGCGTAGTCGAGCGCAGCCTGGGTGAACTGGTTGTTGTTCACAGTACCGAGCGCGCTCTGGATCACGCGGGCGCCGAGGTCGGTGGAGTAGAGGACGCCCTGGGCGAAGTCGTTGACGTCGGTGATGAAGCTGTCGCCGACGCGGATGTTCAACAGACGACAGCCGTTGCAGCCGCCCGCCGAGCCCTGACCGTCGTTCGCGCGCGCCGTCGAGTCGCGACCCTCGCCCGTTCCGTGCCCGTATCGCGTGTCGTCGTACGGGTCGTTGTCGTCCTTCATGAAGTCCCAGCCGGAGATGTCGTCGATGTAGCCGTTGGCGTCGTCGTCGTTTCCGTCCGAGAAGTTCGCGATGAGATCGCCGGCGTCGAGCACGCCATTGCGGTTCCGATCGCCTTGGGGATGCATGTCGTCGGCGGGCGGCGTAAGCTCCGGCGTCGTCGCGTAGTCGGCGACCGTGAGGATGCCGTCGCCGTTGCAGTCGAAGGCGGCTCGAAGCGCGGGCTCACCCGGGTAGACCACCGCGGAGAGCTCGGCGCAGGCCGCGCCGGCATTGGTGGGGCGGTGCGTCTGGAGCTCGCGATGGTTGATGAACGCCGCCTCGATGAGGTCGCGGATGATCTTCGGTGAGTTGTCGAGCCGGAACTGGTGCGACATCTCGCGATCGTCCTGCGCGAAGTCCGCGAGGCCCGTGAAGTATCCGCGGAGGAACTTCCGCACGATCTT
>JBGTSH010000529.1:0-4386 GCA_041940405.1 Polyangiaceae bacterium
TCGAACGTCTTCGCCGTCCTCGGGCTGCGATCGCTCTACTTCGTGCTCGCCACCATGGCGAGGAGGTTCGACTACCTCCAGCCCGGGCTCGCGTTGGTGCTGGTGTTCGTCGGCTTGAAGATGGCGCTCTCGGAGATCTACAAGCTGCCCGTGCTGGTGTCGCTGGCAGTCGTGTTCGTGCTCCTGGGAGGATCGATCGTCGCCTCGATGATCAAGACGAGGCGGGAGAAGAGACGTGAACGTGAACGTGAACGAAGCACGTGAACGTGAGACGTGAACGAAGAACGCTCACGTGAACGTGAACGAAGAAACGCTCACGTGAACGTGAACGCATCCACGTCAATGATCTACGAGCCCGTGTACGAGCCCGAGCCCGAGTACGAGCCCGTGTACGAGCCCGTCAACGTAGCCGGGGGAGGTGCCCGCACCGGTCGGCAGGAGCGTCGAGCCCATCCGGTTACCGCCCCGAGCACGTGGAGGGTCCTCTCTCGAGAAATCAGTGGTCCTAGTGTTCCGGGAATGCAGGACCTGGGCTCCTGGGACACCGGGAGGAGTAGCAATCGGCGAAACCTTCATGAGGGCGGCGCCTGAGTCGCCGGCGTGCTCGTCGGCGTAATCGTTCACCGGCTCGTACTCGGGCTCGGGCTCGTACACGGGCTCGTAGGCCCTGCTCGTGGATGCGTGCACGTGAGCCGTGAACGTTCACGTGGTTCCGTGCACGATCACGAGCACATCACTTCTTCTTCGCAGCTTCTTTTCTCTCGAACTGCGCGTCGAGCACTTCTCGTGCGACCTCGTTGGCCTTCTTCCACCATTTCTCGTCGTTCGCGAGGAGCACCGCAATCGCGACCTCCGGCTCGCGCGAGGGCGCGAAGCCCGCGAACCACGAGACGAGCCTCTTGGGCTTCTCGTAGGCGAGCGTTCCCGTTTTTCCGGCCACCGAGACGTCCGGCTTTCCCTCGTGGGGCTCGAACGCCTTCGCGCTGGTTCCTGCTCGCGTGGTGACCTCGAGCATCCGCACGAGCTTCTGAGCAATCTCCTCGTCGACGGGCTTTCCGAGCGAGACACGAGGAATCGAATCCGGGTTGCCGGTCACGTGCATGCGGATGCGCTCGCCGCGGTTGGCGATCGTCTGCATGACGTCCAGCGCAGCGAGCGGTGACATCTTGGAGCGTCCGAACCCGGCGGCGGCACGGGCAAGACCGAGCTTGTCCTTGGGAATGCGAACGTCGGTGCTCTCGGCGGGGATGTCGACCGGCGGTGCGCGCCCGATGCCGAAGGCGCGCGACATGCCGCTGAGCTCCTCCTGATCGAGGTGCGTGAGCGCCAACTTGCCGAACACGGCGTTGATGCTCTTTCCGAGGGCCTTGTCGAATCGGATGTGCGTGTCGCCGGCGTGGCAGCCGGGCTTCAGGTCCTCTTCCCGCAAGCGGCTCTCGCCGCCCTGGAAGCAGACGACGTCGCTCATCTTGACCTCTCCACCGTCGAGCAGGGCCGCCGACGTCACGACCTTGAACAGGCTCGCGCCTGGGTACTTCGCCCGGCGAACCAGATCGCCGTCGGACCCGACCGCGGCCCAAACCAGGATGCGCCCCGTCCGCACATCGCTCATCACGACGGCGCCGCTGGGTGCACGCGACTTCTCGAGGGCGCGCATCGCGGCTCGCTGCAGGTGCGGATCGATCGTCAGCGCGACGTCGTCACCACCGCCCCGCGCGGGCGCCCGAGCGCGTCCGGCTTCGATCTTGATCGACGAGAGATCGATGTCCTTCGGCGCACGCGGCTTCGCCGGCGGCTTTCCCAAAGCGGGCGCCGAGAAGGTACCGAGAGCAATCGCGAAGGCCAAAAGGCCCCAAGGGGCACGCACGAGACTCGCGAAAATGCCGCCCTTTTCGGCCTTGGGCCAAATTCTACGGGCTACTTGCCGCTGAAGCCGGGGCCCACGTACACGCCGCCGCCGCTCGATCCGCCGTCGCAGTCCGAAAGGATGACGAACAGGATGATGACGATCACGATGACGACCCAGATCAGGGTCGGGCTGCAGCCGGAGCCGCTCCCCGAGCCCGACGAGCTCGAGCCCGAGAACGACGAGAAGACCGCGGGGCTGGGCGGCGGCGCGATGCGGAACCCCTGCGCGATCTCCTCCCCCGAGATCGGTTGGCAGAACGACGTGTTGACCTCGTTCTCGTCGCGCTCGACGCTGACGGTACCGCCAGGTCCGGTGTACTCGGTCGCCTGGACGGTCTCACCGATCTGGACCTTCCAGTAGAACTCGCCGACGACGTACTCGACCTGGGCCGAGACGCTCTGTTTGTAGGCGTAGCGGCTGCCCTTGTACGCAGCCTCCATCCCGGCGGCGTTGACCTCACCCGGCGGCAGCGGCGTGACGAACTGCCACTTGAGGTCCTCTTCCATGAGCCAGACGTAACCAAGGCTCGGCCCCGCATAGAGGAGGTACTCCCGCCAGCGGTAGCGCTCGCCCTCGACGGTCGTCCCGCGCACCACGAAGCCGATGCAGATGACGCGGTTGCCGCGCAGCATGCCTTCGGCGCCGAGGGGGATGTACGGGTTGACCGGTGGGCGCGGGGCCTGACCGAGGGCTTCGAGCGCGGCGCCGCCCTGACGGATGTCGCTGATCGTTCCGCAGTACTTGCAGACGATGCGCTCCGATGTTGCCGGCGACACGAGAGGCAGGCTGCCGCCGCAGTTCGGGCACGCGCACGCCTCGACTTGGGCTTGCGGCGCGTCGAGCGGTTGTCCCGAGTCGAGCCTGAAGGTCGACGGATCGAACTGCCTCCCGACGAAGAGCTTCGGCGGGATGCTCTGACCGTCGCCATAGTCGATCGTGCCGAAGAGCCCGTTCGGTCCGCTGAAGTCGACGTACGGCGTCGGGACGCCCGGCGCGGCGACGAACGGAAGCTCGCCCTCCGCGGAGACGACCTTGCGCCGGCCGATCTCGGCGATGACGATGGGGCCGGCCGCCGGCAGCTGCATCTGCACGCCCGGCCGAAGGCGCCCGAGGGCCGGCAGCTCGGGGGTCGGCGAGACCTCTTTGGTCCAGTACCAACGGCCCTGCGCGTAGGCGATCCAGTACGTCTCGTCGGTGTCTTGCAGGACCAGCGCGAACTCCTGCCAGGGCGCGGACGATGCCCCGACCCTGTCGAGCTGCACCCGGCCTTCGATCTCGAAGCGCTTGCGATCCCAGTAGCCGAGCGTCCCGAGCTGGAGCGGCGAAGGGATCTCGACCAGATCCGCGACCTGCCCGACCTTCGCCAAACCGCGGTCCGTTCGGGCGACGAGGTACTTGCAGTACTTGCAGACCTGCGCCTTCGCGCCCGCGAACTTGAACGTCATCGGCGCGCCGCAGTTCGGGCACGGCGCCTGACGGTCGAGAGGGGACCCCTGGGTCACGGCCGCTCATCCTAGCAGTGTCTGCCCGAGCTACATCAGGTTTGCCGAAGGTACCTCGAACGCCGCCCGGGGATGCTACAAGGCGGGCGGTGGCCGTCCCCAAGCGGCTCGTTTCCCCGGCGGCTCTTGCGTCGGTCTTCGTCGTCGCGACGAGCGGCCTGGTTTACCAGCTCGTCAGCGGGACCCTTGCGAGCTACGTCCTCGGCGACAGCGTCGCCCAGTTCAGCTTCGTCATCGGGATCTACCTGTTTGCGATGGGGATCGGGTCCTGGCTCTCGAAGTACATCGAGGACGACCTCCTGGTCCGTTTCGTGGAGATCGAGATCGGCCTGGCGCTCGCCGGGGGTCTGAGCGCCCCGCTCCTCTTCAAGGTCTACACGAGCTACGGCGCGTTTCGGGTCGCGCTCTACGCCTTCGTCACGATCATCGGGACGCTCGTGGGCCTCGAAATCCCGCTGCTCCTCAGGCTTCTCAAGTTCTCGCTCGATCTCAAGGACCTCGTCGCGCGCGTTCTCGCCTTCGACTACGTCGGCGCCCTCGTCGCAAGCGTGCTCTTTCCGGCGCTTCTCCTCCCGAAGCTCGGGATCCACCAGACCAGCGTCTTCTTCGGCGTGCTCAACGTCTTCGTGGCGCTCGCAGGGACGTTCCTCTTCCCCCTCCCCCGCGCCGTCGCGTTCCGCCTCCGCGCGAGCGCTGTCTTGGTCCTCGCCGCGCTGGCGTTCGTGGGGCTGTGGCTCAACGACGTCATCAAGGCTTCCGAGCAGCACTTCTTCGGGGCGCCGATCATCTACGTCGGGCAATCGCCCTACCAGCGCGTCGTCATGACGCAGTCGACGCGAACGACGCGTCTCTTCCTGAACGGCAACCTCCAGTTCTCGAGCGACGACGAGTACCGCTACCACGAGGCGCTCGTGCACCCGGCGATCGCCGGCCTCGGCAGGCCGCCGCAACGCGTGCTCGTCCTCGGCGGCGGCG
>JBGTSH010000530.1:0-4377 GCA_041940405.1 Polyangiaceae bacterium
AGGCAGAGGATCGTCCCGCGCTCGCTCTTCGAGAGCTTGCGCACCGCCATGTGCTCGAGGATGCGCTTCTTCACGTCCTCGAGACCTGTGTGGTCCTCGTCGAGCTTGGTTTGGATCTCGTTCAGATCCTCGTGCGTCTCGGCCCGATCCTCCCACGGGAGGGCGGCGATCCATTCGAGGTACGTGCGGATCACGTTCGCTTCTGCGCCTTGACCGCCCACCTGCTCGAGCCGGGCGATCTCGCGATCGGCTGCCTGGCGAACCTCGTCCGGGAGCTTCGCGTCGTCGAGCTTCTCTTTCAGGCGACTCATGTCGTCGCCCTTCTCGTCGCCGAGCTCTTTACGGATCGCCTTCAGCTGCTCGCGCAGGATGTGCTCGCGTTGGTTCTTGCCGAGCTCGCGGCGCACGTCCTCGCCGATCTTCTGGCGAAGGTCGCTGAGCTCGCGCTGCTCGAGCGCGAAGGCCAGCACCTTGCGAGCGCGTTCGGGGACATCGAGCGTCTCGAGCACCTCGAGCGCCTTCGAAGACTCGAGCGAGAGGAGCGACGCGACGCGATCCACGAACGCCCCCGGCCGACCTTCGAGCCGTTCGACCTCATCGAACTGGCCCGACTTGCCGCCGAGCTCGCGGAGCGCGCCGGCGATCTCTTCCACGAGCACTTTCGCCTCGGCCGAGTCGCCGCGCAGGTCCTGAAGAACGTGTCCTTCGGCGCGGAGAAAGGGCTCGTAGCTGGTGACGCGGTCGACCGCGAAGCGAGCCACGCCCTCGACCGTGATCCGCAGCCCCTCGCCCCCGGAGGGGCGATGAACGCTCACGAGCCGGGCAAGGACGCCGACGGCATGAAAATCGGCAGCAACCGGATCCTCGACCTTTGCGTCACGCTGGGTCACGAGGGCGAACACGTCGCCGGGACGGACACTCTTGACCAAAGCTACGGACCGCTCGCGACCGACGGTCAAGGTGAGGGAGCTTTCCGGGAGCAATACCCCGGATCTCAGCGGCAAAAGGGGGAGCGAGGATTCAGGAGAAAAGGCGGACATTCATGCCTCCGAATGAACCAAAACTATGTTCGTTCAACGCTCAGTCAACCCTTGAGCCGGAATGATGAAGCAGGTTATTTTTGATTCACCTCGAGCTTGAACCGCCGGCCATGAGCGAAGCATCCCGAAAAGAGCGGATTCTGGGTGTCGCCGAACGCCTGTTTTCTCACTACGGGCCGGCCAAGACGACCGTCGCGGACATCGCTCGCGCCTGCGGGATCGGCGTCGGGTCGGTCTACCTCGACTTCTCCTCGAAGGAGGCGATCCTCGCCGCCCTCTCTCGGAAGAACGTCAGCGCCCTCGCATCCCGGATGCAGGCGGCCGCGCCCGAAGGGCCGGCGCATCGGCGAATCGTCGCCATGCTCGAGGCGCGCGTCGTCGCGCTCTTCGAGCTGGCAGAGGCGGGGCAGCATGGCTGCGATCTCGTCCGCTGCACCGCTTCGCGCGCGAACGCCGAGCGGACGGCGCCGCCGTCACCCTTCCAGCCGAATCTGGGTCTCGAGGTGCGAACGCTGCTCGAGGACGAGATCCGCAGAGGCGTCGAGCGAGGTGAGCTCGGCGCGGTGGACATCCATCGCGCCGTCGATCTGCTCGAGCTCGCGTTTGCGGCGCTCTCGCCGCCGGCTCTGTTCCAACTCAGGCGCGACGACGCTGTCGAGAAGGCGCGAAGCCTGGCGGTGCTGGTCGTCTTCGGCTTGCGATCAGCTCCTGCCGCCGACGAACGGTAGGGCCTTCATCGCGTCGCGAGCGACCTCGGCGTCCGGCGCTTCGATCGCGAGAACGTCGAACCACACGTGACCGCGCGGAGGGGCCCACAGCCCCACGGTCCCGTCTTTCGGAATCATCGCGTTCTTCACACGAAGGAGCTCTCGCCCGTTCCAGGAGACGACGACGGAGCGATCCTTCGCGAGGATACCGAGGTCGTGCCAAACGCCAGCGCTCACTTCGGCGCCGGCGTGTGCGAGCTGCTTTTCGCTTCCGCCGGAGACGACTGCGAGGGTCAGGCCGTCGCCGGCGAGCCGCGCGACGTGATAGTGCGCCGGATCCCGATAGCCGAACACCAGGCCGCAGGCGCGCTCCGGATGCTCGGGCATGAACTTGCAGCGCGTGTGCGCGCGCACGTCGCGTGCCGAGAACGAGTCGATCACCGCGACTGCGGGGTGTGCGCCCTCGTCGCCGACGCGGTTGACCAACGCGCGCCCGCCCGTCGCCTGCTCGTGCTCTTCGAGCGCCCACTCGCCTCCGGCGGCGACAGGCGTGCTGAAGCCGATCGCGTGCGGTGTCGCGTTCTCGAGGAAGTTGAAGTGCAGGTTCGTCGCCGTCGCGCTCTCTTCGACCACGCCGTAGAGGATGCAGGCTGCCGCGACGGCCGCGAGCGTTCCGAGGCCGAGCCCGGCCCGGTCCTCGGTGATGTGCCAGGGGGAAGCAATGGCCCGGCGCCCTCGATCCTCGGCGGCACGAGATCCGGGTGCGCGATACGGTCCGACGACGACGTACGGAGCTGCGGCGTGATCCACGACTTCACGCGCGAGCTCGAGCGATGCGATCTCGGCGCGTAGCTCGCCCGCTCGACGACCCCAATGGAACCCGAGGGCGACGCCGCCGAGAGCTATCGCCGTGCAAGCATAGAGGACGTAGGCGAGCGGCCGTTGTGCGGGCGTCTCCAGGATGAGCGCGGTTGCCCCGCGGAGCGCGACGACCGCGAGCAGTGCGAGCGAAGAGGCCGCGACGAGGCGCTGCCGGCGCTGGAGGCGAGCCATCGAGGCGCGCGCCGCGGCGAGCGCGTCGTCGACCCGGCCGGCCCCGCAGACGTGGGGCTCGTCGGAGGTACCGATCGTGGGTCCGGCGCTCATCGTTCGAGTGTGCCTGTATCGCTTTGGCTTGGCCAGAAGCACGTTCGACAAAAGCGCGCTTCAGATGGCGAGCTTATCGCCGGCGGCCGGGATGGCGATCTTGCCGAACCCCGCGGCGCCGAGCTTCTCTTTGAGGACGCGCTGCGGCTCGGGCTCGCCGTGGACCAGCGCGATCTGCTCGACCCCCCCGCGCTCGCGACAGCGTCCGGCGTAGGCCAACAGATCCCTCTGATCGGCGTGCGCCGAGAAGCCGTTGAGCACGACGACCTCGCATCGGCGGTTACGCTCGACGCCGAAGATCTTCACCTTGGCTCGCTTCTCGACCAGGCGGCGGCCGAGGGTGTGGACCGCCTGGAAGCCGACGATGAGCACGGTGTTCTTCTCGTCTTCGATCGTCGATCGAAGGTGATGCAAGATGCGACCGGCCTCGCACATACCGCTCGCCGAGATGATGATGCAGGGGTCGCTCGAGGACGAGATGGCCTTCGATTCCTCTTTGTCCTCGATGTAGCGGAGGCCTTCGAACTCGAACGGCGAGTCGTTGCCGCGGAGCAGGGCGCGGGTCTCGGCGTCGTAGCACTCCGGATGGAGCTTGAAGACGTCGGTGATGCGGACGGTCAGCGGCGAGTCGACATAGACGGGGACGCGGGGGATCGCGCCCGCCTTCTTCAGGCGCTTCAGCTCGAACACGACCTCTTGCGCGCGCTCGAGCGCGAACGAAGGGATGACCACCTTGCCGCCACGCTTGAACGTCGTGTTCACGACCCGGGCGAGGTCGTCGTCCATCTTCTCGATGCTGTCGTGCAGGCGGTTTCCGTAGGTGCTCTCGGTGATGAGGACGTCGGTGCCGTCGGGGATCTCGGGATCGCGAAGGATCGGCCGTGTCGCACGACCGAGGTCGCCCGTGAAGACGATGCGCTTCTTCGTCGTGCCCTCTTCGATGTCGAGCGCGACGATGGCGCTGCCGAGCACGTGGCCTGCGTCGTGGAAGGTGAGCTCGACGCCGGCGCCGATGGGGACTGTGGTGTGATACGGCACCGCGATCATCCGCTCGATGACGCGGACGACGTCTTCGTCGGTGTAGAGCGGATCGATGACTTCGTCGATGCCTCGCTTCTTGTTCTCCTTGTTGAGGAAGCGCGCGTCGGAATCTTGGATGGCGGCGGCGTCGCGGAGCATGACGGTGCAGAGCGAGCGCGTCGCGGGGGTGGCGTAGACGGGGCCTTTGTAGCCTTGTTTGTAGAGGAGGGGGAGGGCGCCGGAGTGATCGATGTGGGCGTGGGAGAGGACCACGGCTTTCAGATCGCGGATGGGAACGCGGAGGTGTTGGTTGCGTTCGATGGATTCGCGACGGGTGCCTTGGAAGAGGCCGCAGTCGAGGAGGATGCTGCCGTGGGCGGTGCGGACGACGTGCATCGAGCCGGTGACGGTTTGGGCGGCGCCGACGAATTCGAGCTCCATGGTTGGGGAGAGTACGCGGTGGA
>JBGTSH010000531.1:0-4370 GCA_041940405.1 Polyangiaceae bacterium
GCGGCATCCTGTACGGCACCGCCGAGCGCCTCGGCTGCAACAAGATCGCGCTCGGGCACCACCGCGACGACGGGCTCGAGACGTTCATGCTCAACCTCTTTTATGCGGGCAAGCTCCAGGCGATGCCGGCCATCTACCGGACCGACGACGACAAGTTCGACGTCATCCGCCCGCTCGTCGACTGCGCCGAGAAGGACATCGCCGCCTTCTCGCGTGAGATGGACTTTCCGATCCTGCCCTGCAACCTCTGCGGCTCGCAGGACGGCCTCAAGCGCGACAAGATGACGGCGCTGCTCGACGAGCTCGAAGCCGACAACCCCAACCTGCGCGCGATCATGGCCAACGCCCTGCGCAACGTGCGGCCGAGCCACCTCAACGATCGCGACGTCGCGCGCGCGTGGTTCGCTGCGGGCGGCGACGCTTCCCGTGAAGGCAAGGCCCCCGCAGCACCCGCCGAAGGCGAGCCGGCCCGAACGCGCCTCCGCCTCGTGAAATAGCCTACGGCCCTGTCTTCGTCTTGAGCGTCACGCTGCCGGTCCCGTCGGCTTGGCCCGTTATCTTGATCGGCCCGGCCATCGTGATCTCGCCGTACGACGCCTCTTCGATGCGAACGAGCACCTTGCCCTTGAAGTCCATCGTGAGCTTCCCGTCCGACGCGGGCTGGGCGGTCATCTTGACCGTGAGATCGAGCACCGCGTGCTCGATGCCATCGATCTTCTTTACCTCCGAGAAGACGAGCTTCGTCTCTTGGATGTGGGCCTGCTCTCTCGGGTCGCTTCGCTCGCGGAACTGGTCGGCCATCGCCTTCGCGACGTCGTCGAGCTTCTCGCCGACCTTGCGCGGCTTCGACTTCAGCGCCTTGGTGATCTCATCGGGCTTGCCGAGCCGGCGGTAGGTCTTGATGAGCTGCCGCTCCTCCTCTGGGCTCACGGCCTTGCCGTCGGCTTTCGTCACGACGACTTCGTCGCCCTTGCGTTCGACGATGTAGGTCTTGCCGCTCACGGGCGACGTCTCGCCCCTGGACTTGCCATCCACCTTCGAGTCCTTTTTGTGCTTCACGTAGCGGACCCGGACCTTCGTCGCGACCCCGTCGGTCACCGCGAGCACCTCGGTCTTTCGCTCCTCGGCCTCGGTGCTGTCGACGGTCATCGACTTGCCTCCGGCGTTGACCGTGATCGTCATCGCCGTGTCTTCGGTCGACGAGTACTTGTCCCCGACAGCGGCTGCCTTCGACTTGAAGGTCACCGCGGCGGTGTCGGCCTGCACCGGCTCGTGCGCGCGGAAAGCAGCTCGTGGGTCGGACAGGGCCACGAGAAAGGGAAGGGAGAGCGCGAGCACCAGCTTGGGCATGGGACCTCCTTCCGTGGAGGCTACGCGGATTTCGATCGATGCACGGCGTTGAACGTATCGGCTTCCATCAAAATCCAACGCGGCCTATAGGGTGCGCGCGATGACGACCTCGTTCGGCGCGCCGCCCTTCGAAAAGCGACTTCCGAACGCCGAGCCCGGCGCGTCCGACAACTGGGCGCTCTACGATCGGTTCCTCGACATCTGCGAGGCGCACCGGTGGAAGATGGCCGACGTCAGGAGGGAGATCGAGTCGGTCGATCCGGCGAGGCTGACCGCCGACGATCGCAAGGTGCTCGACGTCGTGGGCGAGGTCGCGGTCGTCGAAGGGAACGCGCCTTCGATCGTCGTCAACCAGCTCGCCATCATGCTCTACGACGCCGAGTTCTCGGCGTGGGCCACCTACCAGGTCGGTGAAGAGGCGAAGCATTTCCACGTCATCCGCCACTACTGCCGCCACGTCGGTCATCCTGTCTCGACCCAGCACGCCGAGGCGAGCATGGTCCGCCTTCAGAAGGGGTTCGACCCGAACGACTTCGTCGACGAGTACGGCGTCATCCTGATCAACCTGCTCGGCGAGACGCTCAACGTTCACCTCTACCAATCGCTCGCGGCTGTCGCGAACGAGCCGGTGCTCAAGAGCATCCTGATGCAGATGGCGAAGGACGAGCGGCGTCACCAGCAGTGGTTCGCTGCGTACTTCCGAAAGAGGGCGGCCCACGATGCCGACTTCATCCCCGGCGCCCTGGCGTCGCTGAAGCGAATCCTCCGCCTGGATGAGGCGCCGACTCGGGGTCCACAACATCACCAGGGGACGGGCGCAACGAGCTACGTCGTCGCGACCAACAAGCTCATCGAGCACGGCCTCGCGACACGGGTCATCTGCCGGACGGTAGAAGAGCAGTGGGCCCTCCTCGTCGAGTGCTTTGGACCGGCGCTCGAGATCGATCCGCGCGAGTTCAAGTTCCGGCAGATGGCCAGGCCGATGCGGCCTTCGGTCTGAGCCAGCCGGCGGTAGACCGTCGAGTTCAGTCGGCAGATTGGCCTACATGTCGGCAGTCGAAGCCGCGATCCGCGTGATCGGCGTGTCTTGCTGGACGAAAAAATCTGGTGTGAGCTATCCGCCCAGGTCCCCTTGCTTGGAGGCGCTATGCGCTGCAGAGTTGTCGGTCGTGTGCTGCGACTCGTGTTGTTGGCGAGTGCGTCAGTCGCGGTCGCATGCGCTGGAGTAGAAACATCCAGCGATGACGGTGGTGGTGGTGCCGGTGCCAGCGGCACCGGGGCAAACGGCGGAGAAGGCGGGGCCGGCGGCGATCCGTGCACGCCGGGCACCGAGATCTGCGACGGCAAAGACAACGACTGCGACGAGCAGATCGATGAGGTCGCCGGCGGCTGCGCCTGCAACGACGGAGAAGTACAGGACTGTTATACTGGTCCGCGCGGCACCGAGAACGTAGGCGAGTGCCACGGCGGTACCCAGACGTGCGAGGACGGCCAGTGGTCCGCCTGCGAGGACGAGGTCCTCCCGGGGCGCGAGAGCTGCAACAGCCTCGACGACGACTGCAACGACGCCGAGGACGACATGGGCACGCAGAGCTGCGGCAACGGCGCCTGCATGGCGACCGTCGACGTCTGCGTCGACGGTCAGACCCAGCAGTGCGTCCCCGGCCAGCCCGGCCTCGAGGTCTGCGACGGCATCGACAACAACTGCAACCAGCTCATCGACGAGAGCGATCCGGTCCTCAACCAGGCGTGCGACTCGGGTCTCTTCGGCGTCTGCCAGGCCGGCACGAACCAGTGCATCAACGCCGCAATCGACTGCGTGCCCAACCAGATGGCCGGGTCCGAGGCGTGCGATTCGCTCGACAACGACTGCGACGGCACCGTCGACAACAACGTCCCGGGCACCGGGGGCGCGTGCAACACGGGGCAGTTCGGCGTGTGCGCGCAGGGTACGGTCTCTTGCCAAGGCGGCACGGTCGACTGCTTCCCCAACACGCCTGCGTCGACCGAGATCTGCGATCTGGTCGACAACGACTGCAACGGGCAGACCGATGAAGACGACCCGCAGATGGGCAACGCCTGCATGACGGGTCAGCCCGGCGTCTGCGCCGCAGGCAGCATCGACTGCAATGGCGGCGTGCTCCAGTGCGTGCCCAATGCGCTCGGCTCAGCCGAGATCTGCAACGGCATCGACGATGACTGCGACGGCACGCCCGATGACGGCAATCCGGGTGGCGGGCAGGCTTGTGGATGCGGCGGTTCGGGGACGACGGCGTGCGTCAACGGGTCGGTCACCTGCCAAGGTGGCCCGACGGTCTTCTTCTCGGAAGACTTCTCGGACAACTCGGCGGGTTGGACGCTGGGCACGAACTGGTCGATCGGACCGACGGTGATGTCGGCTGCCACGGGGAGCTGTGGCATCGGCGACCCGGCGTCCGATCACTCGCCGACGGCGGACAACGGCGTCGCCGGCAACGTTCTCGGTGGCAACCTCCCGCAGACGATCGCCGGTCCGAACTACCTGACGAGCCCGGTCTTCAACACTGCGGGTCAGGCCAACGTCGTCCTGGAGTACTGGCGCTGGCTCCATTCCGACTACCCCAACTTCATGATCGATCGTGTCGAGGTTTGGAACGGCTCGTCGTGGGTGCTGGTCTGGCAGAACCCAGCCGGCGTGGTCGTCAATGACACGGCGTGGACCAAGATGAGCCACAACATCACCGCCTATGCGAACGCCAACATGCAGATTCGTTTCAGCTACCAGACGGGTTCGGGCGTCTACCTGTGTGCTGGCTGGAACATCGACGACATCCGCATCGTGTGCATCGATCCGGCCAACTCGATCCCGCCGGTCGCCGAGTTCGACGGCACCCCCACCTCGGGAACGGCGCCGCTCCTCGTGAGCTTCTCGGATCTCAGCACCGGTGACGTGAACGGTTGGTCATGGACCTTCGGCGACGGGGGCACCTCGACGCAGCAGGCCCCGAGCCACACCTACAACAACCCCGGCACCTACGCGG
>JBGTSH010000532.1:0-4323 GCA_041940405.1 Polyangiaceae bacterium
TTTCGCTTGGGAGCAGGCTGCCCGCCGTACGGCTGGTGCGTGACGCTGAACTGCGACGCATACGAAGGTTGCGACCCGTTGCCGAACGCGGGTTGGCTGCTCGCTCCGAACGAAGGTTGCGACGAGGCGCCGAACGAAGGCTGGCTGCCCGCACCGACCGACGGCTGCGAAGTGCTGCCGAAGGATGGCTGGCTGCTCGCTCCGAACGAGGGTTGCGAGATCGCGCCGGCCGAGTGCGGCGGAGGCGGCGGGGCTTGTGGGAACGCGCCGCTCGTCGAGTGTTGCTGCGCGTGGACGCCGCTCGGAGGAATCGGGTGGCTGCCGGAGAAGCTCTGTCCGGCGAACGAAGGCTGGCTGCCCGCTCCGACCGAGGGCTGCGAAGCATGGAAGGACGGTTGGGACGCCGGCTGCGGCTGCGACCTCGAGCCCGGATTCGATGTCGGAGCCGGCGGCGCGAGAGCGCCCGGGGGAAGCGCAATCGTTCGAAATCCGTCGGTGCTCCCGGGCGTCACCGGATCCGCGAACGCGCCGCCGGTCGAAGGCGCGCGGCGCGCGATGATGAACCCGTCGAGCGCCGTCTTGAACTCTTCCGCCGACTGGTACCGCTGATCCTTCCGGTGGGCGCACGCTTTGACGATGATGTCGGCGAAGTCGGGGTCGAGATCGGGATCGAGCGTGCGCGGATCCGGGACCGGCTCGTAGACGACCTTGAACAAGATCTCTGCGAACGTGGCGGCCTTGCGCGGGATCCTGCCGGTCACCGCTTCGAACAGGACGACGCCGACGCTGTACAGATCGCTGCGCGCGTCGACCTCATGCGAGGCTTGAACGTGCTCGGGGCTCATGTAGTTGGGCGAGCCCATGATGGTGCCGGTCTTGGTGACCGAGCCCGATTCGCCGGCCTGTGCGAACTTGCTGATGCCGAAGTCGAGCACCTTCACGAAGTCGCGTCGGCCGGCTTTCTCACGGCAGATGAAGACGTTGTCCGGCTTGAGATCGCGGTGCACGATGCCCGCGCGGTGGGCAGCGCCGAGGCCCTCGAGGAGCTGCGACGCGAGCTCCGCGACCTCGATCTCGCGTAACTTTCGGAGGCGTTTGAGGCGCGTCCGCAGCGGCTCGCCCTCGAGGTACTCCATGACCATGAAGCGGTCGCCCGTCGGGGTCGCACCGATGTCGAAGACCTCGACGATGTGATCGCTGCCGATCTGGCCGGCGGCCTGGGCTTCGCGCTCGAAGCGATCGGCCATCTCGGCGTGGGAGTTGGCGCCCGCATGCAGCACCTTGATGGCGACGGCCTTCTTGAGGCGGACGTGCTCGCCCGCGTACACCGCGCCCATCCCACCTTCACCCAGCAAGCGAAGGATGCGGTACTTCCCATCGATGATCTCTCCTTCGCGGGAGGGACCGGCCATACTGGCTTTAGGCTAGCATACGGCAGGTGGTAGAACCCATTTGGCGTGTCTAGGGTAGCCTTTGGCGCATCTGTGACAGCTCCCTTATCGCGGACCCTCCTGCGCTCGTTGTTCGGCGCGCTCGTCTTCGGGATGGCGCTCTCGCACGCGCAGCCGGCAGCAGCGGCGCCCGATGACGACAAGGCCAAGGCGCGCGATCTCTTCACCAAGGGAGCGAAGGCTGTCGAAGATGGACGTGCCGCCGAGGGACTCCCGCTGCTCACCGAGGCGGAGCGGCTGTTCCACGCCCCGACGCACCTGCTCTACATCGCCCGCGCGCAAGCGGCGACGACCCAGCTCCTCGCGGCCCGCGAGACCTACAAGAAGCTCGTCGGCGAGGTCCTGCCCGCCAAAGCCTCGAAGCCGTTCCTCGACGCTCAGGCGAACGGAAAGAAGGAGCTCGCCTCGCTCGAGTCGCGCATCCCCCGCGTCATCGTCCAGGTCGAGCCGCAACCGGCGGATCTCGTCGTGACGCTCGACGCCGCGGCGCTTCCAAAGCCGCTCGGCGAAACGATCGAGATCGATCCCGGTGCGCACACGGTCGTCGCGCGCGCCGCAGGGTACGTCGACGGCACCGTCACCGTGATGGCGCCCGAAGGCCGAACCACCGAGGTGCGCATCAAGCTCGCGATCGAGAAGAAGGCCGGGCCCGCAGGGCCGACCGATCCGGAGCC
Source organism: Polyangiaceae bacterium (assembly GCA_041940405.1). Classification (GTDB taxonomy): domain Bacteria; phylum Myxococcota_A; class Polyangia; order Polyangiales; family Polyangiaceae; genus Xiheicaenibacterium. The sequence continues at coordinate 2,126 of JBGTSH010000532.1, forward strand.
CGATGCGGGTGGCGGTTGGCCGGCGACGCGCATCGCCTCGGTCCCGCTCATGGCCGTCGGGGGTGCCGGGCTCATCGCCGGCGGCGCGATGGGCATCGTCTCGCTCCTGAAGACGTCGGACGCGGACGAGCAGTTCGAGACGTGCGGCGCGCCTTGCCGCGCCGAGATCACGAGCCTCGACGAAGAGGCAGCAACGCTCGGGACTGCTTCGATCATCGGAATGGCAGCGGGCGCCGCGGTCCTCACGACGGGCATCGTTCTCTTCGTGGTGGGCGGTGACGGCGAGCCCGCGCCCGCGCAGTCGGGGAGCGCGCGGATGCTCGCCGGTCCCGGCTTTATCGGCGTCGAAGGCGCGTTCTGATCGGAGCGGCGCCGGATCAGATCTCGGTGCGTACGGTGCCGAGCGGTGCCCCGTCGCGGCCGAACGAACGCTCCTCGAAGGTCGTCCGGCCCGAACGCTCGACGATGACCACCGTCGACGATCGGGTCCCGTAGGCCGGACCGCGAATGAAGGCCGGCGCGAGGAGTCGCTCGATCTCGAGCGAGACCCCGGTCGAGGGAAGCTCGTCGTCGCGAGCGACGGTCTCATCCGCGAGCGCGAGGAAGAGACGAGCCGCGAGCGCATCGCGAGGCCCGTCCAGCGCCGAGGCAAGCGCCTCTCTTCCGCGAACGACCTTCGGCCAGGGCACGTCGACGCGGGCGTTCGAGAGGCCGTGCACCCCGGCCGGCATGCGAAGGATGGGCCCGCCTCGTTCGCTCCAGGCGAACGTCCCTTCCTCGGGGGACGCTGCGATCAGGTTGAACGCCGGAAAGCCTCCGAGCTCGGGCTGGAGGGCTCGCGCCACGTCGACGATGCTCTCGGGACCCGAAGCGAAGCGGAGGGGGAGCTCGCCGCGCGAGCGACCCTCGCGTCGCGCGCCCGGATGGCGCACGTTGGTGACCGCCGATAGACGGCCGCCGGGTAGGACGCCGAGCCACGTTCCGCCGCTCCTTTCGTCGCGGCCGCCGAACAGGCGGCTCGGCGCAGGCCACGCATGCGCGGCCTGCGTGGGACGGCTGTGGTCCTCGTCGCGGTTCGCCGCGAGCACGAGCGCGAGATCCGGGGCTGGATCGACGGCGAAGAGGATGAGGCACATCGTCAGGCCCTCGGAGCCGAGGAAGGCACCACTCGGCGCACCGCATCGAGCAGCGCCTCGAGGTCGGCCATGGTCGTTCTGGGGTTCATGAGCGATACGCGCAAGTGGACCTTGCCCCGCAGCGTCGTCAGAACGACGTAGAACTCGCCGCTCGCGCGCAGCTCGTCGCGGACGCGCCTTTGGAGGGCGTCGAGATCCGTCGAGCTCTCCGGCACGTAACGGAAGCAGACGATGTTCGCGTCCGGCGGGCACGCGAGCTCGAAGTCGGGCTGCGCCGCCAGATGGGAAGCGAAGGCGCGCGCGAGGTCGTAGACGATCTCGACAGCTTCCGAAAACACGCGCGTCCCGAGCGTCGCGAGCGCGCCATAGAGCGGAAGGGCGATGAGGGGCTTGGTGCACTCGATCGTACGAAGGCCGATGTCGAACCAGGGAGCCTCGTCGCGATCTTGAAAGAGGTACGCGGCGTCCTGGGCGAACGTAGCGTATGGCGCGCGCCCGTCTCGGAAGAGCACGGCGGTCGCGAGCGCGGGGATGCTCATCAGCTTGTGGGCGTCCCACACGAGGGAGTCGGCGCGCTCGATCCCTGAGAGGGCGCCCTTGTACCGCGAGGAGAGGAGCGCCGATGCGCCGTGCGCACCGTCGACGTGCAGCCAGAGCTCGAGCTCGGCGGCGAGGTCCGCCGCGGCGTGGAGCGGATCGATCGATCCCGTGCCCGTCGCACCGGCGCTCGCGACGAGCGCAAAGGGCACGAGTCCGCGCTCGCTCGCTCTGCGGTGCGCGTCCTTCACGTCATCGGGGATCAGGCGGTACCTCCCGTCGGTCGCGACGCGGACTACCGCGTCGCGGCCGAGCCCCATCACTTGCGCGGCGCGCTCGATCGAATAGTGCGCTTGCTCCGAGACGAGGATCGAGAGGCGCGCGTCGGGCGTCATGCCGCGCTCCCGAACGTCGCCGGGCGCCTTGGCCTGCCGCGCGGCAAGGAGCGCCGTCAGGTTCCCGAGCGAGCCGCCCGACGTCAGCACGCCACCTCCGGTCGTCGGAAAGCCCGCGACCTCGAGCAAG
>JBGTSH010000533.1:0-4322 GCA_041940405.1 Polyangiaceae bacterium
GTCCCAAGACAGGATGTAGAGCCCCCCCACCAGCCCGTTGGCGATGAACAGGTCCTCCCACCCGTGGTGGTCCAGGTCCACGAACCCCGTCCCCCACCCGACGTACTTCTGCCCCAGCGCGCTGATCCCCGCCGCGCCCGCCTGCCGGAGCGCGTCGTGACAGGCGTGAGCGCGTGTGCCGGCTTGCAAGAAGAGGTTCCGGCCGCCGACCGCCTTCGCGATCGCCTCGACGATCCCCTGGTCGGGTGCGCCGTCGATGGTGAGCCAGATCGCATCGGCCCCCGAACCGAGCTCCTCGGCGATGCGCCGGGCCGGCTCCCCCGCATCGATGCGCGCGGCCACCAAGAAGGGCCCGGCACCCGGTGAACGCGCGCCTCGGGCAAAGGGCAGAGCACCAGGCTCACCGCGCCGCGTGAGGCCGACCGCATCCTTCGGCAGGTACAGAGGCTCGACGGCGATCCCCTCGGCGCTGGTGGCGATCAGCTTCTCGAACGGGGCGCCCTTGAGCCCGGATAGAACGGCGCGCCGCCAGGCCTCCTCGGTGGAGAGCTCGGACATGATTGAGCCTCAATAGGCCCGAAGTGACCCGGCTGGGAGGGGCTTTTCCATCACATGTTCCTGCGGTACTGCCCGCCGACCTGGTAGAGCGCCTCCGAGATCTGCCCGAGAGAGCAGATCTTGCAGACCTCCATCAAGGCCTCGAAGACGTTGCCGCCCGTGGTAGCCGCCTTCTGGAGGTCGGCGAGCGCGCCGGGCGCCGCGGCCTCGTTGCGCTTCTGGAACGCGGCGACGCTGGCGATCGCGTACTCCTTCTCCTCGGGGTTCGAGCGGATGACCTCCTTCGGGAGGATCGTGGGCGAGCCCTGGGGATCCAGGAACGTGTTGACCCCGATCACCGGCAGCTTGCCCTCGTGCTTCATCGACTCGTAGTAGAGCGACTCTTCCTGGATCTTGGTGCGCTGGTACATGCGCTCCATCGCGCCGAGGACGCCGCCGCGCTCGGTGATCGATCGGAACTCCTTGAGCACCGCCTGCTCCACGAGATCCGTCAGCTCCTCGATGATGAACGAACCCTGGAGCGGGTTCTCGTTCTTCGAGAGGCCGAGCTCCTCGTTGATGATGAGCTGAATCGCGAGCGCGCGGCGCACGCTCTCTTCGGTCGGCGTGGTGATCGCCTCGTCGTAGGCGTTCGTGTGGAGCGAGTTGGTGTTGTCGTAGATCGCGTAGAGCGCCTGCAGCGTCGTGCGGATGTCGTTGAACGCGATCTCCTGGGCGTGCAGGCTCCGGCCCGACGTCTGGATGTGGTACTTGAGCTTCTGCGATCGCTCGTTGCCGCCGTACTTGTGCTTGATCGCCTTGGCCCAGATGCGGCGCGCGACGCGGCCGATGACCGAGTACTCGGGGTCGAGGCCGTTCGAAAAGAAGAACGACAGGTTGGGCGCGAAGTCGTCGATGTGCATCCCCCGCGAGAGGTAGTACTCGACGTAGGTGAACCCGTTTGCGAGCGTAAAGGCGAGCTGCGTTATCGGGTTCGCTCCGGCTTCCGCGATGTGGTAGCCGCTGATCGAAACCGAGTAGAAGTTTCGCACCTTGTTCGCGGTGAAATACGCCTGGATGTCGCCCATCATCCGGAGCGCGAACTCGGTGGAGAAGATGCAGGTGTTCTGCGCCTGATCCTCTTTCAGGATGTCGGCCTGCACCGTGCCGCGCACCGCCGACAAGGTCTTCTGCTTGATCTTGTCGTAGACGTCGCGCGGCAGGACCTCGTCACCCGAGACGCCGAGGAGCATCAGGCCGAGCCCGTCGTTGCCGGCCGGCAGATCGCCTTGGTAGCTGGGCCGGGGAAGTCCGAGCTTCGCGTACTTGTCGGCGATCTTCTTCTGTATGTCGTCGACCTTGCCCTGCTCGCGGATGTACTTCTCGCAAGCCTGATCGACCGCGGCGTTCATGTAGAAGCCGAGCAGCATCGGCGCCGGGCCGTTGATCGTCATCGAGACGCTCGTCGCCGGATCGGCGAGGTCGAAGCCCGAGTAGAGCTTCTTGGCGTCATCGACGGTAGCGATGCTGACACCGCTGTTACCTACCTTGCCGTAGATATCCGGGCGGCGCGCCGGATCCTCGCCGTAGAGGGTGACCGAGTCGAACGCCGTCGAGAGGCGCTTGGCGGGTAGACCGCGCGAGACGTAGTGGAAGCGCTTGTTGGTGCGCTCGGGTCCGCCCTCGCCCGCGAACATGCGCGCCGGGTCCTCGCCCTCGCGCTTGAGGTTGAAGACGCCCGCGGCGTACGGAAACTCGCCAGGAACGTTCTCGCTCAGGATCCAGAAGAGGATGTCGCCCCAATCGGTGTAGCGCGGAAGCGCGACCTTCGGGATGCGCGTGTGGCTGAGCGACTCCGAGAAGAGCGGCTGCTCGATGACCCGCTCGCGCACCTGGTAGCGGAAGACGTCGGCCTTGTAGCGGCGGCGCACCTCGGGCCAGCCGCGCAGGCATCCGCGGCAGTCGCCGTCGAGACGCTCCACCTCTTCCTTGTAGCGCTCGAGGAGCTCCTTGATCGCCGGCGTATCGGTCTCGAGCGGCTCGAGATCCGGAAGGACGTCCCACTCGGTGATGCGCGTCCCACGCAGGGCGGCGATCGCACCGAACAGCTGGTAGGCGCAGCGCGCGCGGCGGCTCTGCTCCTTGGCGAACGACTCGTAGCGATCCGACGCCTCGGCGATCTCGGCGAGGTACCGCACGCGATCGGCGGGGATGACGCTGGGCTGCCCCGACTTGTCGATCGCGAGCTCGCTGTGCAGGCTGAAGCCGACGCCGGTCTTCTTGGCGAGGACCTCGAGGACCTTCTTGTAGAGCGCGTTGGTGCCGGCATCGTTGAACTGCGACGCGATCGTCCCGTAAATCGGAAGCTCGTCATCGGCCGCAGTGAACATCTGCTGGTTGCGCTTGTATTGCTTTCGAACGTCGCGAAGGGCATCCAGGCTCCCGCGCTTGTCGAACTTGTTGATCGCGACGACGTCCGCGTAGTCCAGCATGTCGATCTTCTCGAGCTGGGTCGCGGCGCCGTACTCGCTCGTCATGACGTAGAGCGAGACGTCCGCGTGATCGGTGATCTCGGTGTCGCTCTGGCCGATGCCGCTCGTCTCGAGGATGATGAGATCGAAGCCGGCGGCTTTGCAGACGTCGACGGCCTCGCGAACGTGCTTCGAGAGCGCGACGTTCGACTGGCGCGTCGCCAGCGAGCGCATGTACACGCGGTCGGACGCGATCGCGTTCATGCGGATGCGATCGCCGAGGAGGGCGCCGCCCGACTTCCGCTTGGTCGGATCGACCGAGATGACCGCGAGCGTCTTTTCCGGCTGATCGAGGAGGTAGCGGCGAACGATCTCGTCCACGAGCGACGACTTGCCGCTACCGCCCGTTCCCGTGACGCCGAGGACAGGGATCTTCTTACCGTTGGTCGCGCCTGCGACGCGCTTCTTGATCTCGGCTTCCCACTCGGGGTGCGTCTCGGCTGCGCTGATGAGGCGACCGATCGCGCCGGCGTCGCGCGACTTGAGCTTGGCGACGTCGGCGTCGATCTCGGCGCGCGTCGGGAAATCGCACTTCTCGAGCAGATCGTTGATCATTCCCTGCAGGCCGAGCGACCGGCCGTCGTCCGGCGAGTAGATCCGGTCGATCCCGTAGTCGTGCAGCTCGTCGGCCTCGCTCGGCAGGATCGTCCCGCCGCCGCCTCCGAAGATCCGTACGCTCGCGCCGCGCTCCTTGAGAAGGTCGCGCATGTACTTGAAGAACTCGACGTGGCCGCCCTGGTAGGAGGTGATGGCGATGCCCTGCACATCTTCCTGGATGGCGCAGTCGACAATTTCCTGCACCGAGCGGTTGTGGCCCAGGTGGATGATCTCGGCGCCGGTGCTCTGCATGATGCGGCGCATGATGTTGATGGCGGCGTCGTGGCCGTCGAACAGGCTGGCGGCGGTGACGAAACGCACCTTGTGCGTGGGGCGGTACTCGGCAAGCGCCTTGTAGTCAGCGGCGAGGTCGGTCATGGCTTGTCTCCTGGCTCGGGCGCAATTCTAGGTCGCCAATTGACGTTAACGTCAATTCAAGGTCTCGCGGCCTGCCGCGATGATGCGCACATCGCGCTACCCGGCGCCCCAACGTTCCGACTGCATGATCACTCCTGCCTCGACGGCGCCCGAACTCGGCACCGAACTGACCCTGCGCGGCATCGTGCTGGGCATCCTGATCACGGGCGTCTTCACGGCGGCCAACGTCTACTTCGGCCTGAAGGCCGGCCTGACCTTCGCCACGTCCATCCCGGCGGC
>JBGTSH010000534.1:0-4285 GCA_041940405.1 Polyangiaceae bacterium
GAGCACAACAGAGATGTTAGGCTCCCCCCTCGCGGAGCGAGGGGGGCTGGGGGGGTGAAAGAGCAGCCACTACCCCACCCAGCGGCGTGACGTCGCCATTTTCAGCACCCTGCTAGGGCTGGGACTCGGAGCGCTCGAGCTCCGGGCCCCAGTTGACGACGCGATTTCGTCCCCGGCGCTTCGCGACGTAGAGGGCTCGATCCGCGCGGTGGATCAGCTGCGTGCTGCTCGTCACGTCGCCCTTCGGCTCGGCGGTGGCCACGCCGAAGCTCGCTGTGACGCGGAGCTTGGTGTCGCCGGCGGTGAGCTCGGTGCTCTCGATCGTCGCCCGCAGCCGCTCCGCGAGGTTCGCGGCGCCGGCCTTGCCGGTGTTCGAGAGGAGGACCGCGATCTCTTCGCCGCCGTAGCGCGCGATCACGTCCGCCTTGCGGACGCACCTGCCGAGGGTCGAGGCGACGCCCTTGAGGATCTCGTCGCCCCCGAAGTGGCCGAGCTCGTCGTTGAGCGGCTTGAAGTGGTCGATGTCACAGACCACCAGCGAGACCGGCACGTTGTACCGGGACACCCGCGCCACTTCGATCTTGACCACGTTGTTGAAGTGCCGCCTGTTGAACAGATCCGTCAGCGGGTCGGCGCAGGAGAGCTTGTAGAGCTTCTCGTTCGCTGCCTCGAGGTCTTCGGTGAGCAGGGTGAGCCGAAGGTGCACGCGAACCCGGGCCACGAGCTCGCGGGGGTCGAACGGCTTCTTGACGTAGTCCGAAGCGCCCCGCTCGAAGAGCTCGACCTTCCGTTCGAGCTCGGAGTCGCTCGTCAGGATGAGGACGGGGATGCTCGCGAGCTCGGGCTTCGACGCGCGCAGCCGGAGAAACTGCATGCCGTCGCAGTGGGGCATGACCAGGTCGCAGACGACCAGATCCGGCCGCTTTTCGGCCATCAAGCGTATGGCCGCCAGACCGTCATCGGCTTCGATGACCTCCTCGAGCTCCCCCCATTGGCGGAGGGTCTCGACCACTGCTGCGCGTTCCGGTGCGCTGTCATCGACGACGAGAACTCGACCCCGAGCCATCGATCCGGATGATGGCACGAACTCGGCCCCCACGTCGGCACCCTCGGAGGGCCTTCGTCGACCTTTTCGTCGCCGGTCCGCGAGGGCAGGATCGCGCTCGATGTCCGCCGACGAAGCCGAGGCGCCCGACGCCCCCGCCGCGCCAGCCGGCTCCGAGTCGGCGGACTCGCTGAGCGGCGTCGTGACGATGCCGCTGGTTTCGGTCACCATGCCGCCGCTGGCGCGCGACGACTTCGACGCCCGGTATGCGCTCGCCGAAGTCCTCGGTCGTGGTGGGATGGGCGACGTGTTCGCGGCACGTGATGGCCGGATCGGGCGCGAGGTCGCGCTCAAGGCCGCGCGCTTCGACGGCGGCGAGGACGTCCTCACGCGGTTCAACCGTGAGTGCCGTCTCCAAGGCCAGCTCGAGCACCCGGGCGTGGTGCCCGTCTACGACCTCGGCGACATGTCGGACGGCGCGCCGTTCTTCACCATGAAGCGCATTCGCGGCGAGTCGCTCGAGAGCATCGTCCGGGCGCTGGCGCGCGGAGACGCGAAGTTCACGGCACGCTTCACGCGGGCGCGCCTGCTCGCCGCGTTCGTCACCGTCTGCCAGACGATGTGCTTCGCGCACCGGCGCGGCGTGGTTCACCGCGATCTCAAGCCCGCGAACGTCATGCTCGGCGACTACGGCGAGGTCTACGTGATCGACTGGGGGATCGCCAAGGTGCGTTCGTCGAGCGGAAGCGCCGGTCCGCCGAGCCGCAAAGAGGAGCGCCCCGACATCGAGGATCACGCCAGCTACTCGACGCTCCACGGTGAGGTGCTCGGCACGCTCGGGTACATGGCGCCCGAACAGCTCCACGACGCTCGCAACGCGGACGAGAAGTCCGACGTCTATTCGCTGGGCGCGATCCTGTTCGAGCTTCTCACGTTCGAGCGCCTCCACGCGTCCGAGAAGGCCGTCGACCTCGCCGAGTCGACGGTCAAGCCGGTCGAGGCGCGCATCCGTGCGGTCATGCGGTCGAAGAGCGTCGCGCCGGAGCTCGAGGAGGCGTGCGTGCGCGCCACGGCCCACGAGGTTGGAGAGCGCTTCGACTCCGTCGAAGCGTTGCTCGGCGCGGTGCAGCGCTTTCTCGACGGCGACCGCGACGTCGCGGCGCGGGCGAAGCTCGCCGAGGCGGAGGCCCGATTGGCGCTCCGCGCCCTCGGCGGGCTCGAAGAGCGTCCCATCGCACGCGAGGTTGCCCTCGAGCACGCCGGCCGCGCGCTCGCCCTCGCGCCGTCGCACGCGCTCGCCCAAGAGGTCGTCCTCAAGCTCATGCTCGAAGAGCCCAAGCGCGGGGAGGAGCCGGCCGAGGTCGCGCGCGAGGTCGAGCGCGTGGCGCTGCTCGTGTACCGGCGCGGCGGCGTGGCTGGCGCGCTCCTCTACGCGATGTGGCTCCCGCTCATCGTCATCCTCGCGTTCTCCGACCCGGTGCAGCCGAGCGCGCTCGTCGTGTGGGCCGTGCTCGATCTGATCGCGATCGGCGCCCTCCTCTTCTGCTCGCGCGTGCGCCGCCGCACGGCGCCCCTTCAGTTTCTCGCGCTCATCTTTTGCCTGCTCGCCACCGACGCGGCGTCGCGCGTGGTCGGTCCGTTCATCACCGTGCCGGGCGTCATCACCCTCACCACGGTGGTCTTCATGCTCCTCGGCCGCCCGAGCTGGCTCTTTCCCACGGCCGCGCTCGGCGCGCTCGCGCTGGTCGCGCCGTACGCCCTCGAGCTCACCGGCGTCCTGACGCCGACGACCACCTTCGCGGTCGGCGAGATGCGGACTGCGTCGCCGGTCGTCGCGCTCGACCCCGCGTCTACGGCGTTCGCCCTTGCTGCGGGGACGGTCGTCCTGTTCGGCGTTCTTTGCTTGGCCGCGGTCTACTTTCAGCGCGTGCTCGTCGCGAACACGAGGAAGACCGTGCTCCACAAATGGAGGCTGGCCGGGCTCGTGCCGAAGGGCGTGATCGACGGCCCCACGTCGTCGCTGCGCGGGCGCGGCAGTAGCGGGAGCTGATCGTCGCGGCGGGCTTGTTTGGCCAGGCACCGCGTTTGATTTTTGTAGGCGTGCAAAGCGGGGAGGCGGGGAGGCGGGGAGAAGAAAAAGGGTTGGGGGATAGCAACTGGGGACGGCTCGCGTCGACATAGGGGTATGGAGCTCGTTGACGTAACCCAGGCGGTTATTGGGGCTGCGATTGAAGTACACCGGGCGCTCGGGCCGGGGCTGCTTGAATCCGCCTACTCGCGCTGTCTCAAACGGGAGCTCGAGCTATCTTGCGTTCGCTTCGAGTCCGAAGTCGACGTTCCAGTCAGCTACAAAGGCGTGCAACTGGCTGCGGGATATCGTCTGGACTTGCTCGTCGAACGAACGTTGGTGGTCGAGATAAAGGCGGTCGACCGGCTCCTCGGAGTACACGAGTCGCAGGTCCTGACGTACTTGCGTCTCACAGGTCATCGGGTGGGACTCCTCATCAATTTCCACGTCCCCGTCCTTCGCCACGGCCTCCGAAGACTCACCCTTCCGGCACCAGCCCCCAACCACGATCCGCCCAACCTCTGAAATTCCCCGCCTCCCCGCCTCCTCGCCTCCCCGCTTTGCACGCCCACAGAGATCAAACGCCTTCCTCCGGCGCTACCGCCCAGCGGTGACGACGGCCAGTTGGTAGTCGCCTACGACCCGCGACCCGCTCTATCCTCCGCCGACCATGGGAACCACCGTCATCGTCGAAACGTCGCACGGGACCATCAACCTCGAGCTCGAGGACGAGAAAGCACCGAAGACGGTCCAGAACTTCCTCTCCTACGTCGACGCCGGTCACTATGACGGTACTGTCTTTCACCGAATCATCGACGGCTTCATGGCCCAGGGCGGCGGCTTCGACGAGCGCTACAACAAGAAGCCGACCAAGGCCCCGGTGGAGAACGAGGCGTTCAACGGCCTCAAGAACACGAAGGGCACCGTCGCGATGGCGCGGACGAGCGATCCGCACTCGGCGACGGCGCAGTTTTTTATCAACGTGTCGGACAACGCGTTCCTCGATCACAAGTCGAAGAACGGCTCCGAGTGGGGCTATACGGTGTTCGGCAAGGTGACGAGCGGGATGGACGTGGTCGACAAGCTGTACAACGGGTACGGCGAGGGCGCGCCGAACGGAAACGGGCCGAGCCAGGGACGGATTGCCCAGCAGGGGAATGAGTACTTGAAGT